>CALWMX010000001.1 GCA_944382105.1 uncultured Butyrivibrio sp.
GCGCCGCGGAAAAATTCCGCGGCGCGTTTTAAGTGTTCGGGTAAACCTTTTCTGCATTCATTTGATCAGAATTTATTTAAATTATATGCGGCGGCAGAGAGAAGAAAAAACGGACGATCATAGAAAAGCTCAAAGTCTTCTTTGAACGCTTCTTCGGGATCGGGTGACCGGTGATAAAGCCTTTAAGCAAGGAGAAGATAATGAATTTAGGCAAGTTAAAAGAGATTGACGTAAGATCGGTGTGGGGACATGAGCAATTTGATTTTTCAAAATGGCTTGCATCGCCTGACAACATAGAACCGTTGGGTAACGTGCTCAATCTTTCTCTTGTTGACGTCGAAACCGAAAAGTTTGTAGGCGCGTACCGCTGTGATATTCTCTGCAAAGATGAGATTACAGGCAAGGTTGTTCTTATCGAAAATCAATTGGAGCAGACAAATCATGACCATCTCGGCAAGATTATAACATATGCTTCCGGACTTGATGCGTCAGTCGTCGTGTGGCTTGTTGCAAGCGCTAGAGAGGAACACGCAAGCGCGATCCAATGGCTAAACACACATACAACAGATGATGTCTCATTTTTTCTTATTGAAGTGCACGCTTATACAATAGGCGACTCAGTTCCTGCTCCTATGTTTAAAATTATTGAGCAGCCCAATGATTTTATTAAGCAAGTTAAAAGTATTGCAAAAAGTCAGAAGCTAAGTGATTCTCAGACTAAAAGATTGGAGTTTTGGAATAAATTTAACGAAGTTCTTGAAGCTAAGGGACGGCCATTTAATAAAAGAAAGGCAACAACAGATCATTGGTATTCCGTAGCCGTAGGCTCATCGCAGTGCCAGATCTCTATAGATTTAGTAAATCGTGAACATAAAATCAGAGTAAGTCTTTGGATACCTGATAATAAAGATTTGTATGATCGGCTATATAGTCATAAGGTTGAAATAGAGGAGGCGACAGGTTTTTCTTTAAAATGGAACAGGCATGACAATAAAAAGGCGTCGCTTTTTTGTACGGATATAAAGGGACTAGATTTTCGCAACCCATCTAATTATGATGAGCTGATGGATAGAACTATCAATTATGTGTTGAGACTTAGAGCGGCAGTGACGCCTTATTTGTAAGTAATATTTACTAGTATGTTTACGTTTTAAAGCAGGTGACTTCATCATTAGAAACATAAAAATCGGGCAAGCAAGGACATGCCCGATAATTTTATAAGTAGCTTTCGATCGTATTCATTATTATCTCTTCTTGTGCGGCGGTCAGCTTGTTTCGTTTGGTAAGTAAATCCACGGTATGGTTGTCGAGGGCGGCTGCGTCGCCTGATAGGAATCTACTGTATTGAAATAAAAATACAATTTAGCGAGATTTTTTCTCGTATACTATTGATTTTTTTATTAAAATCTCATATAATGGGTATAGAAAGATAAAAGGAGTAACGGCAATGCTCATACAGTTCTCGGTAACCAATTTTCAATGCTTAAAGGAAAAGACGACGCTTGATATGCGTTCAGTTACACTGTCGGAGCATAAAAAGTCGCTGATCAATGACAGACTTCTTCCGCTTGCCTCTATATATGGTCCTAACGGTGGAGGAAAAACAACCATGCTTAAAGCGTTTTCCACCCTTCAAGCGCTTATTATAAAGCATTTTAATGTGGTGGGTGGGATGAAATTTATAAATGACGCACCCGTTATCGGTTTGTCCATACAGCCTTTTAAATTTGACGAGGACAGTATAAATTCTCCCACGGAGTTTGAAGTCTATATTGAAGTTGAAAACCTTGAATATAAATATTATATCTCTATTCTTGATAAGAAAATCATTGAAGAAAGTTTGCACTATAAAAAGCCCAATTCTAAAATGATTAAAAGCATTTTTGAGCGGGAGAAGGATAATGTTGTTTTAGGCAAGGAGCTTGCACAGAATGTAAAGGTAGCGAGCAATATATCATCTGGCATGCCTGTACTTGCATGGCTCGGTTTGGTTTACGATATTGAGCATATTAAGCGCGTCATAAATTGGTTCAGGCAGACATATTGCGTCGATTATAATATGCCATTTATGGAGGAGCTGCTGCTCAATAATATTTATCAGTTGGAATTTGCAAACGATGAGCGCAGCGCAAAGATCAGAAGCAAGATGACTGAGCTTCTTTCAAGCATGGATTTGCATATTAAATCCTATCGCGTTGAGAGGATACCGTTAAACAATAATCAGTTCAGTATCAAGGTCAGTACTGTACACAGAATAGACAATCAAAGGTACGAACTCGATTTGCAAGAGGAATCTAACGGTACAAAAAAGATATTCGGTCTGCTTCCCCTGTTTGTTGTAGCTATAAACGAAGGGCGTACGGTTGTCATCGACGAGCTGGATGCAAAGATCCATCCGATGCTGTTAAAATTTATACTTGAAATGTTTTCTGACAGCGCAATAAATACGAAAGGGGCGCAGCTGATTTTTACATCTCACGACATGACGACGATGACAAAGGAAGTATTCCGCCGCGATGAGATATGGTTTATGGCTATGAATGATAAGCAATATTCTATGCTGTATTCCCTCATTGAAATGCGCACAGAGGATGGGGAGCTTGTAAGAAATGATGCCGTCTATAATAAGCAATACATCGAGGGACGCTATGGCGCAGATCCTTATCTGAAAGCCATGAAAAGCTGGAAGAACTGATATGGCACGGAAGAAAGATTCTTGGTATTCAGAAAGGCGGCGGACGAGTGCCATACCAATCGCAACCACAAATCTGATTATTTGCTGTGGGGAAGAGACGGAAAAAAATTACTTCAGCGGTGCGGTCGAGTATTTTAAGTCATTCGAGCAAAACGCGTTGCCCAGATTTTTTATTGAAACTGACCCCGTCGATCCCTTGGCTATGGCAGAAAATGTAAGTAAATTTGTTAAACGCATAGAAAGAGATAAGTCTTGCCTGCTGGATAATGTCTGGGTGGTGTTCGATAAGGACGAGTTCACAAATGAGAACTTCAATCAGGCAATATCAAAAATAAACCACATGAAACATAAATCAACAAAGTTTCATGCTTTATGGTCTAATCAATGTTTTGAATTGTGGCTCTTGCTGAATTTTGTAAATATGCAATCTGCAATCGGCAGGGCAGATTATATTGACAAGATGACAAGCTGTCTCGATCAAAAGTACAGGAAAAATATCAAGGATATTTTTGCTCTGATTAGTAGGAAAGGGGGAAGTATTGTACAGGCTATGAAATATGCGAAGCAGTTGCGTAATGCAAGCATGTCCCCAGCAATGAATGATCCCGCAACTACTGTGTATGTGTTTTTTGAATTCTACGATAAATATTTGCATCTGACGGAAATCTAAGTTTGCCCCACAATTTGTGGGGCAAACTTATGGAACAGCGGATCAGAAAGCACTTAAAGTGTGTATACCATTTTCTACGGGACGGGAGACGAGGGCTAAGATTTCTCTAACATATTTATCATGAAAGCATAAAAACGGGCGGATGGTCGCGAGCGTGCGGTCATCTGCTCTTTTTTGTTTGCGGAAAATGCAATGGAGCAAAAGAAGCACCGATGCAGTACAATGGAGCTATCAACACATCGGAGGTTACCAATGAACTATCAGACATGGCTGGAAGAATGGCTGAACGACTATGTGCGTCCGTCGCGCAAGCAGAGAACGTTCGAGACGTATCAGATGATCGTAAAGGTGCATCTTGTTCCGCGGTTCGGCGAGAAAACTTTAGAGGAACTCACGCCATCTGTTTTGCAAAGATACGTTGCAGAGCTGTTAAAGAGCGGAAATCATGTAACGGGAAAAGGACTCTCGTCGGCAACCGTCAACCTCGTGGTCACCATTTTGCAGTGTTCGCTGAAATGTGCATATGACGCAGGGATGGCGAAAGGATATACGGCGGGCGCGATCCGCCGTCCCAAGTCGGAGCAGTTCCGCACAAGCTGTTTCAGCCGCGGGGAGCAGGCGATCCTTGAGGACGCTGCGTTGCAGGCACGAGAGGAAAAATACCGAGGCATTCTGCTCTGTCTCTATACCGGACTGCGGATCGGGGAGCTTCTCGCCCTGGAATGGGGGGATATCGACTTCGACCGCGCTTTCATGGCGGTAGCACGCTCCTGTCATGACGGGAAAGATGAAACGGGGCGGTTTACACGTCTTGTCGATTCTCCGAAGTCGATTGCCTCCTGTCGCATTGTTCCGCTCTCGGATGTTATAGTCAGGATGCTGCGGAGTATGAAAAAACCGTGCAGTTATGTCATCTCTCACAGCGGAAAACCCATCCCCGTGCGCTCCTACCAGCGCTCGTTTGCCCGTCTTTTGGAGAAGGCTGGCCTTGCTCACCGTGGGTTCCATGCGCTTCGTCATACGTTTGCGACGCGGGCCGCGGAATGCGGAATGGACGGGAAGGCGCTTGCCGAGATCTTAGGGCATAGTTCTCCCGGAATCACGTTCTCACGGTATGTGCATCCGCTTGCGGAGTATAAGGCGGGCATGATGGAGCGCCTCGCAGAGGTTTGCCTGTGGCGCGGATCGCCGTAAA
>CALWMX010000002.1 GCA_944382105.1 uncultured Butyrivibrio sp.
CGGCGGAGGCTGTTTTTGAATATAACAAAGGTATTGTGGATGCAATATATGACATTGTGCCTGCCGTAAAGCCTCAGATAGCCATGTATGAGCAGTTTGGAGTTGAAGGTGTTATTGCATTCAAGAAAACTGTAGATTACTGCAAATCCAAAGACCTTGTTGTAATCGGCGATATCAAAAGGGGCGATATAGGTTCAACTTCGGCAGCTTATGCTGCAGGACATCTCGGAAAGGTCAAGGTAGGCGGCAAAATATACGCAGGCTTTGACGAGGATTTTGTCACTGTCAATCCATATCTGGGAACTGACGGAATAAAGCCTTTTGTGGATGTGTGCAAAGAGGAAAACAAAGGCATTTTTATACTTGTAAAGACTTCTAATCCGTCAAGCGGGGAATTTCAGGACAGACTGATTGACGGCAGACCGCTTTATGAACATGTGGGAATGCAGGTTGACGAGTGGGGAAAAGACTGCATGGGCAACGGATACAGCTATGTGGGAGCCGTTGTGGGCGCAACATATCCTGAGCAGGGCAAAATACTGCGCAAAATAATGCCGAAGGCTTTTATACTTGTTCCGGGCTACGGAGCTCAGGGAGGATGCGGCAAGGACTTAGTGCACTATTTTAATGAAGACGGTCTCGGCGCAATTGTCAACAGCTCAAGAGGCATTATCTGTGCATACAAACAGGATGCGTACGCACGCTTTGGTGCCGCGAATTATGCGGACGCGGCAAGGCAGGCGGCATTAGATATGATTAACGACATTAACGGTGCGAGAGGAATATAATATGAAGTTCGATGAAACTGCGATAGTTGAGAGCCAGAGACAAATTTCAGACGGCATATATGATATGTGGATAATGACTGCCAATATTGCTGAAAAATCTTTTCCCGGGCAATTTATATCGGTTTACACCAATGACGCATCAAGGCTTTTGCCCCGTCCTATAAGCATATGCGAGACGGACGGAAGAAGACTGAGGATTGTCTACAGGGTTGTAGGCGGAGGCACAGCCGAATTTTCCGGATATAAAGCAGGAGATAAAATACATATACTGGGGCCTCTAGGCAACGGTTTTCCGATTGACCGGTCCGGAGCTTCGGGACGCAAAGCCATACTTATCGGCGGAGGCATAGGGATTCCGCCGATGCTGGAGCTTGCCAAAAGGATTCAGGATGATAAGGAAATCGTAGTCGGATACAGAAATTCGGACACATTTCTCGACAGGGAGCTGAAATTATACGGCAATCTTACGATTGCCACTGACGACGGAAGTCTTGGAACACATGGAACCGTTATAGACGCAGTGTCGGCAAATAAAATTTCAGGCGATGTGATTTATGCCTGCGGCCCCACACCTATGCTGCGTGCAGTTAAACAGTATGCCCTTGATAACGGAATTGAGGCGTGGCTGTCCCTGGAAGAGAGAATGGCATGCGGAATAGGGGCCTGTCTTGCCTGCGTGTGCCGGTCAACGGATAAAGACAGTCATTCCATGGTTCATAACAAAAGAGTATGCAAGGATGGACCTGTATTTAATGCGGCGGAGGTGGAATTGTAATGAACACTCGAATCAATCTTGCCGGCGTTGAACTGAAGAATCCGGTTATGACGGCATCCGGAACTTTCGGCTCAGGAATGGAATACGCCGATTTTGTGGATTTGAACAAACTGGGAGCTGTGGTCACAAAGGGCGTCGCAAATGTTCCATGGCCGGGAAATCCGACTCCGAGAATTGCAGAGGTTTACGGCGGAATGATTAATGCGGTAGGACTGCAGAATCCGGGAATAGACGTTTTTGCCGGCAGGGATATACCTTTCCTCAAAAAATATGACACCAAAATAATTGTCAATGTATGCGGCAAATCTGAGAGAGATTATATTGAGGTTGTAGAGAGGCTTGCCGACGAACCGGTGGATTTGCTTGAAATAAATATTTCCTGCCCGAATGTCAAGGAGGGCGGAATAGCGTTCGGACAGAGCGCCGCCAATGTGGAGCATATAACCCGTGCAGTTAAAAAGGCGGCAAAACAGCCGGTGATTATGAAGCTCAGTCCCAATGTGACGGATATTACGGAGATGGCAAAGGCTGCCGAGGCCGGAGGAGCGGATGTTATATCGCTTATCAATACATTGACAGGAATGAAAATAGACATAAACCGTCAGACATTTGCAGTTGCCAACAAGACGGGAGGGCTTTCGGGACCTGCAATAAAGCCGGTTGCAGTCCGCATGGTCTATCAGGCTGCAAATGCGGTAAAAATACCGGTTATAGGAATGGGCGGTATTTCAACCGCAGAGGATGCGCTTGAATTTATTCTGGCCGGTGCAACGGCGGTATCCGTAGGAACGGCAAACTTTTATAACCCGAGGGCTACGCTGGACGTGATAGAGGGCATAGAAAGATATATGCGTGACAAAGGCGTAGAAGATATCAATGATTTAATCGGAATTGTTAAATAAATATATTTGTGGTACAATCTGGCAGAGCGGCATACCGCTGGCTGCGGACACGAAATTTTTTCCCTATAAGCGGAAACAATGACAGGAGGCATTATTTAATGGAACAGTACAAGGAGCGGTTTATTGAGTTTATGGTAGACTGCAACGTGCTCAAATTCGGAGACTTTGTTACGAAAAGCGGAAGAAAAACGCCGTTTTTTATTAACACAGGCTTCTACAGAACAGGATTACAGCTTAATAAGCTGGGCGAATATTATGCAAAGGCCATAAACGACAGGTACGGAACGGATTTTGACATTCTTTTCGGGCCTGCATACAAAGGGATACCTCTTTCGGTGGCGGCGTCCATAGCCCTTGACAGGCTTTACGGAGCAGAGATAGGATACTGCTCCAACCGTAAGGAAATAAAAGACCACGGAGACAAGGGAATTTTGCTTGGAAGTCCTATTAATGACGGAGACAAAGTGGTTATAATAGAAGACGTGACAACAGCGGGAACATCTATTGAGGAAACGCTTCCTATTATCATGGCACAGGGAAATGTGGACATTGTCGGGATGGTTGTGTCCGTTGACAGAATGGAGCGGGGACAGGGAAGCAAAAGCGCACTTTGCGAAATACATGAAAAATACGGAATAGAGACTACGGCAATCGTTACAATGGCAGAGGTTATAGAGCATCTCTATAACAGACCGTACAAAGGCGAAATAATTATTAATGACACAATCAAGGCGGCAATTGACGCATACTACGCTCAGTACGGAGCAGAATAAAGGAGAGTAACGTATGAACGAAAAGCTTTTTAAATCAATCAAAAATGCAGGTTCTTCCACGCTGACTCTGGGAATCCTGACCATCTGTCTTGGAATAGCAACGGGAGTGCTTCTGATAGTCAACGGTGCAAAGCTGCTGGCTTCAAAGGCGGACACTTTGTTCTGATGCAAGTGATGCTCTTCCGGGTCTGAAAACACCGGAGGAGCTGCAGTTGTGCGGAAGGATATATTAATAATGGACAGGAACGCAAAACGCAGATGCATAAGCATCATTCTTTTTGCGGTGTATATGTGTGTGCTCGTATACTTTCTGTTTTTTGCGGAGAGTATGGGGCGGAGTTTTGCTGCCAGAAGTTATCATTATAATCTTACACCGCTTAAGGAAATCAAAAGATTTATTGTCTACGCCCGCATTTTGGGACCTAAGGCGGTGTGGCTTAACCTTGCCGGAAACGTGGCTGCTTTTGTTCCGTTTGGAATTTTTATAATTCCGGTATCGGGAAGACGTTTCGGAATGGCGGAGGCGGTAGTTCTCTCGGCAGATTTTTCAATATTCGTAGAGGTAATCCAACTGCTGACAAAAGTGGGTTCCTTTGATGTGGATGACATAATACTCAATACGGCCGGCGGGCTGATTGGCGTGCTTTTGTATAAGCTGTTTATCAGAATAGAAGGGAAAAAACGCGATGGCGGGGCACAAATATAAATTTTCAGACAAAAAACACAGTGTGGGCGGCGTAATATCCAGCATTATGGCGGCCGCTTCAATAGCGTTGCTGGTTCTTGCCGTGCGAGCTTCTTTTACAGCCAGAGGAGAGGGAGGAACTATTGTAGGCTCATATGCCCTGACTTCCCTTACGGTGGCTGTTTTCGGCTGCCTTGTAGGCATTTTAAGCTACAGGGAAAGCGACAGGTACTATACGTTTTCATTTTTGGGTACTTTGATTAACGGAATTATGGCTGTTATACTTGTAATGCTTCTGATAGTCGGGTTATAATTTATATGCTTCAAAATCCTGTACCGATATAATGCAGGGTATGATTTAATACTTTAAAAGAAAATAAAAATTGCAAAGGAGCAGATTAGAATGGCAAAAGTAGGAATTGTTATGGGCAGTGATTCGGACCTTGGAGTGATGAGCAAGGCGGCCGAAATGCTGGAAAAATTCGGTATTGAATATGAAATTACAATAATCTCCGCACACCGCATGCCCGATGTTTTTTTCGATTATGCTAAAAAAGCCGAGGAAAAAGGGTTCAAGGTAATAATAGCGGGAGCCGGGGGAGCGGCGCATCTTCCGGGAATGTGCGCGGCTATTTTCCCTATGCCGGTAATCGGAGTACCAATCTACACCAAGACCGTGGGGGGAGTCGATTCCCTTTATTCGATTGTTCAGATGCCAAGCGGCATACCTGTTGCGACGGTTGCAATCGACGGCGGAGCCAATGCGGGAATACTGGCTGCCAAGATACTGGCCACATCAGACGACGAACTTCTTGCCAGACTCAAGGAATACAAAGAGGATTTGAAAGACGGCGTTATGAAGAAAAAAGACAGGATTGAAAGCGTCGGTTACAAGAAATATATGGAGGAAAAATAGAATGGATTACAAGAATGCCGGAGTTGATATTGAAGCCGGCTACAAATCGGTTGAACTAATGAAAGAATATGTTAAGGGAACAATGAGGCCTGAAGTTATGGGAGGCCTCGGAGGATTTTCCGGAGCATTTTCGATGGCACAGATAAAAAACATGGATAATCCTGTTCTTTTATCCGGAACTGACGGCGTGGGAACCAAAATCAAGCTGGCATTTATACTGGATAAGCATGATACAATAGGCATCGACTGCGTTGCCATGTGTGTCAATGACGTTGCATGTGCGGGCGGAGAACCGTTATTTTTCCTTGATTACATAGCATGCGGCAAAAATGAGCCGGAAAAAATAGCCACGATAGTAAAGGGCGTTGCGGAAGGATGCAGACAGGCCGGATGCGCGCTTATAGGCGGCGAGACGGCGGAACATCCGGGGCTTATGCCTGTTGACGAGTATGATTTGGCCGGCTTTTGTGTAGGGGCGGTTGACGAAAAAGACCTTATCACGGGCAATGATATTAAGGACGGGGATATACTTGTTGGAATAAAATCATCCGGCGTCCACAGCAATGGATTTTCACTTGTCAGAAAAGTATTTTCAATGACAAGGGAGGCCCTTGATACATATTATGAAGCTTTGGGAACAACTCTTGGAGAGGCGCTGCTGACGCCTACAAGAATATATGTAAGGGCGCTTAAGTCAGTCAAAGATTCAGGAGTCAGGATAAAGGGCTGCAGCCATATAACGGGCGGCGGTTTTTACGAGAATATTCCAAGAATGCTTCCTGACGGGATCAGGGCTGAAATATATAAGGACAGTTATGAAATTCCCGCAATTTTTAAAATGCTTCAGGAGGACGGCGATATTTCCCGCGATATGATGTATAACACCTTTAACATGGGCGTGGGAATGGTGCTTGCCGTTGCTAAGGAGGATGCGGATAAGACAGTCGAGGCGGTTAATGCGGCCGGAGAGCAGGCATTTATACTGGGTAAGGCGTCCGCCGGGGAAAAAGGTGTGACGATATGTTAAAAGTGGCGGTGCTTGTGTCCGGCGGAGGAACCAATCTTCAGGCAATTATGGATGCGATTGACAATAAAACAATACGAAATGCGGAAATTGCCGGAGTAATCAGCAATAATGCGGGCGCATACGCTCTGGAACGGGCCAGAGCCAAAGGAATTGAAGCGAGGTGCGTTTCTCCGAAACAATATGATAACAGAGAACTGTTTAATAAAGCTCTTTTGGAAGAAACACAGAAATTAAATCCTGATTTAATTGTTTTGGCAGGATTTCTTGTCGCAATTCCCCCTGCCATGGTTGAAGCCTTTCCTTACAGGATTATAAATATCCATCCGTCGCTTATACCGTCTTTCTGCGGTAAAGGTTTTTATGGGCTAAAGGTACATGAGGCGGCGCTTGCGCGCGGAGTAAAGGTTACGGGTGCAACGGTCCATTTTGTGGACGAAGGCACTGACACGGGCAAAATAATACTTCAGAAGCCGGTCATGGTGGAGGAGGGCGATACTCCGGAGATTCTGCAGAGACGAGTCATGGAACAAGCGGAGTGGATTATACTTCCCAAGGCAATAGATATGATTGCCAACGGAGAGCTTAAACTCGGATAACAAAGCGGATGCATATGCGGGATGAAGCATTTGCAGTGAACATTAAAGGAGATATAATTAAATGAAGATACTTATAATAGGAAGCGGAGGGCGTGAGCATGCGATAGCTTACGCATGCTCCAAAAGCCCTAAAGCCGATAAAATTTTCTGCGCGCCCGGCAACGCCGGAATCGCTCAGATAGCTGAATGCGTGCCTATCGGTGCAATGGAATTTGATAAGCTGGCGGATTTCGCCAAGCGGGAAGGCATTGATTTGACCGTAATCGGAATGGATGACCCGCTTGTGGGCGGAATTGTGGATGTATTTGAAAAGGAGGGGCTCCGCGTGTTCGGCCCTCGCAAAAACGCTGCAATTCTTGAGGGCTCCAAAGCTTTTTCCAAGGACCTTATGCGCAAATACAATATACCTACGGCTGCTTATGAGACCTTTACGTCGCCGGAGGCCGCATGTGAATATCTGGAGACGGCGGATTATCCCATTGTCCTTAAGGCCGATGGGCTTGCGCTTGGCAAGGGAGTCCTTATCTGCAACACAAAGGAAGAAGCGCTTGACGGAGTAAAGACGCTCATGACGGATAAGCAGTTCGGAGATGCGGGAAACACCATTGTCATTGAGGAATTTATGACCGGGCGCGAGGTATCCGTTTTATCATTTGTTGACGGCAATACGATTAAAATCATGTCGTCCGCACAGGACCACAAACGTGCCAAGGACGGGGATAAAGGACTTAACACAGGCGGTATGGGCAACTTTTCACCTAGTCCGTTTTACACTGCTGAAGTTGATGATTTCTGTAAAAAGCATATCTATCAGGCAACCGTTGATGCAATGAAAGCAGAGGGACGCCCGTTTAAGGGAGTGATATTTTTCGGGCTTATGCTGACGTCTAAAGGGCCTAAGGTGCTGGAATACAACGCCCGCTTCGGTGACCCGGAAGCGCAGGTTGTGCTTCCGAGGATGAAAAACGATATAATAGATGTGTTTGAGGCATGTATCGACGGCACACTTGACAAGGTAGACCTGCAGTTTGAAGACAATGCCTGTGTGTGCGTTGTGCTTGCATCCGACGGTTATCCGGTCTCATATGAAAAGGGTAAATTGATTACCGGCTTTGAGAACTTTGAAGGCAAGGATGATTATTTTTGTTTTCATGCCGGAACAAAGCTTACAGATGAAGGCATTGTCACCAACGGAGGAAGAGTTCTGGGCATCACTGCCAAGGGGGCCACTCTCAAGGAAGCAAGGGCCAAGGCTTATGAGGCCACAGAGTGGATTCAGTTTGAGAATAAGTACATGCGTCATGATATAGGCAAAGCCATTGACGAGGCATAGAGTGTCCGGTCCCGCAGTATGTAAATGCGCGCGGGACCGGATTTTTCTGCCGTTTTCCGGCTCTGTTATCCCTGCGGAAATTTGTGGGAAATGCTTTTAGCGGGTTGAAAAAAATAAAAATTTTTTATATAATAAGAAAGGCTTTAGAGGGAGGAATTTTGTAGTATTTAACATAGCTTTTTGATTAGGAGTACATACATGCTGGGCTTTTGTAGAAAACATAATATTAAATTACCGATTATCATATTCTCTGTTGCCGCAATGCTGGCAGTTACCGCGTTTGAACTGAAATCCACTATTGACATCGCGGCTGCCACAAGCTTCGAGAAAACGCTGGAACAGTTTCCGGAATCTTACAGGGACAGTCTCCGTAAGCTTCATGAGGCGCATCCTTACTGGAATTTTGTAGCGTTTAATACGGGGCTCGACTGGGATGAGGTTATTAATGGTTATGTAAATGAAAACGGAGATTGGGTAGCTACAGAGATGCTTTTGAAACGTAACCTCGTACCGGACGGAATTATGACTTTGAAGGGTATTGACTCAGGCTGGTACGCCACTCCTACGTCATGGAAGGATACCAAGGTAAACGGTTCTTATAATTGGTCTGCCAATTCATGGGTACAGTTAAGCGGAGGAGGCTGGGTACAGGCGTCCGTCGAGGCGGTGGAATATGTGATGGATCCGCGCAACTGGCTTACTGAGAATAATATATTCATGTTTGAACAACTCAGCTACAATGCGGCATCTCAGACATACGGTACGCTCAAGGCTATGATGGATGATACATGGAT
>CALWMX010000003.1 GCA_944382105.1 uncultured Butyrivibrio sp.
CGTCCAAATCCCCGCCCATTCCGCATTCCACAATGGCTATATTACATTTTTTCCGGTAAAAATACATGAAAGCGGCGGCGGTTTCCATTTCAAATCTGGTAGGATGAGCAAAACCGTCTGACACCATATTGTCACATGCAGACTTTATTTCGGTAATAACGGAAGCAAAATCTTCACATGATATGTTCTGTCCTCCTGCCTTGATAATTTCAAGTGGCTCAAATACCGCCGGAGAACTGTAACGTCCCACGTTATATCCGGCATCCGTCAGGATTGATTCTAAGAAAGCACCGACGGAGCCTTTTCCGTTGGTGCCTGCAATATGCACAAAATACTGTTTGTCCTGCGGATTGCCAAGTCTTTTAAGAAGTTCTGAAATTGTCTCCAGTCCGGGTCTGCTTCCCAGTGTGTTCAGCCTTTCAAGACAGCTTACGGCTTCAATATAATTCATTGCATTTCCTCTATATCAATGCTTTTGCCGTCGCTCCATATTCTTTCCAAATCATAGAAAAATCTGTCCTCCTTGGAAAAAACGTGTACGATTATATTGCCGAAATCCATTAGTATCCAGCTTGAGGTGTTGTAGCCTTCTATCTGGTTAAGTTTTAATCCGGCTTCAAGCATTTTTTCTTCAACGTTGTCTGCAATGGCCTGAACCTGGCTGGCATTGTTGCCGTTTGTTACGATAAAGTAGTCTGCAATCACGGAAACTTCCGAAATATCAATTATTCTGGTGTTTTCACCTTTTTTGTCGGCTATTGCGTCATATGCGGCTTTTAGAATTGATTTATTGTCCATAAATTATCCTTTCCTAATGATATTCCTATAATAAACCCTTATAATAATCTCTTGTCTTAACCGTCATCTCATCTATGCAGCTTTTTTCACCGGTCAGATAATTAAGTGTGTCATCGGAAATAACATAAACACATTTATCTATATCCTCAAATGCCAGTTTTCTGACAGCATTAAGATTAGGCTGTTTTGTCCGTCCGGGTTCAATATAGTCTGCCACAAAAACAATTTTTTCAAGCAGGGTCATATCGGGATGCCCCGTGGTATGCCATGTTATTGCGCCGAGCACCGCTTCATCCTCAACTCCGTATCTGTGAACGGCGTAGTATGCTCCAAGCTTTCCATGGAGCAAAAACGGATTATTACGCTCGCTTTCGGTAACTTCAATACCGTGTTTGACCGATTTTTCAAGCAGTTCACTTTCGCTCAGACATTTGGCATTGTCGTGGAGAAGCCCGGCAATCATTGCCTGTTCGAGAAGTTCATCTGCATTGCTTTCGTCTGCATAGCGCATGGCAAGTGACGCCGCGGTATACTGGACGCCTATTGTGTGGCGCAGCCTGCTTTCCTTAATGTGCTTTGAAAGCTTTGTTTTTATTTTTTCGTAATCATATTTTTTCATATAATCTGTTCTCTCTGATATAATTGTATACCTTTGGGGGAAGATAAGACGAAGCATCGCATCCGTTTTGTATAAGCTTCCGTATTCCGGTGGAGCTTATGTGGGTATACGGCATTCTCAGTATGTGAGTTACCGCTCCGTAACGTAATGCATATTGTCTTGACCTCTCCGCAAGAATATCATATGTGACGTTATCACGGCATGCACATGCAAGCTCTGCGTTTGACATGATTATTTCGGGCTTATACCATGTTTCAAGAGCCATATATGAATCTGCTCCCAGTATAAAAACAAGCCTGTCGTGCCGGTTTTTCAATATTTCCAGCGTCCTTGCGGTATACGATGCGCCTTTCATGTTAAGCTCCATATCGGATACCTCAAACCGGGAATTATATCCGGCAGCAAGTTTTGTCATCTGCAGACGATGCTTTTCATCCGTTATGTTTTTATTCATTTTATGGGGTGGAACCGCCGCAGGCATAAAAATAATTTTATCAAGCTCAAGTTCTTTGAGGGCGCATTCCGCAAGCTGTAAGTGGGCCAGATGTATCGGGTCAAAGGTTCCGCCCAGTATTCCCCATGCCCGGCTTTGTGATGACATGTCAGCCTTTCTTTTTAGCGGATTTGGGAAGTTCTATTTTGCGGCGCTTTTCGTCCTTGGCCTGCCTGTAAAGGACTATTTTTCTGCCGATAACCTGAACAATCTGTGAACGGGTTCTTTCCGCAAGCATACGGGAAAGCTCCGCCGGGTCGTCGGCGCAGTTCTGAAGCACGCTGATTTTGATAAGCTCTCTTTTCTCGAGAGCTTCCGACACTGCCGCAACAAACTCTGGAGTGACTGAACTTTTGCCGCATTGGAAAACCGGCTCCATTGTCATTGCAAGACTTTTAAGATAAGCTCTCTGCTTTGTAGTCATTATTTTTCCTCCAAATTATTATCTGTAATAATCAAATTCCAAATCACCGAGATATACGGTGTCGCCTTCTTCTATTCCAAGTTCTTCAAGTCTGTCGATAATGCCCTGCTCTTTCATGAATTTCTGGAAGAAAGCAAAGCCCTTTTCGTCATCAAGGTTGGTATAACCCAGCATTCTGTCTATCCGGGGTCCCTCAATGACAAATGCATGTTCATCTGCCTTATATACCTCAATCGGCGCGCTCTCATCATACATTTCCTCAGGGAAATATTCCCTCTCATATACGACCGGCTCGGACGGGCACTCATCAAGCAGCTTCCTGACCGCATACAGGAGCTCTCTAAGCCCTTTTCCGGTGGCTGCGGAAATGGGAAATACCTTTATACCCTGCGGTTCAAATTCATCGCGAAGTTTCTGCACAGGGTTCTCATCCTCAGAGTATATCAAATCAACCTTATTGGCTGCAATAATCTGCGGTTTTGCGGCCAGCTCAGAGCTGTACGCTTTCAATTCCGAATTAATTTTATAAATGTCTTCTATCGGGTCACGGCCTTCAGAGGAAGCGGCATCGACCATATGGATTATAACTCTTGTTCTCTCAATGTGTTTTAAAAATTCATGGCCCAGACCCACACCTTCGGAGGCGCCTTCTATGAGTCCCGGTATGTCTGCGATTACGAAACCGTCGGCTCCTTCAAGGCCAACGACACCGAGATTAGGGTTAAGCGTGGTAAAATGGTAATTGGCTATTTTAGGTCTGGCATTGCTGACCATGGAAAGCAGTGTTGACTTGCCCACATTGGGAAAGCCTGCAAGTCCCACATCCGCAATTACTTTAAGTTCAAGACGTACCCAAAGCTCCTTTGCCTGCTGTCCGGGCTGGGCATATTTGGGAACCTGCATTGTGGCCGTAGCGTAGTTTTTATTGCCTTTTCCGCCGCGTCCGCCTTTTAAAACGGTCACGCGCATATTTTCCCCGGACATATCGGCAATTATTTTCCCGGATACGTCGTCCTTAATTATTGTTCCCTCAGGAACTTTTATAACAATATCGGAGCCGTTTTTACCGTGGCAAAGTCTTTTTCCGCCTTCCTCACCGCTCTCGGCAATATATTTGCGGGTATGTCTGAATTCTCCAAGGGTATTAAGTCCCTTGTCCACTTCAAAAATAACATCTCCGCCGCGTCCGCCGTCGCCGCCGTCAGGGCCGCCTGCCGCAACGAAAAGCTCACGTCTGAAACTTACGTGGCCGTCTCCGCCTTTTCCGGATTTTATAAAGATTTTTGCGCTGTCAGCGAACATATCTTACCTCCTGTTGTATTAAAAACCAATGTCAAATTTCCGTTAAAGATAAAGCTCCAAATCCAAGGGACTCGGAGCTTAGTTAAAAACTTGCTTTACTCTTCTGCTGCAACCGGATATACAGAAACCTGTTTCTTGTCTCTGCCTTTTCTCTCGAATCTTACAATGCCGTCCGCCGTGGCAAACAATGTATCGTCGCCGCCGCGTCCAACGTTAACGCCCGGGAGAATTTTTGTTCCGCGCTGTCTGTAAAGAATGTTGCCGGCTAATACGAACTGTCCGTCAGCTCTCTTGGCGCCAAGTCTCTTGGATTCTGAGTCTCTGCCGTTTTTGGTAGAACCAACACCTTTTTTATGAGCGAAAAACTGAAGGTTAAGTTTTAACATGAGTGTTACACCTCCTTGAATGTCTTATGCAGCCGTGAAATTAATAATCACGGTATTTAATCGATACATTTCCCGGATACGCCTTGGCAATTTCATAGAGACCTAGCTCCAATGAATTGAAAAGCAGTTCCGACTGCCCGCTTACCTCGCCGTCAACCTGGAAATCAATAATTGCTCTTCTGTCATTAACATTCTCGTCATATCTGTCATGAGTAAGTTTTTCGATAGAATTGATTGTGTTAATGATAAGTGCCGAAACCGAAGCACATACTACATCGGTTCCTCTCATGCCGTATCCGGCATGTCCTTTTGACTGAAAACCGGTAATCTTACCGGACTTTCTGAAAAAAATTATATTTGTCATAGACCTTGCGCATTAAGCATTGATTTTATCAATCTTAATCTTTGTAAACATCTGTCTGTGACCGTTCTTCTTGTGATAACCTGTTTTCCTCTTGTATTTGTAAACAACGACCTTCTTGTCCTTGCCCTCGCCTACAACGGAAGCAGTAACTGAAGCTCCGTCTATTGTTGGATTTCCAACAACTGCTTCTCCATCACTAATGAGAAGAACCTTATCGAATGTTACAGTCTCACCTTCTGCAACTCCGAGCTTCTCAACTTTGATAACGTCGCCCTCAGATACTTTGTACTGCTTACCACATGCTGCAATAATTGCGTACTTCATCCTGGTTTCCTCCTATTATCAATACTCGCCAGCTGTGGTGGTTCAAACGAACACTTATAACCTCGCTGTGCGGCACACTAGATTAGTTTAATATACATACATAAATTTGTCAAATATTTTTTACGGAATATTTGTGTAAACAGAACCGCGTTTCAGTTTACGGCTCCGGATAATTTAATGCTCCTTGTTCAGAATATTTTTAAACGTACAGGAAAATATAATTCCGCATATTACTGCGGCAATAATATCTGCCGCCGGTTCCGCATAATACACTCCCATGACATCGCCGCCCAGTATTACCGGGAAAATCAAAGCAAACGGAATCAGGAGAATAACCTTCCTCAAAAGTGCTATAAACAGTGATATTTTAGACTGCCCGAGAGCGATAAAGGTTGACTGGCAGCTCATCTGCAGTCCGAAAATCAGCATACCGAACATGAAAACAGGAAGAACCTTTTCAATAAGCCCTATCAACTGCGGGTCGTCATTGAAAAGAGAACCGTAAAATCCGGGGAAAATAATGGCGCTCAAGGTCAAAACTGCCGAAACGCATATCATTATAACTGCAAGACGCTTGAATGTAATTTTGACTCTGTCCGTGTTGCCCGATCCGTAATTGTAGCTCATAATCGGCTGTACGCCCTGTGCAAATCCGTTAAGAGGTGTCGTAATAAGCTGCATTACGCTTTGAAGTATTGTAAGTGAAGCTACGTACAAATCACCGCCGTATTTTTGAAGTCCCGAATTGAGAACAATTGAAATCATCGCTTCAGTTGCCTGCATAATGAATGGCGATACGCCAAGCGCGGCTATGCTGCCGATTAATTTAAAGTCAGGCCGCAGATTACGAGGCTTTATTCTCAGGCTGGCTCTTTTGGACATCAGAAAAGACAGCACCCATACCGCGGACAGGAACTGTGAAAACACTGTAGCGATTGCCGCGCCGTATACGCCCATGTCGAACCCGAATATAAGTATAGGGTCGAGAATTATGTTGGTTGCGGCGCCGATAAGTACCGATGCCATTGCGATTCCAGATTTGCCCTGAGCCGTTATGAACATATTCAGCCCTACCGCTATCTGTACAAAAAGCGTACCAAGAAGGTACACGGATATATAGCTGTCGGCATATTTATAGGTTATATCCGAAGCACCTACCGCATACAGAAATGGTTTTTTTATCAAATAAAATATGATAACCAATATAATTGAAAAAACAATAAGCATGGACGCGCAGTTACCGATTATCTTCTCTGCCCTGTCTTTCTCTCCTTTACCCATGGCTATCGAAGCAAGCGGAGCGCCTCCCGCACCTGCAAAGGATGCGAATGCCGATATAATGATTATTATGGGATTTGTTACACCCAGTCCTGCCAGAGCATCCGAACCTATACCCTCGATTCTTCCTATATATATTCTGTCAACAATGCTGTAAAGAATGTTGACAATCTGTGCAATCATAATCGGAAGGCCCATGGAAATCATAAGCTTCCATATGCTGTCCGTTCCTAATTTTTTCTCACTTTGTGCATTTGTATCCGTCATAATATAACTTCCATTCCTGTCCTGTATGGTTTAAGTCCCATTCGGTCATAAAAAATTTTCGCGTCATTATTACATTCCCACACGTTAAGCGTAACATTGTAGCAGCCCTCGCTGCGCGCAAAATCAAGAACATGCTCATACAGGGTTTTTCCTATATGTCTGCCGCGAACTTCTTCGTCAACGCATAAATCGTCAATGTAAAGCGTTTTCATGTCAGTCCGGACATTGTCGCCGTCCGTTATTTGAAATATGCAGAAAGCATATCCCATAACCCGGTTGTCATCATCAACCGCCACAAAAACCGGACGCATATCATCCTTTATTATATCGGCAAGCTCACTGTCTGTATATTTCTTCACATCGGGCTTAAAAAGGTCGGGTCTGCCTTTATGATGAACCATGAGCACCTGACGCAGCAGTTTGTTTATGCCCGGCATATCCTCATTGACCGCTCTTCTTACAGTGCGTATTCCGTTCATTTTATCATTACCTCTTTTCAGTTTCAATCAGTATAACCTAAAAAAGCTTTAAGGGACAGACACCTGTTTTCCTGTACATTCTTGCCTCCACATAATAACCGCTTTTTAAGCATACGCCCTTGTTGAGATATTTACAGTCCAGACATGTTTGGAGCCTTTGTCTGTAAAGCTCCTCTCCTGCTTCATCACCTTTTGCGGTGTCTGCCTTGTAGTCAGCAATAATCCTATGGGCCGTATCGTCGTCTATTTGGTCTGTGAGGCATCTTATGCAGGGCTTTTGTCCGATTGGCGGCACTATTGTGTTCCGTATTCTCTTTTTATCGGACATGACATGTAATCCTCACAACCGAAGCGGCAGGAACGGTTGCCGAACACTTTCCGGTATCCCAGTTTTCTTTTGAACAGGCAGGAACAACTCTGTCAGGGTTCTCAAAGGTATTATGCGCATGAATGTCATCGGTCAGAACGGCAATCTCGGTCGGTGCGGCAAATTGCAGTTTGTCGGTAAAATCAATGTCAAGCATGACTGTTTCGTCAAGAGAAGCATTGCTGACAGTGATTGTTATAATCTTATCAATCTCTGTATCCTTAATTGAGACGGACTGTGAAAGCGCCGGTATATCAATGTTTCCGGTACCTGTTCTGATATCGGTGATGCTGCTTTTTAAAAGCTTAGCTCCCTGATGCTCTTTATACATATCAAAAACATGGTATGTAGGTGTTTTTACAAAAAGGTTTCCCTCAGTCAGAACCATTGCCTGAAGTACATTGACGGCCTGAGCGATATTTGCCATTGAAATCCTGTCGCATCTGCTGTTAAAAATATTGAGGTTGATGGCGGCAATCAAGGCGTCCCGCATAGTGTTCTGCTGGTACAGAAAGCCCGGATTAGTACCCGGTTCCACGTCATACCATGCGCCCCATTCGTCCACCACAAGGCTGATATCATGGTCAGGATCATATTTGTCCATTATTTCAAGGTGTTTTGATATTATTTCATCTATCCGCAGAGTTTTAGCGATGGTGGTATAATATTC
>CALWMX010000004.1 GCA_944382105.1 uncultured Butyrivibrio sp.
CAGGGAAGCCGTAGAAAAACAGTCCCAGATAAATCTGCTTGCCGATGACAAATTGGATTCGCAGCAGTCGGAAATCCTTGAAAAAAAACTGGACAGCCTTCATGATATGCTGCGCAGCCAGATAGCCAGGGACGAGGAAAGGCCAAATGATAAAAACGAAGAACCGAAGCCTGCCGTCGTGAATGAAAACAATGTGAATTTCAAATCGCTCAAGCTCATATATAATAAGCTTCTGGAAAATGAGGTTGACGAAAAATATGCCAATTCCATAATAAATGATATTGAGAGTTCGCTTAAAAAGGAATCCAACCTTGACAGTATTCTGGCATCTGTGTACCAGAAAATAATACTCAAATTCGGAGAGCCGGCAGTTATCGGCAGTGACGACAGACGTAAAATTGTCTTTTTTATCGGACCTACGGGCGTTGGCAAGACAACAACAATAGCCAAGATTGCGTCGGACTTCAAGCTGACACGAGGCAAAAGCGTTGCCATGGTTACGGCTGACACATACAGAATAGCGGCGGTTGAACAGCTTAACACATATGCGAGTATTCTGGACGTTCCTGTCAGTGTAATATATACGCCTTCCGAAATCACCGATGCAATGGAAGACCTTTCGGAATTTCAGACGATCTTTATCGATACTGCCGGACGTTCCCACAAAAACGAGGAGCAGCGCAATGAAGTCGTTGAAATGATTGACAACGTGAAAAAGTCGGGAATTGACGCCGATATCATAGTTTTTTTGGTTATGAGTGTCACGACCAAGTATAAGGATATGGTAAGCATTTGCGACGCTTACGGGGATTTGGACAGTTACAGGCTCTTGTTTACCAAACTTGACGAGACTAATTCACTGGGAAATATACTTAACATAAGGCTGTATACGGGCGCGCCTTTATCATATACCACCAGCGGGCAGAACGTTCCGGACGATATAGAAAGTGCTGATGTACAGATGCTGGCCAAGAGTCTTTTAGGCGGTGCACAGAGATGATTTTACTACGGAGGTGTTTATGGACCAGGCTGAAAAATTACGTGCGATAATAAAACGGCAAAACCGAATAAATTCATCCGGTGCAAGAATCATCACTGTCACCAGCGGTAAAGGCGGAGTGGGAAAGTCCAATGTGTCAATTAATCTGGCCCTGCAGTTTCGCAGGCAGGGCAAAAGAGTAATAATATTTGACGCTGATTTTGGACTTGCCAACATTGAAGTAATGTTTGGGGTGATTCCGGAATACACCCTTGCCGATTTAATGTTTAAGGGCAAGGAATTAAAGGATATTATTACCGAGGGCCCCGAGGGAGTGATGTTTGTGTCCGGAGGTTCGGGAATTGCAAGGCTTGTAAATCTTGACAATGAACAGATAAAGAGACTTGTTTACAAGCTGTCCGAATTGGAGAATATGGCGGATGTTGTTATAATTGATACCGGAGCGGGAATTTCCCCGTCCGTTCTTGAATTTGTAGCGGCAAGCCCGGAAGTATTGCTGGTAACTACACCGGAACCGACTTCGATTACGGATTCCTATGCTCTTCTCAAAGCATTGGCCATGTATGACGGATTTGACAGAGAGACTAACAAAATTATGGTTGTTGCCAACCGAGTTTCGTCCGCATCGGAAAGCAATAATATATTTGAAAAGCTTTCGGCGGTTGTAAACAGGTTTCTTGATGTGAGACTGAACTTTATCGGAGCCGTACCCTACGATACGGCTATAACCAAGGCAGTTATGAAACAGAAACCTGTCACCATAGCATATCCGTCTTCGGGAGCGGCAAAGGCGTTTTCTTTGATAAGCACAAGACTTATAAATAACGAAACGGCCGTGCCTAATCATAAAAAAGGGGTTGCGGGTTTTTTTGGAAAGGTGTTCGGCGCAAGACATATTCAAAAGTAGCTACAGCCGTTGCCGGTCAGGAGGGAAATTTTGGTAAACAGACTTATAACCGAGGGAAATAAAATTGATTTCAGGGATATTCTCACACAGACACAGGAAAAAGACGGTGTGTCAGCAAAGGAATATGCCAGTCAGGTGCTTGACATAGAAGAAAACGGAAATTTGAGAGTGCTAATGCCGATTGTTCATGGAAGGCTTATCCCGCTTTCAAAAGGCAAGAAGTATGAAGCATGTTTCTATACTGCCAAGGGGCTGTATCAGGGAGATGCGGTGATAATTGACAGGTTTAAGACGGATAATATATATACTATGGAAATAGAACTGGTGTCGGATTTGATTAAGTACCAAAGACGTCAGTATTACAGGCTTGAAAAGATTCTGCCAATGCAGTATACGCTTATATCTCAGGAAGAGTTCGATTTTATAACGGCAAACAGCAGTTTTCCGGAAAGGCTCATGGAATTACCGGAATACTACAGCGGATATACGGCCGACATAAGCGGAGGAGGGCTTCGCTTCACGGGGAAAGTACAGGCGGAACGAGGCGTCAGAATAATTGTAGTGTTTGAGATAAAACTTAAAGGCAAAGCAATAAAATACATACTGCCGGCCACTGTGATAATGTCTTTTGAACTTCCCGATAATCCGGGAAGGTTTGAGCATAGGGTTGAGTTTAACGGTATTTCAAATGAATATAGAGAGCTGCTCATAAAATATATATTCGAGGAAGAACGAAAATTCAGAAAAAATAACAGGTAAAGTAATATGGGAAAAAAATTTCTAATAATTGATGACTCTGCACTCATGAGAAGAGTTATATCTGATATAATTAAACAGAACAGTGAATATGAAGTATTGGATATAGCCGTGGACGGAGTCGACGGACTTGACAAGCTCATAAGCAAACCGGGATATTATGACCTGGTAATCCTTGATATCAACATGCCGAAGATGAACGGAATTGAAGTTCTGGAAATGCTTCAGAAAAACCATATGCATGAAGCCGTTGTAGTCGTAAGCACCGTTGCCAAGGAGGGGGCAAAAGAAACACTGCGGGCGCTTGAATTAGGCGCGCTTGATTTTGTTACAAAGCCTGAGAATTTTTATGAAGTGAAAGGTGAGGGCTTTAGAAACAATATTGTAAATATGATTGAGCTTGTTGCAGGCAAGGATCTGAACAAGGACAGGCTCACCGCATCAAAAAACAGTGTAATCGAAGTGCCTCTCAAAAACATGCCCTCTTTTCAGAGCAGGAGGCAGCGAAGCGTACAGGCCGCCACTGCCGAAGCCTTTAACGTTGATGAGATTGTCAGGAATGCAGGCGCTGTAAAACGGGGCAGGGACAAGCTTGTTGCAATGGCCTGTTCTACGGGAGGACCTAAATCGCTTCAGCAGGTTATACCATATCTGCCGGCAAATCTTGATGCAGGAGTCGTGCTTGTACAGCACATGCCCAAGGGATTTACGGCTTCGCTTGCCATGAGACTTAATTCCTTAAGCAAGATTAACGTTGCCGAAGCCAGGGACGGAGATATAATCGAGAAGGGACATGTATATATTGCTCCCGGCGGAATGCATATCAGGATTGAACGCCTGAACGGGAAACACATCATTAAATATTATGATGTTCCGGCGGTTGACGGCCTGAAGCCATGCGCCAATATTATGTATGAATCACTGTTGGATACAGTTTATGATGAAATTACCTGCGCTGTGCTCACCGGTATGGGAGCGGACGGAACAAAAGGAATTAAGGCACTTTCAGATGCGCGCCGGAAAATATATGTAATCGGTCAGGACGCGGAAACATCCGTCGTATACGGAATGCCGAGAGCGATAGCGGAGGCAGGGCTTGCCAACGAGGTACAGCCGTTGGAAAAAATTGCAGAAAGTATTATTAAGAACGTGGGGGTAATGTAAATGGACGTTAGCCAGTATCTTGAAATTTTTGTTGAAGAGACCAGAGAACATCTTCAGAGTCTCAATGAACATCTCCTTATATTGGAGAAAGAGCCGGAAAATAAAGACACAATCAATGAAATTTTCCGAGCCGCACATTCTCTTAAAGGAA
Source organism: uncultured Butyrivibrio sp. (assembly GCA_944382105.1). GTDB lineage: Bacteria > Bacillota > Clostridia > Lachnospirales > Lachnospiraceae > Eshraghiella. Next base: position 3,979 of record CALWMX010000004.1, read on the forward strand.
TGGCCGGTACAATGGGATATAAGAGAATGCAGAATCTTACCCATAACATGGAAAGTGTATTTTCCGAAATACGCAATGATAAAATGAAAGTTACTTCCGAACTGGTAGACACATTGTTTCAATGTCTTGATGCGCTTGAAGCATATCTTGACAATATTGTGAATACCCAGGATGAAGGAGACGATGACAATCAGCCGATAATCAAGCTTCTCAATGATTTTCTTAACGGCAATACCGATAAGGCATCCGATACGGTGCCTGAAGCCAAAACAGATACGTCCGTATCATCAAAAGAGGCGCCGGGCGCAGCAGGATTTTCGGAAGTAAAATTTGCGGATTTTGAGAGACATGCCATAATTGAAGCAGGAAAGAAAAACCTTAAAGTATACGGAATCAATGTACATATCGACCCTAACTGCATACTGAAGGCCGCAAGAGCATTTCTTGTATTCAAATCGCTTGAGGAGATGGGCGAGATAATTAAGTCGATACCTTCGACACAGGATATAGAGGATGAAAAGTTTGATTTTGATTTCAGCATGTTTATAATATCAAGCGAGCCGTTGGATAAAATAATTTCGGCGGTGGGAAATGTATCCGAAATCAGAGGAGTAACGGGCGAGGAAATCGTTATTAAAGATGATGAAGCCGAAGGCGGAGAAACCGGACGGGCAGCGTCGTCAGACAATGAAAGCGCATCCAAAGAGAATGTTAAGGCTCCGGCAGCACAGAGCAAATCATCGGGCAAGCCTGTAGTCAACCGCTCCGTGCGTGTGGATATTGAGAAGCTAGATGTTCTTATGAACCTTGTGAGCGAACTGATTATAGCCAAAAACGGGCTTGTTGCCTTCAATGCGGCAGAACAGGTGCAGCACAGCCAGGGCTTTAATGAACAGATAGAATATCTTGAGCGCGTTACCACTAATCTTCATGAATCCGTCATGAATGTGCGAATGGTTCCTATTGAGAATGTTGTAAGCAGATTCCCAAGAATGATAAGAGACCTTTCCAAGAAGCTCAACAAAAAAATGGAACTGTATATGTCTGGTGAGGATACTGAGCTTGACAGAACGGTAATTGATGAAATCGGAGACCCGCTTATGCACCTTCTCCGAAATTCGGCAGACCACGGTCTTGAGAGTCCGGAGGTCAGAAAGAGCCTTGGCAAGCCGGAGACAGGCTCAATATTTCTTGACGCATATCAGGACGGCAACAATGTTGTCATTGAAGTAAGGGATGACGGCGCCGGAATAGATGTGGATAAAGTAAGGAACAAAGCGATTGAAAAGGGAACAATAACGCCGGAACAGGCAGAGGTTATGACCGACAAGGAAATAATAGAGCTTCTTTTCAGACCAAGCTTTTCAACGGCCGAAAAGATTACGGATGTATCCGGAAGAGGCGTAGGGCTTGACGTTGTTAAGTCCAAGATAGAGGCTCTGGGAGGAGACGTGGAATGCCACAGCATTAAGGGAGAGGGAAGTACGTTTACAATCAGGCTTCCGCTTACGCTTGCCATTATACAGGCTCTTATGGTCAGGATTGGAAAGGAACAGTATGCTATTTCACTCGGTTCGATACAGACTGTTGAGGATATACCTGTCGGAGATATAAAGTACGTTCAGGGCAGGGAAGTTATCACCCTCAGAGGAACCGTCATACCTCTTATAAGACTTGGAGAACTTCTTGAGGTGCCGGATGTGGAGCCTGACGCAGAGAACCTTACGGTTGTCATTATCAAAAAAGGCGACAAACAGGCAGGACTTGTGGTTGACAGCCTTATAGGACAGATGGAAATTGTAATTAAATCACTGGGAAAATATATCAACATCAATAAAATGATAAGCGGAGCCACCATTCTCGGCGACGGTGACGTGGCGCTTATTATTGATGCCAATGCCATTGTATAGGAGGGGCACATATGGAAAACAAAGCAGCACAGAACGATGCAGCAGCAAAGCAGTATATAGTTGTAAGATTCGGCAGTGAACAGTACGGTATTAATATCAAATATGTGGACAATATAGTGAGGATGCAGCCCATAACCAGAGTACCTAAGGCTCAGCCGTACTTTGTGGGCGTTATCAATCTGAGAGGCGAAATCATACCTGTTATGAGCCTGAGGAAAAAATTCGGAATTGAAGACGACATATTTACAAATGCCACAAGAATTATCATAGTTAAGCCTGAGCAACAGGCTACCGTGGGTTTTATAGTGGATTCCGTCAAGGAAGTGGTTACGCTTGAGGAGGCACAGATAGAGAAAAACAATATAAGCGTGGACAGTGATGGACAGTCACATATCAGCGCCGTAGGTAAAAACAACGGAGAGCTTATATCAATTCTCAATATCCATTCCGTGCTCAGCGATAAAGAACTTGTATAGCATATATTTATTGAGGACGGTGTTAATATGTCAGAAATAAATCTCGATTCACTTACTGATTTGCAGTTTGATGTTCTTAAAGAGATAGGAAATATAGGCGCAGGCAATGCGACAACGGCATTGTCGCAGCTTGTCAATATGAAAATAGATATGAGCGTTCCCAAAGTGGCGCTTGTACCGTTGACTGAAATCTCAGGAATAATCGGTTCCGAGGAAATGGTAGTAGTGGGAATCCTTCTGGGAATGGAAGGCGATGTTGACGGAACAATGATGTTTCTTCTTGAAGAAAAATCGGCACACATACTTGTCAATCTGTTAATGGGCAGGGAGTATAATGCTCCCGGTGAGTTCGGAGAGATCGAGCTTTCCGCATTGGGTGAAATAGGAAATATTATCGCAGGCTCATATCTGTCGGCGCTTTCTTCTCTGACGGGTCTTACTATCACGGCGACGGTTCCGGCAACCACGGTCGATATGGCGGCGGCAATTTTAAGCGTTCCGGCTATTGAATTCGGTAAATTGGGTGATAAGGTACTTTTTATTCAAACTCAGCTCGGTGAGGACGGTTTCATTAACGGATATATTGTCATGGTTCCGGAGTTGGAATCTTACGGCAAAATATTGGCGTCGCTTGGAATAGAAATATAAAGGCGTTCTGAAAACAGATGCATGTTGGGATGGATACGAAATGGGTAATATGATTAAGGTAGGGATGGCAGACCTGAAATTCTGCAAGGCACCCGATGCGCTTACAACTCTTGGGCTCGGGTCATGTATTGGCGCCTGCATTTACGACCCGTCTGCCAAAATAGCGGGGATGGTTCATTATATGCTCCCTGACAGCACAAGAATAAAGAGTAATCAGAATGCTGCCAAATTTGCAGATACGGGAATAAGCGAGCTGATAAGACTGATGGAGGAAGCGGGAGCGCGTAAATCCCGGATGGTGGCCAAAATAGCGGGAGGCGCCAGAATGTTTTCTGTTTCGTCCGGTATAAATCATCCGGCATTTAATATAGGAGACAATAATATAGAAGCTGCAAGGAGCAATCTTGAAGCGCAGGGAATCCGTATAATAGCCGAGGATGTAGGACTTAACTACGGAAGAACAATAGAATTTTATGCTGAGGACGGAAGACTTGTAATCAAGGCTGTCGGCAAGGAGATTAAATCAATATAGGAGTTTTTCATGCAGAGAGAGCATAAATTCCTGCCGCTTGTTATTTCGCTGGCGGCAGGTCTTGTAGTCAGTATTAGAATGATAATAAACCGTGACAATTCCATAAGCTCAATTCTTATAGTTCTGTCCGTGATGCTTGGATTCTATATTATCGGGCTCATATTCAGAGCGGTTTTGATTAAACTGGCAACCAAGGAAAGCACGCAGCAGGCTGATGCCGATGAGAACGAGGAATCCGAAAATGCGGATGACAAACCGGAAGCGGAAGAATGAAAATACTGACATATCATATACTGGACAAGTGCCCTCCGGCACTGGCAGGATACAGAGGTAACGTGTAATGGATGAGAACGGCAGAAACAGGTTATGGGCATCATATTCAGCCAATAAGACGCCGCAGCTCAGAGAGCAGTTAATAATAGAATATTCGCAGCTTGTAAAGCTTGTAGCGGGACGTCTCAGCATGTATCTTGGCTACAACGTTGAGTATGAAGATTTGGTAAGTTATGGAATTTTCGGGCTGATAGATGCAATAGACAAATTTGATTCCGCCAAAAACGTTAAATTCGAAACATATGCAAGTCTGCGTATCAGAGGAGCGATACTGGACCAAATCCGTAAGATGGATTGGATTCCAAGGTCTGTAAGGCAGAAGCAGAAAAAAATAGAAGCTGCATATGCCAAAATAGAAACCCAATACGGCAGGATTGCCACTGACGAGGAACTGGCGGCAGAGCTTGATGTTCCGGTTGATGAATTTTATGCATGGCAGGGACAAATAAAGATAACTAATCTCATATCTCTTGATGAATTTGTTGAGCAGGGCAGCGAGATGAAAATGGATGCAGTGTCCAATTCTCATTTTGAGCAGCCAGAAAAAGTTGTCGAAAAAGAGGAACTGACCAAAATTATCGGAGACGCAATGGAACTTCTTACGGAAAAAGAAAAAAAGGTTGTTCTTTTGTATTATTATGAGGATATGACTCTTAAAGAGATAAGTTCTGTTCTCGAGGTCTCCGAATCGAGAGTATCGCAGCTTCACACAAAGGCACTTGCCAAACTTAGAAAAAATCTTGGCGGATATATGAATATATTAACCGATTAGGGAGGGTATAATGGCACACAGCGGATATTTTCAACTTGAAAACAGAAATGACGGACTGTATTTAACTGTGGTTCCGGCGGGCGAAGGAGGATACACACCGGGATTTGAAGACTTCGTCCGTTATTGTGATGCCAAAAATATTCCGTTTGACAGTGTCGTAGGGTTAAAGGCGGCCTTTGACGCGGCATCGGCAGGCAAAACCGTGCGTATGGGAGGCAATATAATACCTTTTGCCGGATGGTGCGATTATAAAATATCACAGGACGCAATGAAAGTTACGGCTGTCATGTATCCTGCCGCCGCAGGTATGGCGGAGATTGATGCGAAAGAGGTGGCAGCCGACTTAAATAATCTTAAAGTTAAATTCGGAATTAATAAGGATAATATTAACAGGATGATTTCCGAAAAAATGTTTTTTGTTCCTGTGGAAGTGGCGGCGGGACAGGCCCCGGTGGACGGATATGATGCCGTGCTGACATATAATTTTAATACGGTTGCCTCCTCCAAACCTCAGGTCAATGAGGACGGAACAGTTGATTTTCACAAGCTTGATTTGATTAACAAAGTAAATAAAGGCGACGTGGTTGCGGAGATAAAGCCGGAAAATCCGGGCCAAAACGGAATGGATGTTCACGGCACGGTTATAAAGCCCAAAAAGGTTTACCGGAAAAGCTTTAAATACAGCAGGAACCTGAAGGTTTCGGATGACGGTCACCGGTTAATATCACTTGTCACCGGACATGTAAGCCTTCGGGATGATAAAGTGTTTGTGTCGGACGAATACGAAATTGCATCAGACGTAAACAACGAAACAGGGGATATAGATTTTGACGGCAACGTGCATGTAAGAGGCAATGTACTTGCCGGATTTAAGATAAGGGCCACAGGAAATGTAGCCGTTGACGGAGTCGTTGAGGGAGCGGAAATTACAGCCGGAGGCAACATAATACTCCAGAGGGGAATTCAGGGCATGAATAAAGGAATTCTTACTGCCGGGGGCAATATTGCGTCAAATTATATCGAAAATGCCACCGTAAAGGCAGGAAAGGATATTGACACCGATGCCATAATGCACAGCAAGGTGACTGCCAGAGGAAATATAGAGATACACGGAAGGAACGGGTACCTTATCGGAGGATATGTGAGGGCCGGCAATATGATTTCTGCCAAAACCATTGGCTCGGATATGGGAACCAATACAACCATCGGCGTGGGCACCGACCCTGAGCTTGTCATGGAGATTGACAAGCTTTCGAAACAGATTGCAAAATCAGCTAAAGACAAGGAACAATTGTCCCAGATTATAACGGCGCTCCGGAAAAAACAGGAAATGGAAGGTAAGCTGGAAGAAGACAAGATTGAAATGCTTCAGAAGGCGATGAAAAATATAATTCTTCTTGAAAATTCTATCAGGGAAATGAAGAATGAATATGAAACCAAATCGGCGCTGCTTGTGGAAAACAGTGACGCAAGGGTAAAGGTCACGGGAAGCATATATCCGGGAGTTAAAATTGAGATTGGCGACATAAGCTATTTCATCCGGGATAAAAACAATTTCTGCCAGTATGTACGCAGAGACGGGGAAATAACAAGAATTAATCTGTAATTGATGTAATTGAAAGGCGGTAATTCTATGAGACCTTTGGAATTTAATATGAACGTGAGCAGGACTCAGGATATTTCTCCGTTAAAACATTCGGAGCAGACAAGACCTATGGTTGAGCAGCATCAGATTGTCAATACAAATCAAAAAGCCGTTGATGTGAGGCAGGAACAGGTATATCAGAAAAAGGATGAGGACATGGATGCCGAATATGATGCCAGCAAACAGGGGTTAGGTGCGGAGTATCAGGGAAACGGGCATTCACATAAAAAGAAAGAAAAAAGTGAGGATGGCAGGGTAAAAATTAAAAGCCGCGCCACATTTGATATCAAAATATAGGAGAGACTTATTATGACAGGCATAGAAGTGACATTGCTTATAATCGGAGGTATAGTTTTTGCGGCCAGCTTTATTTTTTCTTTTAACAGTGACAAAAAGGCAGAGCGTGAATTTACTTTAAGCGATAAGCAGAAGGAAGACATGAAGAACCAGATTATCGCTGTTTTTGATGAACAGCTGGAGGGATTGACGGAGAAAACGGAAATACAGCTTGATAAAATGTCCAATGAGAAGATAATGGAAATGAATGAATATTCCGAGACGATTCTCGGAGAAATAAACCGTAACCATAATGAAGTCATGTTTCTATATGATATGCTCAATGAGAAAAAGAAAGAGATTAATAATACGGTAAGAGACCTTAATGCAGTCAAAAAAGAGCTTACAAAGGAAGTGCTGAATGCTTCGCCGACAGAAACTGACGAGTCAGGCGCAGCGGGCCGTAACGTGCAGGACAACGTGAAGCAGGCAGCGGCAAAAACGAGAACAAAGAAAGAAAAAGTGCTTGACCAGCTTGACGCAGTATCGGAAACCGTTGCCGATGATGTTGAAGCGGATGTAATGGCAGAAACTGCCAGACCGAAGAAGAAGCGCGCCAACAATGCAAAGACAGCGGCAGAGCGTGCCCGCACGACCGTCAGGAAGGAAACCGTACGCGAAGAAAACAAAGACATTACAGTGTTTGAAAACGGCAATAATAACGAAAAAATTCTCGAATTGAGCCGCGCCGGCAAGTCCAATGTGGAAATTGCCAAAACATTGGGGCTTGGAATCGGCGAGGTTAAGCTCGTTGTGGATTTGTTTAAGGGAGGCCGGTAATGAAACTTAAATATTATTTAAGAGGACTGGGAATAGGGATTTTCGTTACCGCCGCAATATTGACAATTGTATACCATACCAAGGGGACGCTTACGGATGAACAGATTATGGAACGGGCATCACAGCTGGGCATGGTTGCCGCGGAGACCGAGCCTGACACTCCTTTTCCGGAAGATAACAGGCAGACCACGGATGAAAATAATTTAACCGCATCGGCGGAAGAAACAGGCACTGACGAAAATGAGACTACGGAACCGGACACAAAGGAAACGGCAGACACACAACCTGAGGAAACGACACCGGAGGAAACCTCCTCTGAGATCGAAACCACAGCTTTTGAACCACAGGTAATTACAGCTACGCTTACAATAAGGAGCGGCATGTTTTCGGAAGCCGTCACATCGGAGCTGGCTGCTCTGGGAATAATTACGGATCAGGCGGAGTTCAACGCATACCTTAATAATAACGGATACTCCGAGATGATACAGACCGGAGACTTCATTCTTACATCGGATATGTCATATGAACAGATAGCCAGAATTATAACAAGAAGCTGATTCCGGCATGGTTATAAAGTTCAATGCCGGTATAGAATGATTTTTGGCGATTTTAGTAAAAATGGTTAAAAATTATGGGAAATATTGACATATTATATATAATATGCTAATGTAGATAATATAGTTTATAATGAGAGGAGAATTTATTATGAAAATAAGCAGATTTGTATGTTGTTTTTGTATATCATTATTAGACAATACATCAAACAATATGCGTTACTTATGCAAACACAGAAGAAATTGTTCAAAATAATATTGTACATCAGTATGGAATATTGCTTGAAAATATTGATGATTATGTATATTTAGAACAAAAAATTAGTGATGATGCAAATGTACATAGTACTATGTTGAACGAAAGCATGGAAAGCCACCTCAATCATAAAGGGGTGTTTGATGAAGATATTTTACAATTCAATTATGAAACAATATCTGAATTAAATAATGTTGAATCAACGGATGTGGATGTTGTATGTGTATATTACTCATTAATTAA
>CALWMX010000005.1 GCA_944382105.1 uncultured Butyrivibrio sp.
CTCCATAACGTTCGCTCAAATAATCTGTTATCTGGTCGCCATTCATTTCCTGATATTGATATCCGCACCCTGTTAACAATAAAACACATACTAATACAAACAAAATTTTCTTTACGAATTTCATTCCAACAACACCTCGTCCCAAGAGTATTTTAAAAGTCTTCTTTCATACCTTCTTCTATCACTTCAAGTAGCTCTTCGTCCAAATCACTCTGGGTGTCATCTAGCATAACCCACCACAATGCGTCATTGTAAAAATTGCCATTATTCCTATTTGTATTCTGACTATAAGTAAACTCTGCTCCATGCTCTATCATAAATTCCACTGTAGCTATGATATCCTTTGTAGTAACTCCCTTTTCATGTAAAACGGTCTTCTCCTGCTCAGGATAGTCTAACCTGACAAAAAATGAATGGGCTGAATTATCAAATACCGTATGTTCATAGGTAATAGGATTATCAAATGTAGCTCCATAGTCCCAAGCAAGCTGCATCAGCTCTATATCCGTGTTATACATTCCGTAATCAATCATCGTAACCAGATTGGCATCTCTGTAGTATACCAGCGCAGGTTGTTCATCAAGCAACTCCTTAAGTCCTGCCAAATCTCTATTATACAGGCATTCCTTATAATCCTCAATCATACTTTTCTTGACCTTTACCTCCCCGTTTGGAGTCTCGATCATTTCCGGTCTTGGTATAAATATAAAAAGCAGTATTCCAGCCAGACATAATGCTCCAATCCCTGATAAAATCAACATCACTCTGGATAAATGCTGATGTTTCTTCTTGTTAACCAGTCCTATAATCAGAGCCACCATTGTAAATATTGTAATCCCTAAAATAATCAGCAGAATAATTCCTATTATCATAATCCCAATAAAAGCCATGGCTGTTTCTCCCTTTCCTGATAATATAAATCTATATCCGTTTTATCCGCCTCTTTCTATATGAGCATACTCAAACATTTGGTCATATCATAGATATTCTACCATATCAACTGTTATTTTTCATTAACATATTTAGAAAAAATAACACATCAAGAGATATACCTCCCTACCTTTGAGATTCCACCTATCCTTTTGTATATAATTTAAGGCGGATTACGACTTTTTCGCAATCCGCCTGTATGTTACCACACTTCTAAACTATCCTCCGCATCTATCCACATTTGCATAGTCCCATCAAGATATAACCTTGCATATTCAAGCGGGTCATCTATTGCAAGAGCATTTAATGCACACTCTGAATTAGGAGTAGTCTTTAATCCTTCCTCTGCCTTTGCACAGTCAATCCGTAGAATATATCCGGCATAAGTGCATATATCAATGCTGTTGTGGTAAATGTTGTAATCTGCATATATTATGTTCATCCAATCAATCCTCTTTTCTGTAAAATCTAAAAAGCATTTCAATCAGTTCACATAGTCCATTTATATTATGTTATAATGTGTTATGTGATTTTGCTTCCCTTATTTTTTCCCTTGCGAGGGTTCGTAATGCCTTGTGAAACGATATAACACAAGGGAATACCTAATGGGAAGCTAACCTACAGAAAAGTTAGTATTTATAAGGGTTTGCCGAGAATTTAATAATAAATTATAACAGGTAACAGAACCCTTAAATTATGTGCTTGCACAATTGGAATTTTTTGAATTAGATATCCTCGATAAAATGATTTTCAGATTCATTCCAATATTTACGATATACAAAATCAGTATTACCGTCGAAATTAAGCTGATACATTCTGAATATGACGGAGAAATTTTTCGGTTGCCACTGTTCCTCATAAGAATAGCAGTATTTCATACCTACTTTTTTCATAACATTTCCGCTTCTCGGATTGTTTTTGTCATGGGTTGCTGTAATATATGGAAGCCCGTCTTTTTTTACCTGCCCCACAACGTCTTTCCCTGCTTCTGTTACAATTCCCCTGTGCCAAAATTCTTTACGCAATCCATAACCCAAGTCATGATGTTCTTCCGTATCGACTTTGATATACCCTATCGGCAAATTATCTTCTTTCAGGCAGATAGCGTATGCGTAACCTTGCGGCTGTGCATATTTTGAAATATATTGTTCTTCATAAAATTTCATTGTTTCTTCTATATTTTTCATGGGATACCACGGTAAGAATTTATTCACTTCTTCGTCTTTAAGAATGAGAAAAAGAGCTTCCATATCGCTTTCCGTGAATTTTCTCAAAATCAATCTTTCCGTTTTTAATGTAGGTGTATTCATGTTTATCCTCTAAAATCCTAATCTGTCGACCTGATTTTTCTTCATTATACCATTCGTTTATACCCCTGTCATTTCATTTCTCGCTCCTACGAAAAGCTCCTGCAAAAAGAAAGCGGAACATCATCTGTCCGCTGTCTTTCCAAACGTTTTATATGATTCATTACTTCACACCATATCATATCCAAGTGCGAAAAACGCACTTACTTATGGTACGGTTCTCCGTTTATTATCCTGTAGCTGCGGTATACCTGTTCCAGCAAAATAACCCGCATCAGCTGATGCGGGAATGTCATATCCGAAAAGCTCAAAAGCATATCGCTGCGGTCAAGAACCCTTTTATCAAGTCCAAGCGATCCTCCTATTATAAAAGCAATATGGCTTGTGCCGTTCACTCCAAGTCTGTCAATCATTTCCGCCAGTTTTTCGGAGCTTAGCCTGCGCCCCTCTATTGCCAGCGAAATGACATATTCGTCTCCTTTAACCGCATCAAGTATACGTTCTCCTTCTTTTGCCTTAATCCGGCTGCACAACGCCTCAGAACAGCCGTCGGGAGTCTTTTCATCCTGAAGCTCGATTATATTCAGCTTGCAGTATCTTGTGAGACGCTTTTTATACTCTTCGACCGCCTGCACAAAATATTTTTCTTTGATTTTCCCTACACATATTATCGTTATTTTCATCTCATCAGACTGATATCTCCATCAAGGAGTTTTTCAAATTCATTCATAGGCATCGGTTTTGCGTAATAGTACCCCTGGGCAATATCACATCCGATGCGCATGAGAAAATCGGCCTGCTCCGACGTCTCCACGCCCTCGCATACAATTGATATCCCAAGTCCGTGAGCCAGATTAACTATCGATTTGATAATATACCTGCTTTTCTCCGACTCGTCTGCAAGAAAATTTTTATCCAGCTTAAGCTCGCTGATTGGCAGCAGATTAAGCATATTCAGCGAAGAATATCCGCAGCCGAAATCATCCATTGATATATGATAGCCAAGCTGCGCCATTCTTCTTATAAGTTCAATCATATCGTCGGTATTTTCAGTAAACGCACTTTCCGTAAGCTCAAAAACTATATTATTTTTGCTCACTCCGTATTTGTCAAATGTATTGATAAGTTTATTGATATACATACTGTCATACACATGAACCCTTGACTGGTTTACAGAAATCGGAACGGTATACCGGCCCCATTCGCTTCGCTTTTTTATCATTGAACAGATTCTTTCAAGCATATAAAAATCTATTTTATTTACAAAGCCGTTCTGTTCAAAAAGAGGTATGAAGTCATTTGGGGCAATCATTCCGTCATCCGGCGACATCCATCTGACCAAAGCCTCGCCTCCGACAATACGGCCATCCCTGAAATTCACCTTTGGCTGTATATACGGTACGAATTCATGATTGTTGAGAGCTTTGCTCATCTTGTATGTAAGCTTCTGTTTTCTGGTTATGTCAAAATTAATATTATTATCAAGAATAGTGACCATTTTGGAGATTGACCTTTTGGAAAGTTTGCTGGCAATTGATGCCTTATCAATCATCATATTCACATCTTCATTGTAATCCTCAACCACATATATTCCGCAATTGCAGTTTATGCGGATTATTTCATTCAGCTCCTCAATTTCAAATTCAATATCCTCAAAATACGTTTCAATTATATAAGTAAGACTGTTTATATCCAGAAAATTAATCATGAATACAAACCGGTCGGCAAACATTCTGGTGAAAATACCGTCCGGCATTACTATGTCATGTATTCTGTCCGCGATTGATTTTAATACCCGGTCTCCCTGCACTCTCCCGTAAAAATCATTGATTGCTTTAAAATTACTTATGTCTATAACACCTATCGCATACTGCAAGTCCTTATATTTAAGCATTATCTCTGCATTATCCGTAAACTGTGCAAAATTTCCGTATCCCGAAACAGGGTCGATGTTGACATGTTTATTTATAAGCTTATATGTTTTTCTTTTGAATGCCCAAAAAAAATAACCTGCAATGACTAATATAAGTACGGCCGCAATAATCAATATGTATATATTAATGTCAGCCGTGCTGCTCACTATATCAAGCAAAATCAAATGTATGTCCTCACTAAACCAAAATATAATTTATATCATGCCGGTATATCCCAAATATAATCAATTTTTCGGGACATAACCGGCATAATAACATTAAAGGCAATATCCGGTAATCAACGTTTAAGCTAATTCTTCTTACCGCTCAAATATTCGTCAATACCCTTTGCGGCAGCTTTTCCGGCCCCCATTGCAAGAATAACCGTAGCTGCTCCCGTAACCGCGTCTCCTCCAGCAAACACTCCGATTTTGGATGTCTGTCCGGTCTCCTCGTCGGCAACGATACATTTGTGCTTATTGATTTCAAGCCCGTCCGTGGTTGAAGAAATAAGAGGATTTGGAGATGTTCCAAGCGACATTATTACCGTATCAAGCTCTATTTCAAACTCTGAGCCCTTTATTTCAACAGGTCTTCTTCTTCCGGATTCATCCGGCTCGCCCAGCTCCATTCTGACGCATCTTATTCCCTTTACCCAGCCGTTGTCATCCACAAGAATCTCCGTAGGATTGGTAAGAAGATCAAAAATAATTCCCTCTTCCTTGGCATGATGCACCTCCTCCACTCTGGCAGGAAGCTCCTCCTCGCTTCTTCTGTAGATAATATGAACCTCAGCGCCAAGTCTCAGTGCCGTTCTCGCAGCATCCATGGCAACGTTTCCGCCTCCTACAACGGCTACCTTTTTGCCGGCGGAAATAGGAGTATCATAATTCTCATCAAATGCTTTCATGAGATTGTTTCTCGTAAGATCTTCATTGGCGGAAAATACACCGTTGGCATTCTCTCCCGGTATTCCCATAAATCTCGGAAGTCCGGCTCCGGAACCGATGAAAACAGCTTCAAAGCCTTCCTCCTGCAAATCGTCGATTGTTACGGCCTTGCCCACAACAACATTAGTCTCTATCTTAACGCCAAGCTTCTTTACATTCTCAACCTCAGTCTGAACAACCGTCTCCTTAGGAAGACGGAACTCAGGTATTCCGTATACCAGAACGCCTCCCGCTTTATGCAGCGCCTCAAAAATAGTTACATCATATCCCATCTTAGCCAAATCTCCGGCACATGTAAGTCCGGAAGGCCCTGAACCGATAACTGCAACCTTCCTGTTTTTCTTCTCCTTGGCCGGCTCCGGCGTTATTCCGTTTTCCCTTGCCCAGTCTGCCACAAATCTCTCCAGCTTTCCTATTGAAACAGGCTCGCCTTTGATTCCTCTGATACATTTGCCCTCACACTGTGATTCCTGCGGGCATACGCGTCCGCATACGGCAGGAAGTGCCGACGACTGGCTTATAATTCTATATGCTTCGGCAAAATTGCCTTCTTTAACCTGACCTATAAATGCAGGAATGTCAATTGCAACAGGACATCCCTTCATACACTGTGCATTTTTACAGTTGAGGCATCTCGATGCCTCCGCCATGGCTTCTTCCGCATTATATCCGAGACATACCTCCTCAAAATTCTTAGCCCTGACCTGTGGCTCCTGTTCCCTTACGGGCACTCTTTTCATTACATCCATTATTTGTCACCTCCGCAGCCGCATCCGCCGTTTTTGTGTGTAGCACCCTCAGTAAGCCTGAGCATTGCTCTGCCCTCCTCAGTTTTGTACATCTGCTGTCTCTTCATCGCCTGATCGAAATCCACAAGATGTCCGTCAAATTCAGGTCCGTCAACGCAGGCAAATTTCACCTCATCGCCTACCTGGACACGACATGCACCGCACATACCGGTTCCGTCTACCATAATCGGGTTGACGCTGACTATGGTATGTATTCCCAACTCTTTTGTTAAAAGGGAAACAAATTTCATCATTATCATGGGCCCGATAGCTACACAGTGGTCATATTCTTTACCAAGCTCATTGACCAGATACTTGATTGTATCAGTAACCATTCCGCCCCTGCCGTAACTGCCGTCATCGGTTGTTATATAGAGATTGCCGGCAACAGCCTCCATCTCCTTCTCCAATATAACAAGATTTTTGGTCTTTGCTCCCACAATCACATCCGCATCTATACCGTGCTCGTGAAGCCATTTAACCTGAGGATAAACCGGAGCGGTTCCCAGACCGCCGGCCACAAAAAGAATTTTCTTTTTCTTAACGTCTTCAATGTCATCCGTAACAAGATCGGAAGGACATCCGAGCGGTCCCACGAAATCCTCCAGATAATCGCCCGTTTTAAGTTCCGACATCCTCTGCGTGGATGCACCTATAATCTGAACCACAATCTGAACCATTCCGCTTTCCCTGTCGTAATCCGAGATTGTAAGCGGAATGCGTTCTCCGTTTTCATCGATTTTAGCTATAATAAACTGGCCCGGCTGGCATGCCTTGGCAACACGCGGAGCATCGATTTCCATAAGGAAAATATTGTCCGCCAGTTTTTCAGCCTTAAGAATTTTGTACATAAAGCACCTCCTATATTTATCTGTTATATATTTTAAACAAACAAGCGCTTTAATGCAATAAAAAATCATTTTTTATTGCAAAAAACAGCGTGAAACATCACTGCTTCACGCCATATCAATGCTATTTTACGGCTGAGAGCCTGTAATTATCCCTGCTTCCGGTTATCAAATACACATCACCTGTGTCCGAATCGGAGCCGTACCAGTAATCCTGCGCCTCGCCATCCACATTGTAATAAAACATATAAATTGATTTATCATCTATAAGCTTTAAGGAATAATAATCCATTGTACACTCGTTGCCGTCCTCGTCAAGGTGTTCCTCATCAACTGTTTTATTGTCTATAAGCGCACTCCAGATAAACTCTTCCGCTTCGCTCTGGGTATATTTGGCTATATAAGTGACGCTGTATGTCTTGGAAGCCATACTTGTCATACCGTGGTCGTCAACCACAAGAACGGTTACAACCGTGTTGCCCGCAGGCAGCTCAAAGGGCTGGTTATTATATTCATTACTGTCGGTTGTAGGTGTAGTTCCGTCCAGCGTATAATATGCCTTGCAGCCGGAATCAATATTGCTGATTGTGACCATAACCTTGCTTGACTGGGAAAATATAGTTTCCGTAGGGGAAATAACAGGAGTAGAAGGCCCGATATATGCTATATTGTAAGTCTTCTCCACCACATCGCTCTCAAAACCATATTCGTTGACGGCATAAAACTTAAGTGTGGTCTGCCCCTCTTCCAATTCTATTCTGTCTGTAAAAAGACTTGCATTGGTTTTCGGGTCCGTTCCGTCTGTTGTATAGTATATTCTGCATTCGCTGTCACCCGAAAGATATATGCTTTGGTCGTCGCTGTAATCCCCTCCGTCAGGTGACGCCTCCGGCTCCGATGGAACATATCTGCTGAAAAGAGCCGTAATATCACTGTTACCGGTATCTACAGCCGATTGATACAACTGCACCAGCTCCGAATAGTTCTCCTCATCCGAATAAATGGATATAAGGTTGTAATATGCATTCTCATTGTCCGCATCCAGCTCCAGCACATCTTTAAGTATTTCTTCAGCCTTCTCATCCTGCGATGTGTTTTTGTAGCATTCATACAGATAAAGCATCATATTGATATTGGTATCACTGTCTGATTTACCCTCTTCATATGTCAATGCCTTCTCGAAATTGTCTATTGCACTGTCATAATCTTCTTCATCATATGCACGATACCCAAGTTCATTATAATATCCGTAATTGTCCTTGCTCTTATTAAAAGCAGCCCTGACCACAAAATAAGCGGCGGCCCCTATAACGGCTATTGCTGCAACAACAACAGCTACTATTATAATAATTTTTCTGGCGCCGACTTTATCTTCGTCTTCATTGTCCTCGGCTCCATCATATAATACCTCATCATCGGATCCGGCACTTTCCCCGGCATCATCCGAATCAGAATTATTGCTGTTCTTTTTAACGTATGCCTCAGCATCGGCCGTCTCCTCATCAACTATGCTGGCAATCGACTTGGCAAGTTCTTCCTCTAAGTCAAATTCTTCTTTCATACTAACCTCTCCTTAAGTAACATACACGGTTATTATACTATATCATGTCCATAAAAGCAACAAACTAAAATCTTAAGTTTTTATAATAAAATTTTAAATTAATTTATATTTTCTTCACATAACTGTCACATTCATATAATATTATACTCAATGGATAGTGAAGTATAACTTTCTATCTCCCCCCTCATATTTAAAAGCTGGAAGCACCAAAGTTAATCTTTGGTGCTTCGCTTTTTTGAAAAACCGAGTCTGTTCCGTCTGCCAAAAAATCCCCGTGTCTCTTATGAGACGCGGGGATTTTTATGACATTCTTTCCAATTCACTCAAAATTTCAATATCTGTTAATGAATTTACCCGGGTCAACAGCCATAACCTTTACATAACATGTTACCGTTTTGCCTTCCACTGTCGCGGTGATTACGCATTCTCCCGGCATTCTTCCGGTTACTACACCGTTTTGAGTTACCGAGGCAATTCTCGGATTCGAGGTTCTCCATGAAACCGCTGAAGGCGCCCCATCCACATAAAGATTAAATGTATCATACTGTTCCAGCTTAATATCCGTGAAATGCATGGCCATTGAATGAATTATACACGTATCCTGAACCGTTCCTGCCGAACTGTAAGCCGTCACTTCACATGTTCCTGCGCCGACGGTCACAATATTTCCGTTATCGTCAACAGTGACTATGGATGTATCTGACGATACCCATTTTACCGTCTCGTTGGTATTTGTAGGATAAAGCCTTGCCGTGAGTCTACGTGTTTTACCTTTAAGCATCGTTATCTCAGATGAATTTACGGAAATTGATGTGGCATTGACTATTTCCTTAACAATAACCGTACAGCTCGCAACCACTTCGTTGCCGTCTGTGGATGTGGCATGCACCACTGTCCTTCCCGGCGCAACGCCAACCACATCTCCATCCGAATATACCCTTGCAATGCTTTCGTCATCGGATGTCCATACAAGCTCTCTTATGGTAGCGGATGAAGGATTTACGGTAGCCTTTATATTGACCGTATCTCCCACATACATTGTTATTTTTGACTTGTCAAAGCTTACCGATGTTACAGGATTGATAACCCTGATTACAACGGAATCACTCACTCCCCCGCCGTCGGCCGCCGTTGCCGTAATTACTACATTGCCTGCGGAAACACCTGTTACCTTGCCTCCCTGGTCGACGGTTGCAACAGCCGAATTACTGCTTCTCCAGACAACCGCTTTGTTGGATGCCGTTTCCGTTTCAACCGTAACGCCAAGTGTTACGGAGTCGTTTACATTAAGCCTTTCGGGGCTGCCGGTTATTTCTATGCTTTCCACATATTCTTTCACATTGATTGTACACGTGGCCTTAATGCCGCTTTCGTTGGTGGTTACAACAATTTCGCAGGTTCCGCCCACAAGAGCCGTAACAACACCGTTCTCATCAACGGTTGCAATCTCAGGGTCGCTTGACATGAATGTTACAGACTTGTCCGGCGCATCATTCGGAAGAACAGTAGGAACAACAACAAATTTGGTTCCGGCAACCATTTCCTGATAATATGTATTGAGAGTCAGTCCGGTTACCGGCTCCGTTATTTCAATTATACAATACGCAACGGTTCCGTTGTCTTCACTTACACAGGATATGGTAACCGTTCCGACCGCAAGCGCGGTTACTTTTCCGGTCTGGTCAACCGTCGCGAGCGTTGTATCGGATGAACTCCAGACAACGTTTTTATTATCTGCCGTGTCAGGATTTACTGTTGCGTTCAGCCACAGCACCGTCCCCTTCTTCACGGACAGTTCCGTTTCTGAAAGCTCTATTGATGTAACAGGCTGAAGTACGGTAACGTTAGTCATATCTATATAACCGCCGTCCTCAGTCTGAACTATTATCGTAGCGCTTCCGCTTCCAACCGCCGTAAGCAAACCGCTTGAATCGACAGTCACAACCGCTTCGTTTGACGAGGACCATGAAACGTTTTTGTTAGTGGCATTATCGGGAGAAATTACCGCAGTAAGCCTGTACTGGTCTCCCACATTAAGCGTGACGCGGTCGTAATCCATATCAATCCCTTCAACCTGCTGCGTTATAAGGAATTTACAGTATGCAACCTTGGAGCTGTCCGCATTGGAGGTTACGCTGACATACGTCTCACCGGGACTGACAAACGTTACAAGCCCGTTCTGGTCAACCGTAACGATTGACGGGTCAAGTGACGCCCATGTAACGGATGTGTCAACACCTGCCGATGCAGGAAGCACGGTGGCTGTCAGCTGGAATCTCTGAAGGGCCATCTGCGCCGTAACGCTGGTATTGTCCAATGTTATGCTTGTCACGCCCTCGGTCACGTAAAAATCGGCCGTTGCAATATACAGTCCGTCCTCAGAGACAACCGTTACCGTAGCATTACCTCCGTTCACGCCGCTTATGAGACAAAGCTGCTGCTGTCCCTCCGTGGTATACGGTGAAACAGTGACAACGGATGGATCAGATGATATCCAGCTTAATTTTGTATTGTCCGGCACAACCGATTCACCGAAATTCAGATACGCGGTTATGTACAGTTCGGTTCCTCTCTGAAGCGAAATTGTATCCTGAATTTCCTTGCCGTTATACAAAAGAGTCAGGTTTGATACCGGATTAAGTACATATATATTACATGACGCACTCTTTACCACCCCGTCGATTTCCTGTGTTGCAACAAGTGTGGTATACCCGTTGTCTCCCGTACTTAAGGCCGTTACGGTTGCAGTAAGTCCGTCCTCCGAAATTTCCAGCCTTGCCATTGAGCTGTCCGATAACGCCCAGTGTACAGGCCGCTCCGTGTTGGACACCATTGCGCTGACCGTTCCGCTTGAACCTATATTCAGAGACATGGATGTGGTGGAAAGCGAAAACCCGTCTATTACGGTAATTGTAATTGTTTCTATATTACCGTTCCACGTTACAGTTATGTCAGCCGTACCCGTACTGTTGGCACTGAACATTCCGGTGTTGGAATCATATGATATTATATTGTTATTGCTTGATGCAAAATTAACTTCCGAAGGATTCGCCGATGTGGTTATCGATATCTGGTCGCCCACAAGAACCGTTGAGCTTGGTGCGGAAACTACATACGGCACCGTAACCGTAACCGAATCTCCGGCATTGCCGTCAGGATTATGGTCCAGACAGCTTGCATAAACGGTTGTTGAGCCCGCATAAACACCGTATACAACTCCGTTGCTTACAGTAGCCACATTCTCATTTGCAGACCACCAGTATACATCCGAAACGGAATTGCTGTTAGTTGTAAGAGCAACGCTCTGTCCCTGCGGTACTTCGATTGAATCCTCTTCAATCGTAACTCCTACCGTTACATCAAATGAATATGAAAGTCCGTCTGAAGGAATGGATGCAGTGATTGTCACTGTTCCGCCGCTTATAGCCCTGATTGTGGCCGAATTCCCGTTGCCTGTAACGGTTGCTATATTGCTGTTGGCTGATGTCCATTCAACATACTTGGAACTGGCCGCATTGCATGTTACGTTGCCCTCATTGCCGGGCTGCATTATTCCCGCAACCGAATCGTAAGCCACGGTAAGAGGGACGGTAACCGGTATTTCCTTGGTCTCGTAATCCTCCTCCAAAATATAGCCGACCGTAAGGGTTGTCTTGCCTGCGGCAACGGCGCTGACCGTTCCCACGCCTTCGTTATTGCTGACATTGGCGACGGTTCTGTCGGCCATATCCCATGTAAAGGAACCGTTGGTCGATGAAGCATTTAAAATGCTTACCGTTGCATTGACGGTAACAACCTGCGAATCGGACACAAAATTTATGCTTGGGGTATCAACCGAAAGAATAATTGTAGCCGCTCTTACCATTACCACTCCGACAGTCGTTGCAATAAAAATAGCAAGCACTGCCGCCGCGGCCTTCCAATGATTTTTAAGGAATTTTCTGAACTTCATACAATCCTCCAAAAGACATAATTACAGCTTTATCTTTTTATCGGAACAAGTCTGTAAAAAATTAACACTGTCCGGCAAATTTTCTTGAGTAAAAAAAAGTTTTGGTATATAATATGAACACTTAGTGAATGCAAGCGCCAGCGCGGCATGAACTTAGTGAGAATATATACCTGAACACTTGGCGAGGTATTTTCGAGCCTAGTTGGCATGGTGTAATATGAACACTTAGTGAATGCAAGCGCCAGCGCGGCATGAGCTTAGTGAGAATATATACCTGAACACTTGGCGAGGTATTTTCGAGCCTAGTTGGCATGGTGTAATATGAACACTTAGTGAATGCAAGCGTAAACGCGGCATGAGCTTAGCGAGGACGATGCATTGAACAAACGGGAGGTATAAAATGAACATATACGACATTTCAAAAATCGCAGGCGTATCCATAGCAACGGTTTCAAGAGTCTTTAACAACAGCGCGAAAGTCAGCGATGCCGCCAGAAAGCGTGTGCTTGATGCCGCCGAAAGCACCGGTTACCGTCCGGGAACACGCAGCGTAAAAAGCAAAAGTCTCCCAAATATAGGAATAGTGTGCCGTTCAATAACCAATCCGCGAAGCAGTTATCTGATAAGCCGGATTATACCCGCATTATTCGGTAAAGGGCTGACTCCGCTGCTGCTAATATGCAACGACAATGCGGCAGACTTAAAGCATGCCTTTGAGTATTTTGCCAGGCACAAAACTTCGGCAGTAATTGTGGATTGTTTGGATTTCACCGATGACACGGTCCATGCCGCAATGCAGTCCGCCCAATATCCTGAGACAGCCGTCATACTGCTGAATTTATATATAGATGCGCCCAATGTATTCTGCGCTTTGTGCGACATGGAAAAAGCCGTCGCCTCCATCACTGATAAACGCATAAAAGACGGCTGCAAGTCTCCTGTTTTTCTTTTTTCCGGTATGTCTGATTTCTGCATATCAATGCTCAATGGTTTCAAACATGCATGCGGCATTAATAATCTTAATATCCCGCCTGAAAACCTGCATATTTGTCCGGACGGAATAACCTCCGCATACAACTATACAGCCGGGCTTATGTCGGAAGGGAAAAATATTGACGCCGTGATATGCTCTGACAATAATCTGGGGCTGGGCGCATACAAGGCCGTATGCTCCGGAAATGCGGAAAATTATATCAGTATTACCGGCTGCGGCTGTACTTCATTCTCAGACACCTGTCCTCTTCCGTTTCCGAGCATTTACTGCCGCGATGAAGAGATTTTCAGACATACAATGGACACGCTGGCGAATCTTATAATCAACAAGCCTGTTTCAACAAAAACAGTCTTCACTCCTATTTATATTCCGTGCTGATACTGTACATATTGTAAATTATTCCAGATTATTATGGCCTTTACAGACGCAAAGAAGCGAAACCCACACAAATGATTTCGCTCCTTTATGACGGACAAAAGAAATTTACCGCCTACTCGTCAAATTCAACCTTCACATAGCTGCCTCTGTCCGTTTTCTCGATTTCTGTCACCGTACCTTCGGTGGATTTTATTCTTTCCGCAAACTGATAATTGCGCGACATTGCAACCGCCGGTACAATTGTGTAATACCAGCTTGAAGGCAGAACGCCCTCAACTATTGTAACCTTGTCTCCGGGCTTTACCAGATTATCCCGTTCCATCTTGAACTCTTCAATCCGCATCTTCTGTCCGTCCTTTGCTGCACTTTTACATATAAAAGCTATTCCTCGTCCTCATCAGGCATATCCCAGTTATGGTAAACTGCCTGAACATCATCATCGTCATCCAGTAAATCCAGTATTCTGGTCATCTGCTTAATATCGTTTTCTGAAGTGAGTTCAACCCAAGTCTGCGGTATCATCGTAACCTCAGCCTGTGCAAGCTCAAGGCCGGCCGCTTCCAAAGCTTCCCTTACCGTTCCGCAGTCGTCGGGAGACGTGAGTATCTCAAACTCTTCTTCGTCCTCGTCATTGAAATCCTCTGCTCCCGCATCAATTGCAAGCATCATAAGCTCTTCGGCATCCATTTTGCAGTCTTCTTTGTTAATGAGAATCTGGCCTTTCTTGTCGAACATAAATGACACACAGCCGGGCGTTCCTACATTGCCGCTGCCTTTGGTAAATGCATTCCTAACGTTGGCGGCCGTTCTGTTTTTGTTGTCCGTGAGCGTTTCAACGATGATTGCCGTTCCGCTAGGACCGTATCCTTCGTATGTAATCGCGGTAAAGTTGGCGGCATCAGAATCGCCTGCCGCCTTTTTAATGCTTCTGTCTATGGTATCATTAGGCATGTTATTGGACTTTGCCTTGGCAATAACGTCACGGAGCTTACTGTTATTGTTTGGGTCAGGTCCGCCCTCTTTAACCGCAACCATAAGCTCTTTGCCAAGTCTGGTAAAAATCTTACCTTTTGCGGCATCATTCTTCTCTTTTTTTTGCTTTATATTGGCAAATTTTGAATGTCCTGACATCTGACACCTCC
>CALWMX010000006.1 GCA_944382105.1 uncultured Butyrivibrio sp.
TAGCATATGGCTCAGTCATCAAAAGGCAGAAAAAAATACCGTGTTCGTAAGGGCAGAGTCGTCATGGCCGCAGTAGTGCTTGTGCTGGTGACAGGATTGATAGTTTTTCTGTGCGTCAGGTTTGGGAAAAATCGTGGAAACATCGAAGCCGAACGTGAGACGGTGGATTATAACGCTGTGGTTCCCGACGGTGAGTTCGTACAGATTGAGCTTGATGACTGTAATATGTATGTGGGAAGTACATTTTTGCTTACCTGTACCTCAAATCCCGACGAATATGCAGCCAATGTTATATGGAGCAGCTCAGACCCGGATGTAGTATATGTTGACGGAAAGGGAAGAATAACCGTAAAAGGCACCGGAACGGCAGCCATTACCGCAACCTATGATGTATTGGCGGATTCCGTTGTTATATGCGGAGTTGACAGGGAACAGCCCGTAATATCGGAGGAGCTTCCAGTGTATGATGTCATAGACGAACAGATTGTGGCCGTACAGCCGCCTTCATCCGATGAAACCTCCGGCGGCGGCAATTTGCCGGACAACCATACCGGAGAAACCGAAGGAGGCACGGAGACTGTACCTTCACAGACAGAAGGACAGAGTGAAACCTCCGGCGGTGAAGGAAATACACCGGACAAGGAGACGCAGCAGGAAGACAATGCGTATGAAATTATCACTGAGGCAGTACGCTCATCCGGCTTTGAGACATATTTGGACAATACATATATATATCGTGAGGATGGAAATTATCTTGGAGAGGTTATCGTCCAGGAGAACATGACTCAGATATATGTTATGACAAGAACAACGGCAATGGACTCTGCTTTCAAACATATAGTAAAATCACTTATACCTACGGAATATGAGAATGTTTTTGCAAGGTTTGTCAGTGCATCCGAGGATCAGACCTTCAGCGCCGACGGGGTGCGTGTAAGAATTGTGGCGCCGACGGGCGGAGGTCACACTCAGTTGATAATCTATTATTAATCTGCTATTATTCAGACGGAGGCAACATATGGTTAATAAGCGAAAAGTCAGACTAATGACAAGAACGGCAATGTACGAGAAGCATGAATGCATAAATGATATAACCAAAGCGAAATACTACAAGAGCGATTATGTGGGACTTCACATGTGGACTACGGCGATTGCCGTTACTTTGGCATATGTAATCATACTGATGCTTGTGGCGGCCTGCAATTTTGAGTATATAATAGACAATCTTACGGATATGAACTACACGGTATTGGGCGTGATTCTCATTATGTCATATGTGGCCATGATGACGGTGTTTTTGCTGGTCGCATATTTTGTGTATTCATATGAATATGTGGAATCCGAAAACGGCATTAAGATATACCGGAACAGGCTTCATAAAATCTATCTTATGAACAAGGCCGAGAAAAAACGCAAAGGAGGTACAAAATAATGCTTACCGGACTTTTGGAATTTAAGGAAAAGCTTAAAGCATTCTATGCAAAAGGCGGCGTATATATAAAACATTTCTGCTATTTCCTTCTTGCGTTTTTATCTATGTTCATAGTTTCAAGGATGATTGGCGGGGACGGCATAATATCAAGCCCTTTGATATGTATTGCATTGGCGATTATATGCGCGTTTCTTCATATCAATGTTACGGTAGTCGTGACTACAGTATATATTGTGATACATCTGTTCGGCCTTTCGCTGGAACTGGCCGTTATAGCTCTTGGAGTTTTGCTTGTAATTTATCTGCTGTATTTCAGATTTGCTCCAAGGACAGGCTTTCTGATGGTACTGACGCCGCTCCTGTTTTACCTGCGGATACCTTATCTGATTCCTGTAATAGCGGCATTGACGGTGGGAATGACAGGTATTGTGCCTATGGTGTGCGGTGTGTTCATATACTATATTGTTGAGTTTGCTTCCACATACTCCACGGCGATATCCACACTTGATGCCGATAATGCATTGCAGAACATAACATTTATTTTTAATAATATAATTACTAATAAAGAATTGATAACGATAGTTGTGTCGTTTGCGGTAGTAATTACAATGATTTATTTCATAAAGAAACTGTCGGTTGATTATTCCGCCATGATAGCCATCATTGCAGGATGCGTTACCGACGCGCTTATACAGATAATCGCATTTGCCGTTCTGTCAGTTGATTTCAGCGTTCCTATGATGATAATAGGACATGTGGCTGCAATACTTATTGGAATAATAATCAATTTTTTCATCATAAGTGTGGATTATTCTTCTACCGAGTATGTTCAGTTTGAGGACGACGATTATTATTATTACGTTAAGGCCGTGCCTAAGATGTCGGTGGCATCAAGGAATGTTACAATTAAAAAATTTAATTCCAGCAAGGACCACAGGGGAATGGTCCATACCGAAAGCTACGAGATAGATGAAGAAGAGGAGTAAGAAGCCGCAGAAGCAGTTTTAACCGTTAGGAAAGGCGTTTTCAATGCAGTCCATAGTCAATTTTTTTGATGAATATTTGTCCAATTTTTATATACCTAAATCCCTGCACGTTTCCAATGTGTTTGAGATAATTATTCTGGCCGTACTTATCTATGAGTTTATTGCGTGGGTCAAGACTACAAGGGCTTTTACGCTGCTCAAAGGAATAATTACGCTTCTTGTATTCTGGCTTCTTGCTTATATTTTTAACTTTACAACCATATTGTGGCTGGGCGGGAAGATTATCAATTTTGCGATTATTGCTTTGGTTGTTATTTTCCAGCCCGAACTCCGCAAGGCTCTTGAACAACTGGGGCAGAAGCGTTTTTTTGCCAAGATGCTGCCTTTCGCCGAGAAAAAAGACAAGGGCGAACGGTTCAGTGACAAAACCGTAAATGAGCTTGTCAAGGCCTGCTTCGAGCTTGCAAAAACAAAAACTGGAGCGCTTATCGTAATAGAGCAGGAAATACTTCTGACCGACTATGTAAAAACCGGTATTCCCATAGATGCCATAGTTTCCAACCAGCTCCTTATCAATATTTTTGAACATAATACGCCTTTGCATGACGGTGCAGTCATAATAAGGGGAGACAGGGTGGTTGCCGCCACCTGTTATCTTCCGTTGTCGGACAATATG
This sequence comes from uncultured Butyrivibrio sp., assembly GCA_944382105.1. Classification (GTDB taxonomy): domain Bacteria; phylum Bacillota; class Clostridia; order Lachnospirales; family Lachnospiraceae; genus Eshraghiella. Next base: position 3,095 of record CALWMX010000006.1, read on the forward strand.
ATGATAAGCAAGGAGCTGGGAACAAGGCACAGGGCTGCGCTGGGAATTTCCGAAGTGACGGACACAATGACCCTCGTTGTGTCCGAGGAGACAGGAAATGTGTCAATAGCTATAGCCGGCGAGCTTTTCAGGGATGTGGATGCGGATTATTTGAGAAGCAAGCTTACCTTTCTTCAAAAGAAAACAATCGATGTGAAACGTTATAAGCTTTGGAGGAAAGGAGGGCGCAAATAATGAAGAGTTTAAAGGAGATTAAAATAAAAGAGCTCATCCTGCACAACTTCTCTCTGAAAATACTGGCAGTAATAATAGCCATAGTAAGCTGGATAGTTATTGTCAATGTAGATAATCCGTCACAGCGTAAAACAATATCCGGCATTACTGTAAATATGATTAACGGGGATACACTGACGGACAAGGGATATATATACCAGGTGGAATCCGGCGCAAGCATTTCAATTGTCGTCAAAGCTCCGCAGACGGTTGTGGATGAATTGAAAGCCACAGATTTTTACGCCTATGCCGACTTAAGCGAGCGCACTCCGGATTCTGACAGGGCGCCTATATATGTGAACTGTATTAAGGAAGGTACGGAAAATATTGTTGATATTGTCAGTCTCAGGACAGAATATGTGCAGCTGTCCATAGACAACCGTGTGGATAAGGAGTGCGGGCTTGAGCTTAATATCACCGGACAGCCGGCGGACGGTTATGTCGTGGGAGATTACAGTATCTCACCTACCACAATCAGAGTATCCGGCGCCGAGAGCACAGTCAGCCGGATTGCAACGGCAAGGCTTAATTATAATGTGTCGAGCATGACGGCCAGCATAGATGATGTTGTTGCCCCGGTTTTTTATGATGAAAATGGGGTGGAAATCAGTTCCGATAAACTTGAACTCAGCAGGAATAATGTGTCTATTAAGATAGAAATACTTCCTACAAAGTGGGTTGATGTAAATTACACACTGAGCGGAGAACCTGCTGATGGCTTCAGGCTTGTGGAACAGACAGCCAACCTGACGTCCGTCAATGTCGCAGCGCCTAAGAATGTGCTTGATTCACTAAGCTCCATAGATGTGCCTTCGGATATTATCGATATTTCAGGCGCGCAGGAGGATATGGAATTCGAGATTGCGCTTATGACATATCTTCCGTCGGGATGCAGGATAGTTTCGGATGAAAGCGTACTCAGAGTGCAGGCGGATATAGAGAGAATCATAGACAGGACGATTGATATTTCCTTGTCTGACATAAGCATGGAAGGAACAAGAGAGGATTATGAATACAGCATATTATCCGGAAATTCAGGCAATATGCTGAGTGTAGTAGTAACCGGAATAGAAAATGATATTAATTCTCTTCAGGCGTCAGACCTTGGAGCTTCTGTGAGTCTTGCGGGGAGAAGCCCCGGAACTTATACCGTCAGAGTGGAATTTAATGATAGTGACGTATATGATATTAACAATTCATATTATGTAAGAGTAGTAATTACCGACACCAACGCGACGGAAGAAACAGAGAGTGCGGATGATGAAACGGAGGCAGAAACCACGGAAACGGAAGCTGCTTCCGAGACAGAATAAATATTATTATAATATTATGGAGTGGAATAATGGCTAGAATTTTTGGAACAGACGGAGTAAGAGGAATTGCCAATAAAGAACTTACGGTGGAACTGGCAATGAATCTGGGAAAGGCCGGAGCGTATGTACTTACCAAGGAGAAAGCTCATAAGCCTACAATTCTGGTAGGAGGAGATACACGGATATCCGGAGGGATGCTGGCCAATGCACTTATGGCCGGGATTTGTTCGGTTGGCGCGAACGCCGTGTATGTGGGGATAGTTCCTACACCGGCGATAGCATATCTTACAAGACACTACGGATATGATGCAGGAGTCGTTATATCCGCTTCTCATAATCCGGCGGAGTATAACGGAATTAAATTTTTTGACGGAGACGGATATAAACTTCCCGATTTGCTTGAGGATGAGATAGAAGAGGTCATGCGCATGAATACGTCCGAGCTTCCGATGCCTGTGGGTGGAGAAGTCGGACGGATTACATACAGGTATGATGCAAGGGATGATTATGTTGATTTTGCCAAATCACTGATTGATTTGGATTTGTCCGGCCTGAAAATCGTAATTGATACGTCGGAAGGCGCTGCATATTATACGGCGCCGCAGACACTTAAGCTTTTGGGAGCCGAGCCCATAGTGATACATAATAATCCGGACGGAATTAATATAAACAGAAACTGCGGTTCCACGCATCTTGAAGAACTCAGGGCAAAAGTTCTTGAGACTAAGGCTGATATCGGGATAGCATTTGACGGCGACGCGGACAGAATGCTTGCGGTAGACGAGCTGGGGAATGTGGTTGACGGCGACCAGATTATGGCAGTCTGCGGATTATATATGCGCAATCAGGGCAAACTAAAAAAAGATACGGTGGTTGCTACGGTTATGAGCAACCTTGGATTTTTTCAGATGGGAGCAAGGGAAGGAATAAATATTGTCCAGACTAAGGTGGGCGACAGGTATGTGCTTGAATACATGCTTGCCAACGGCTGCAATCTTGGCGGAGAGCAGTCAGGCCATGTCATTTTCCTTGACGAAAATACAACCGGCGACGGTCTGATAAGCGCACTGCATCTTTTGGAGGTTGTGACCGTCACGGGCAGGAAATTGTCGGAGCTTGCGGGCATTATGGAGGTCCTTCCGCAGGCGCTTGTCAATGCGAAGGTATCCAACATAAAAAAAGAATATTATATGGATAATAAGGTAATTGCATCTGCTATTGCAGAGCTTGAGGACAAATTTGCCGGAGCGGGAAGAGTCCTTATAAGGCCTTCGGGAACTGAGCCTCTGGTAAGAGTCATGATTGAAGGAAATGACCAGAAATTTATTGAAGAGGAAGCCAAGGCGCTGGCAAAAATCATTGAGGAAAATATAGGAGAATGAATTGGCAGTGAATGTAGACGCGGTTATACCGGCGTATAAGCCGGGAGAAGACCTTTTGGATTTGCTCGAAAAGCTTCAGAAACAGACCGTTCCTGTAAACAGGATTATAATTATTAATACGGAACGGGAATTTTTTGATGAAAAATTATATAAAATAGCTTCCAATATAGAGGTTGTTCATATAACCAGACAGGAATTTGACCATGCGGGAACAAGGGACATGGGAATGAGAATGTCAACGGGGGATTACGTGCTTTTTATGACCATGGATGCCGTGCCGCGTGATGAGAAGCTTGTGGAGAGGCTGCTCTCCGGTTTTGATTCGGGTGAGATTCCGGTGGCTGTAAGCTATGCCAGACAGCTTCCCAAACGCGGATGCAGGATGGCGGAGAAGTTTACAAGGGAGTTTAATTATCCGGAGAAGAGCGTTATTAAGACGTCGGCGGACATTGAAAATCTTGGGATAAAAACTTTTTTCTGCTCTGACGTATGCGCAATGTATGACAGAAAAATCTACGAGAGACTTGGGGGCTTTGTTCCCCGGGCGATTTTCAACGAGGATATGATATACGCTGCAAAGGCAATCGATGCAGGATACGGCATTATGTACTGTGCTGACGCTGAAGTTTACCACTCACATAATTATACATGTATGGAACAGTTCAGGCGCAATTTTGACATAGGCGTTTCCCAGGCGGAGCACCCGGAGATATTCGACCGTGTAAGCTGTGAATCCGAGGGCGTAAAGCTTGTTTTTAAAACGGCAGGCTATCTTTTGAAGCATGGTCATTGGTATGAGGTGCCGCATATGGTGGTAACAAGCGCATTCAAGTATATAGGCTACAAAAAAGGAAGAAATTTTAAGAAAATAAGCTTAAAAAAGTGCCTGAAATACACATCCAACGCGGAGTATTGGATTGAAAGCGGAATAAAAATGTAATTAATTTGTAACATAAAAAATATTGCCCTTTAAATTAGCTTGATGTATTATATAGCTGAAATTGGAATAAATGGGGAGACTTGGAACTTTGATCAGAAGAAACCAGAGGAAACTCAATATGCTCCACGTGCTTATGGATGCTGTCATTATAGTGATAGCATATTTTTCGGCGTGGGCGATTAAGTTCGGAACAGCTTTATATAAGGAAAATGTAGGCAGAATCGGCATTGGAATTTATTTTAAAGCTCTGATATTTATTGTGCCCAGTTACCTTATTTTATATGCCATGTGCAGACTGTATACCCCTAAGCGCATGCATGGGCAGAGATATGAAATACTTAACATAATCAAGGCCAATTCCTTTGGAATGCTTATTTTTATACTGGTCCTTTATCTTTTCAAGCAGATAGATTTCTCGCGAACGATGATTTTTATATTCTATGTGCTTAACATAGTATATGAAATTGCGGTGAGAGTTTTTCTGCGGATGTTTTTGCGCAGGCTGCGCAAGGAGGGCTTCAACCAGAAACATATTGTGCTTGTGGGCTACAGCCGTGCCGCAGAATCATATATTGACAGAATAAAGAATTTTCCGCAATGGGGCTACCATATCGTGGGAATGCTGGATGATAATGTGGATTTCGGCACATGCTACAGAGGGGTGCATGTTATCGGGAGAGTGTCGGATATCGAGAAGATAATTTCCGACAATGATTTGGATGAAATGGTGATAACTCTGGGACTGAGCGAATATGCAAAGCTTGAAGAGGTCGTTGCCGCCTGTGAGAAATCGGGGGTCCACACAAAGCTTATACCCGACTACAACAACATAATTCCCACAAGGCCTTACACGGAAGACGTTCAGGGACTTCCCGTTATCAATATACGAAGGGTGCCGTTAAGCGGCACGTTCAATAAATTTATGAAACGCTCGATGGATTTAATAATAGGAACCATTGCGCTTATTGTATTTTCGCCGATTATGCTTATTACCGCCATAGCGGTCAGGCTTTCATCAAAGGGGCCTGTAATATACCGGCAGAAAAGAATTGGTCTTCATAATAAAGAATTTGAGATGTATAAATTCCGCTCCATGTGTGTGCAGACAGACGGACAGGACTGCAAAAAATGGACTAAGGACGGAGACCCCAGAGTGACGAAAGTGGGGCGTTTTATACGCAGGACAAGTATTGACGAGCTTCCGCAGCTTATCAATGTGCTCAAGGGCGATATGAGCCTGGTGGGACCCAGGCCTGAAAGACCGTATTACGTTGAGAAGTTCAAGGAAGAGATACCGCGCTATATGGTTAAGCATCAGGTGCGTCCGGGCATGACCGGATGGGCCCAGGTCAACGGGTACAGGGGAGATACGTCCATAAGAAAAAGAATTGACTGTGATCTGTATTATATAGAGAACTGGAGTCTTCATTTTGATTTTGTAATACTTTTCAGGACGGTTTTTAAAGGCTTTGTTAATAAAAATGCTTACTGATGCATTGTAAATCCATACGGTTTGGGCAGCAGGCGTTCGGGTTATCGGTTGAAAGGAATATTATCATGGCAAAGTATAGAGATTTTGATGATGATTATGAATATGATGATGAGCAGTATATATATGAGGATGCTCCAAGAGGGAAGAAATCGCGCATAACTGAAGAAAGTATGCACGAAGAGAACAGAAAACCAAGAAAGAAGAAAAAAAGAAAACGCTGGGTTATGATATTAGTGTTTGTAATTGAGATAATTCTTCTGCTGGTTCTTCTTGCCGTCTGGTATGTGGTGGGCAAGCTTGAAATGATTGAGCGTCCTGCCATTGACAGGGATGCCATAGTAATCAATAAAGAGCTTGACGACGATACGAAGGAAGTCCTTGAAGGATATACAAATATTCTGCTTCTGGGAAGCGACGCCAGGGACAATTCTGCCGAAGGTCTTAATAAAATCGGTGAGAATCACACGGATGCGATTATTGTTGCCAGCATCAATAACAAGACTAAAGAAGTAAGGCTTGTATCCATATACAGGGATACCGTGCTGAAAATTGTGGATACAGCCAACACACAGGAGGTAATGTATAATAAGGCTACCGATGCCATGTTCTTTTATGGTGTGGAAGCGGCAATCAGTATGGTGAATACTAATTTTGACCTTGATATAGAAGATTATGTAATGGTCAACTGGAATGCGCTTATAGAAATAATCGATGCTGTCGGAGGAATCGATTTGGAAATAGATGACAATGAACTGTACTGGATTAATGAGTATCTCAGGGATACGGGAGAAAATACCGGCAGAACCTATGAAAATGTGCCTAATTCGGGATATGTGCATCTTGACGGTATACAGGCGACAGCATACTGCCGTATAAGGTACGGCGGAGGAAACGATTTCAGAAGAACAGAGAGACAGAGGACGGTAATCAACCTTGTGGTTGAAAAAGCCAAGGAGATGGATATCACAAAGCTTAACGGAGCAATTAACAGCGTGTTTGGCAATATATCCACAAGCCTTGATGTCGGCGAGATACTTAATCTTGCAAAATCTATCGCAAGCTATTCCATAACGGAATCCGCGGGGGTGCCTTCAGAGGTTGCATATGTGGAATATCTCCAGGGAAATACAAAGGATAAGGATTTTGTTGTTGCAAATGATTTGACTGCGGCCGTTGCCGAGCTTCATAAGGTACTGTTTGATGTTGACAATTACGAGCCGACCGCTACGGTCAAAGAAATCAACAGTAAGATATCTGAGTTGTCAGGAGCATATTGATGATAAAAGGTTTGTACAATAGATGGAGTTCTGTTCATATTGCGGTGAGAGCGGTTATCCTTGTGGCAGTGTCGGTTTTGCTGGCACTGCTTATTGAGCTGTTTTTTAATATAAAAACTCTTTCGCTTGACGCTTCGGACAAGGGAATACGCAGTATAGAGCCTGACGCATTAACAACCGAGAATATAACGCGGGACAGTGATGGCGCGCTTTTGTGCGATGGTGAAAGCGCAGCCATTACTTTTAATGTAGACGGATATGTGGACAGGATAATTGTGGATTATGAAAAGGACGGTTATTTCAGCCAGAGCATTTCGGCGGAGTATATTAACGCATACGGGGAAAAAGAAACAAAAGAATATGACGACAGGGCGCCGATGTGGCTTAAAAGTTCGTCCCATAATATAAGACAATATGTTGACAATATCACACTGAAGCTCAACAATGACGACGGAAGCCTCAAAATAACAGGGATTAGAATTGACAACAGAGCATGCTTTAATTTTCACAGATTTATGCTTTTTGCGCTGGGATTTACGGCGCTATGCATGGTGGTGCTGTTCAGAAAGACAATAGCTTCCAAAGTGGAAATAGGTTTTGCGATAGTGGCTTTTTCGGCAGGGCTTTCAATGATTATTGCGATGCCTCTTGTGCGCGTCGGATTTGACGAAGAAACGCATCTGAGGAATTCATACCTTCTTTCCATAGGGGCGCAGACCGCCAATGACGCTCAGGTTTGGGATATGTTGAATACAAGCGATGCAAACCATCCGCTTATATATGCCGATACCGCTGAGGAGTACGGCCGGTTTCTGGAATATCTTAACGAGAATTGTAATTATTACGGGACGGAGGATGAGGAGACATATACCGTAACGCCGAGACATACCAGCGGAATATCCACATTCGCATACGTTTTTATGTCGCTGGCGATAAATATTGCAAGGGCGTTCAAGCTTGGTTTCGGATATATATATATTATTGCCAGGCTGGCCAATCTGCTGACCTATGTGACGGTAATGTTTTTCGCCATTAAAATTCTCCGAAAAGGCAAAATACTTATGGCATTAATCGGTCTGATGCCCACGGCTATGTTTCTGGCTTCGACAGTATCCTATGACCCGGTTGTCACATCCTTTGTTTATCTTGGAATGTCATATATTATTAATAATATTATATATGACGACTGCAAAGGCAGGTGGTGGCAGTTTGCGCTTGCGGCCTGCGCTGTGGGTTATGGATGTCTTGCCAAGGCGGTGTATGCCCCTCTTCTGATTATGGGATTCTTTATTCCCAAGAGCCATTTCAGGGATGATAAGACCAGACGTATAGTGAAGGCAGGCTTTGCGGCGGCAATTATTCTTCTTGTAATGACATTCGTGCTTCCGGTGCTTATGGGAGCGTCAGGAGGAGATACAAGAGGCGGAGATACCAGCAATTCGGGACAGCTTCAGATGATATTGTCACATCCTTTTGCGTATGCAGGGCTGCTGATAAAATCCATTTGGAGCAAGCTGGTTTATTATACAATAGGCACCGAAACACTCGACATGATGTGTTATATGGGCGCGGGCAATGCGATTTTTGCAATAGATGCATTGCTGACGTTTGTTGTGTTTACTCATTCGGACGGGGAAAAGACTATGACCGTCAAAGCAAAAGCCGGCGTGCTCATATCGCTTTTCGTTACAACGGCGCTTATCTGGACGGCGCTGTATCTGGCGTATACTCCGGTGGGAGTGGCGGACAGCATCTCGGGCGTTCAGGGAAGATATTTTATACCGCTTCTGTTCCCGTTGTTTATGCTTTTTTCTTTTAAGGGTATTAAGGTGAATTTAAGACGCGACAGATACAATTGTCTTGTGCTTGCGGGAATAGGCGCAATACTGTTTTGGGAAATATACAGGCAGATACTTACGGCCTGCAGTTTTTAGCCGTGAAAAGAAGCGGCGCCGGCTGACGGCTGTTTTGAATAAAAAAATTCCGGAGGAACCAGATATGAAAAAAATAATTGTAACGGGCTGCAACGGACAGCTTGGAAGGGCAATAAACAGAGAATATGAGGGCAGCACGGAATATGAACTTGTCAATACCGACGTGGAGGAGCTTGATATAACCGATGTGGACGCAGTGCTTCGATTTGCCGGCGAAATAAATCCGTATGCCATAATCAACTGTGCCGCATACACCAACGTTGACAAGTGCGAAACCGATGCGGACAATGCTTACAGAATCAATGCAATCGGGCCGAGAAACCTTGCCATAGCGGCGTCGGAGTGCGGCGCAAAGCTGGTGCATGTATCCACCGATTATGTTTTCGGAGGCGACGGGAGCAGACCATATACTGAGTTTGATGCTCCGGCGCCGAAAAGCATGTATGGGATTACCAAGCTTGCCGGAGAGGAATTCGTTAAAAATTTCACAAGCAAATATTTTATTGTCAGGACGGCGTGGCTTTACGGGGAAGGGAAAAATTTTGTGAAAACCATGCTCAGGCTTTCTGAAAATAACGGAGAGGTGAACGTGGTTATGGACCAGATCGGTTCGCCCACCAGCGCCGCGCAGCTTGCCGGAGCGATAGCCTCCCTTTTGCCTACAAGCAACTACGGAACCTTCCACGGAACCTGTGAGGGAGTATGCTCCTGGGCTGATTTTACGGAGGAAATATTCAGGCTGACGGGCAGGGAGTGCAAGGTAAACAGAATCACAAGCGGGCAGTATAAAACCATGTTTCCCCAGTCGGCGGACCGTCCTGCATACTCGGTGCTTGACAATTATATGTTAAGACTTACTTCGGGATACAGGTTTGCGGACTGGAAAGATGCAATTGCGGCTTATGTGCGAGATTTTATTGAATAAATTATACTTTTATGGTAAAATATATCATTATGTGTTATTTCGGAAGGAGATTGAGGGATGAGGACCTATCTTGTTACGGGAGGCGCCGGTTTCATCGGTTCCAACTATATTCATTATATGTTCAGGAAATATGACGGCGACATAAGGATAATAAATGTGGACTGCCTTACATATGCAGGGAATCTTGAAAATTTAAGGGATATTGAACAGCGTGACAATTATTCGTTTGTAAAGGCGGATATATGTGATAAGGAAGCAATCGACAGGATTTTTTCAGAGAATGACATAGACAGGGTGGTTCATTTTGCGGCTGAGAGCCATGTGGACAGAAGCATCCGCGATCCCGAAATTTTTGTGCGGACCAATGTGCTGGGAACGGCGGTTCTTCTCAATGCTGCCAGAAAAGCATGGGAGAATGAGGACGGAAGCTACAAAGAGGATAAGAAATTTCTGCACGTGTCCACAGATGAGGTGTACGGCTCACTTCCCGATGACGACAGCGCATTTTTTTATGAAACGTCTCCTGTTGACCCGCACAGCCCTTACTCGGCAAGCAAGGCTTCATCCGATATGCTGGTGAAGGCTTATATAGACACATACCGTTTCCCTGCCAATATAACAAACTGCAGCAATAATTACGGGCCGTACCAGTTTCCGGAGAAGCTTATACCGCTCATAATCAACAATGCGCTTAACGGGAAGAAGCTTCCGGTATACGGCGACGGCAGAAATGTCCGTGACTGGCTTTATGTGGACGACCATGCCAAGGCTATAGATATGGTTCAGGAAAAGGGAAGGCTTGGCGAGAGATATAATATCGGTGGGCATAATGAGAAGCAGAATATAGAGATTATCAAAATAATTCTGCAGACGCTTAATGAGATGCTTCCCGACAGCGACCCGCGCAAATCCGCAATAAATGAAAGCCTCATAACATATGTTGAGGACCGCAAGGGACATGACAGGAGATATGCAATAGCCCCTGACAAAATTAAGGCTGACACAGGATGGTATCCGGAGACCATGTTCAAGGACGGGATCAGGCTTACAATCAAGTGGTATTTCGAGCATGAAGACTGGATGAAAAACGTCACAAGCGGAGATTATCAGAAATATTATCAGGAAATGTACAAATAACAGTGAGACAGAGGCAGTATCCGTTTTTGGAACTCAAAACAGGTACTGCCACCTTGCGTTACAAATATTATAAATGATGCAGTCATTTGTGAGGCGGCAGGGCAATGCATTGGCATTAAATATGATGTTCAGGAGGCAATATGAAGGGAATTATTTTAGCAGGAGGCTCGGGAACAAGGCTTTATCCTCTCACCAAAGCCATTTCCAAGCAGATTATGCCGGTATACGACAAACCGATGATATATTATCCTTTATCGACACTTATGCTGGCAGGCATCAGGGATATACTTATCATATCAACCAAGAGGGATATCAAGGTTTTTGAAGAGCTTTTAGACGACGGGAGCCAGCTTGGCATGAGTTTTTCATACGCTGTTCAGGAAACGCCAAGAGGTCTGGCAGACGCATTTATCGTAGGAGAAGAGTTTATCGGCAATGACAGGGTTGCGCTTGTTCTGGGAGACAACATATTTTACGGACAGAGTTTTTCAAGAGTCCTGATGCGCGCGGCGCAGCGGGAAAGCGGAGCGACGATTTTCGGATATTATGTTAAAGACCCGAGGGAATACGGGGTGGTGGAGTTTGATGAGGACGGAAAGGCCATATCCATTGAGGAAAAGCCCGAGATGCCAAAGTCCAATTATGCCGTGCCGGGTTTATATTTTTATGATAACGACGTGGTTGAAATTGCAAAGAACGTTAAGCCTTCAAGGCGCGGTGAAATAGAGATTACAAGCGTCAATAACGAATATCTCAGGCGCGGCGATTTGTATGTGGAGACTTTGGGACGCGGTTTTGCGTGGCTTGATACCGGCAATCATGATGCGCTTCTCGATGCGGCTGATTTTGTGGCGGCATTCCAGAAGAGACAGGGATTGTATATCTCATGCATTGAGGAAATTGCATATAAACGCGGTTTTATCACAAGAGAACAGCTTGTACAGCTTGCCCAGCCTCTGTTGAAGACTGAATACGGCAGGTATCTCATAGATATAGCTAACGGATTATAGGAGGAAATTATGGGACAGATTACGGTGACCACATGCGGTATAGAAGGACTCAAGGTAATTGAGCCAAAGGTTTTCGGGGATGCGAGAGGATATTTTTTTGAGTCATATAATTATAAGGATTACGCGGCAGCGGGAATAACTCAGGAATTTGTTCAGGATAACCAGTCGGCATCCAAAAGAGGTGTGCTGAGAGGACTTCATTTCCAGAAGAATTTTCCTCAGGATAAGCTTGTAAGAGTTATAAGCGGCGAAGTTTTTGACGTGGCGGTTGATTTGAGGGAAGGCTCCGCAACATACGGCAAATGGTACGGTGTGGTGCTCTCGGCAGAGAATAAAAAACAATTTTTCATACCTAAGAATTTTGCCCACGGTTTTCTGGTTCTTTCCGATTATGCCGAGTTTGCGTACAAATGCACGGATTTTTATCATCCCGATGATGAAGGCGGACTTATTTGGAACGACCCCGATATCGGCGTGGAATGGCCTGTACCGGAAGGAATGGAGCTTATCTTATCAGACAAGGACCGGAAGTGGCCGGGGCTTAAAGATTACAAAAAAGGTTGCTGAATTGAATGAATACGTTTATTGCCAATTTCAACAGATACAAACCGTTGCTCAATGAGCTTGTGGTCAGAGACGTAAAAACCAAATACAGGCGTTCTGTTCTGGGCGTTCTGTGGACGCTTTTGAATCCGCTTCTGATGATGGCGGTGCTTTCCGTGGTTTTTTCGAATCTTTTCAAATTCGATATCGATAATTATCCGCTGTATCTTCTTGCGGGACAGGTGGTTTTTAATTTTTTTTCATCCTCCACAACCATGGATATGACGACAATTATAGACAATGCGCCTCTTATCAAAAAGGTTTATGTTCCCAAATATATGTTTGTCCTGTCAAGGACAGTGTCAAGCGCAATCAATCTGATGGCGTCTTTTGCGGCGCTTATCATAGTCATGCTCTGTATGAGGGCGCAGCTGCATTATACCGCAATACTGGGCGTGCTGCCGATAATGGCGCTGGTAGCTTTTTCTTTGGGAATAGGGCTTATCCTGGCATCCTTTGCGGTTAAATTCAGAGATATAATCCATCTTTATTCGGTGCTTACCACCGTGCTTATGTACATGACGCCGGTAATCTATCCTATGTCCAGCCTTCCGCGTATCATAAGGTATATAGTCAGAATCAATCCGCTCACAAGCATTCTTGAAATGTTCCGCGGATTCATGATATACGGCGTGATGCCGGACATTTTTACGACGCTCATGACAGTTATTCCAAGCGCAGTGGTTTTGGCGCTGGGCTTCAGGGTGTTTTATAAAAATCAGGACAATTTTATTCTGTATGTGTAGGAGAGAGGCTGTAAAGTATGGAGGATAATAATACAATAATTTCCGTAAATGATGTTTCCATGCGCTTTAATCTTGCAAGGGAAAAGGTTGACAGCCTTAAGGAATATATTATACGCGCAGTCAAGGGCAAGCTCCAGTATGATGAATTCTGGGCGCTGAATAACGTCAGCTTTGATGTGAATAAAGGTGATTCCGTGGGTCTTATAGGTTTGAACGGCAGCGGGAAAAGCACGATGCTCAAGGTGATTGCAGGTGTGTTGAAGCCCACCAGAGGCAGTGTCAGGGTAAACGGCAGCGTGGCTCCGCTTATCGAGCTGGGAGCCGGCTTTGACATAGATTTGACCGGAAGAGAAAATGTATTCCTTAACGGTGCGCTTTTAGGCCGTTCGCGAAAGATGATGCAGGAGGTTTTTGACGAGATAGTGGAGTTCTCCGAGCTCCGTGAATTTATGGATGTCCCGGTCAAAAATTATTCGTCGGGAATGCTCTCAAGGCTTGCATTCTCAATTGCCACGTCCGGGGATGCAGACATACTTATAGTTGACGAGGTGCTTTCCGTGGGTGATTTCCGTTTTCAGGAGAAATGTCAGGAGAGAATACACCGGATGATGGATAAGGGAACGACGGTTCTGTTTGTGTCCCACAGTATTGAGCAGGTCGAGGAAATATGCAATAAGGCAGTGTGGCTTGAAGGCGGCAAGGTAAGGATGAAAGGCGACTCAAAGGAAATCTGCGGAATATATAAGCAGTCCAGATAGAAAGGGCAGTTATGAACAGGAAAAAAATAATCATACTTATAATTGCATCGGCGGCCGTCCTTGCGGCAGGATATTTTTATTCCTTTGTAAAAAGAGACTGCGCCCTGTATAATACGGATTATTCCAGAAGTCAGATGCTGCCTTCGGTAAATATACATGAGGGAAATGAATTCCGGTATACATTTCATTGCGATAAGGATAATCTTACAGGTATAAAAGTAATTATAAGTGCGGTCAATGCGGATAAGCCAAAGGGAAAGATAACATACAGGCTTTTCGACGGGGACGGCAGCCGGATATCGGATGACTTCACAATGAAATTTTCCAGGTTCAAAAACGGGAAATTTACTTTCCTTAATACGGATACCATAAAAAACAGCGCCGGCAAAGATTTTACGCTGGTTATAAGCTGTGATGCGGATGAGGATAACGGAGTGATACTGTCCGGGCAGCCCGATGACGGAAGCGTGGCCGTAAGCTACACATACGTAATGTGGGATTTGGAGACAATGATAATTTTCATTATTTTCGCAGCATATCTGGCGGCATTTATGACGGTACTTCTCAAAATATTCAGAAAGTAGAAATTCTTTTCCGGTAAATTATTGCGGAAATGCAGAACATGGTACCATAAAATATTCAGAAATCAGGAGCGGACATGAGCAGACAGCCTAAACTAATATATTTTGCGGATTACAGAGCCAAAATAGAAGATAAGAATCTCCTTGTGATACATGCAGGAACAAACGACACATATATGGAACATGCCAAGGTTACGGCTTATGTGGACGGTGTTGAAACCGAGGTGGAGAGCGTACTTCGGGATACCAACAGGTCAAGATTTTGTTATAAGTCAGAGAATCTTCTTTTTTCATGCGAATTTCAGTTCGTTATAAGAGTGAACGAGAATTTCAGAAAAGCTAAGCTTGTAGTCTGCTTTGATGAAATGTACGGCAATGAGAAATACAGTTTTACCGTAAAAGGGAATAACTACAGAAAAGACATTTCCTCGATATGCGGATGTGTTGACATGGTAAAATTTGTGGATGAAGGTATCAAGATAAGCGGCTGGTGCGCAGACAGGGAACCGGTTAAGGTTTATATGATGCATGACGGACTTTTGGTGGACTGTAAAGTGACAAGACATCTCAGGACTGACGTGGAGGATTATTTTCAAAAGGGCGAGCTTATGGAAAACGCGGGCTTTGAGATGATTATTCCCAATCAGGGCTGGAAAAGCGTACAGGTTGTTTTTGAAACCTCCGGTAACAGGACCGTGATAAAGGCTGATGTTGACAAGCCTATGGATAAGGAGAAATATAAGCTGAGCCAGCTGTTTAAGATGGCGGTCGCCTACTACAGGCAGAGAGGTTTTACCGCTGTAGTATCAAAGGCGTATCATAAGATTTTTTCAAACAATGTGCTTGATTACGATAAATGGATAAGGCAGAGGGAAATAGGGGTAATGGGACTGCGCGCGCAGAGAAACCATCATTTTGACAGGGAACCCTTGTTTTCCGTTGTTGTTCCTGTATACCGCCCCAAAACTGAGTATTTTGAGGCTATGATTAAATCGGTTCTGGAACAGTCGTATGAAAACTGGGAGCTCTGCCTTGCGGACGGAAGCGGAGAGGGTCACAGCATGAAGCGTTCCGTGGAAAAGGCAGCCAAAGGCGATAAAAGGGTGAAATACAAACTGCTTGACGGCAATCTGGGAATATCCGGCAACACCAATGCGGCGTTGGATATGAGTACCGGTGATTACATTGTGCTGGGGGATCATGATGACATAATCAGACCCGACGCCCTTTTCGAATGCGCAAAGGCTGTAAATGAAGATGCGTCCATTGACGTTATATATACCGATGAGGATAAATATGACTGTAATACGGGCAAACGCTTTATGCCGCATTTCAAGCCGGATTTTAATCTGGATATGCTTCGCAACAATAATTATATATGCCATCTTTTTGTATTCAGAAGGGATTTATATAATGAAGTGGGAGGCTTCAACAGCGAGTATGACGGCTCTCAGGACTATGATATGATTTTGAGGTGTACCGAGAAAGCACATAATATTAAACATATCCCTAAGGTTCTTTATACATGGAGAAGCCACGAAGACTCCACCGCCAAAAATCCGGAGAGTAAAAATTATGCTTATGTGTCCGGCAAAAAGGCGCTTGAGGCGCATTTTAAGAGGATGGGAATAGCTGCCAAGGTAAGCATGAGCGATATACCCGGATATAACAATGTGGAGTATGAGGTCATCGGCAATCCTTCCATCAGCATACTGATACCCAACAAGGACCACACCGATGATTTGGACGTATGTATAAGGTCCATTGCAGGCAGACAGGATTATACCAATTATGAGATTATAATAATAGAGAACAATTCCACAGAGCCGGAGACATTCGAGTATTACAAAAAAATCGAAGAAGAGTTTGAATGTGTGCGTGTTATATATTACGAAGGCAGCTTTAATTATTCCAAAATCAATAATTTCGGCGCGTCCTGCGCTAATGGCGATTATTATCTGCTTCTCAACAACGATACGAAGATGCTCAGAAAAAACTGCCTCAGACAGCTTATAAGCTTTGCAACAAGACCGGAGGTGGGCATTGTGGGGGCGCGGCTTTTATATAACGACAACACGGTGCAGCATGCAGGTGTTATAATAGGTCTTGGAGGCGTTGCCGGACATGCTTTTGCGGGAATCCCAAGCGATTATTCAGGATATTTTGCAAGGGCGGTTATTCCTCAGGATTACAGTGCGGTCACTGCCGCGTGTCTGATAGTCAGAAAATCTGTCTACGAGGAAGTGGGCGGCCTGGATGAGAATCTAAAGGTGGCGTTTAATGACGTGGATTTCTGTCTCAAGGTGAGGAAGGCAGGCTACCTTGTAGTGTATAATCCGGGGGCCGAGCTTTATCATTACGAATCAAAGAGCCGGGGACTTGAGGATACTCCGGAAAAAGCAGCCAGATTTAAGGGAGAGGTTGCATATATAGAAAATAAGTGGAATGATATACTGACGAACGGAGATCCGTATTATAATGTAAACCTGTCTTTAAAACGGGCGGATTTTTCGCCGAGAGAATAAATTTGCACGGACGTGCGCCTTAGAGAAAGCAGTCGGATGCGTCGGATTTGCAGCGTGTATTCACGGAGTTTGCATATGGGAACAAAAATCACAAAAATTAAATCATATTTTAATAAATACGGACTTCCGAAGCTCTGCGGCAAGGCAATAGAAAGGGCGGCAGATATGGGAAATTACAATGCAGTGCGTTCCCGTGAAGCCGCGACAAAGACGGAGCTTGAGGAACAGAGAAGATATGCATTTGGCAGACGCCCGTTAATCAGTATTCTTATGCCCGTTTATAATACGGAGCCCAAAATGCTAAAACAGACCCTTGAGAGTGTGCTGAAGCAGTCTTACGACAACTGGCAGCTTTGCATTGCCGACGGAGGAACCGACAAGGCAGGATGTATAATCAGGGAGGTATGCGGCGGCGACGAAAGAGTTACTTACGTCTGTCTTGAGGAAAATCTTGGTATTTCCGGAAATACAAATCAGGCTTTGGCGGTTGCAAAGGGAGATTATGTTTCTTTTCTGGACCATGATGATGTGCTGGAGCCGGATGCTCTTTTTGAGACCGTGCGGAAAATAGAAGAGTGCGGGGCAGATATGGTTTATACAGATGAGGACAAGGTAAGCCCCGGACTTGATAAGTATTTCAGGCCGTACCGCAAGCCTGATTTCAATAAAACCCTGCTGCTTTCCAACAATTATATATGTCATTTCTGCACGATAGAAAGGCGGATAGTGGAACAGGCAGGGGGCTTCAGGAGCAGATACGACGGAGCACAGGATTACGATTTGTTTTTGCGGTGCATTGATAAATGCAGGAATATAGAGCATGTTGCAAAGGTGCTGTACCATTGGCGTACGGGCGGCAATTCCACTTCGGACAATCCTTTCAACAAAGAGTATGCTTTTGATGCGGGCAAAAGGGCGCTGGAAGATTATATGGAAACAACACGGCCGGGAATAAATGTGACGGTGAGAGAACTGGACGACCCGGGATATTACCGTATAGAGCTTAACGACATGCTTCCGAACAGTTGTGCGGCAGCTTTCCCGGAATATGACGGAAAAGACGACGATATTCTGGAGCTTGATGCGGATTATGTGCTCTTGCTCAGGACAGATATGGAGTTGCCCGCAGATTTTGTAAAGGCGGCTGTTAGCCGCGCATATCTTACCGGAGCCGATATAATCGTGCCGAAAATAACTTCCGGAGGATTTTATCTGTATAACGGAATTGCAAAGGCAGGAAAAAGCTGCACCCGGTCACTTAAGGGAAAGCCTTCATGGTTTAAGGGGCCTTTCAATATGGCTGCTGTTGATATGGAGGTCAATGCGGTTCCCAAAGTCGGCATTATGGTTAAAAAATCCGCGCTTTCCGCGGTATTGTCCTCACAAGGAAAACATATTTCCAACCTAAAAGGAATAACAAAGGGATTAAAAATGGTGTATGCACCGGAAATAACTATAAAAATATAGAGGCTGCTTATGAGAAAAGTATCTGTTATCATACCTAACTACAATGGTGAAAAATATCTGCCGGAATGTCTTGGAGCTCTTAAAAAACAGGATTTCGTGGATTTCGATGTTATTGTCGTGGACAATTGCTCAGAGGACAGAAGTCTTGAAGCGATTGAGGAATGTTCCGAAGGATTATCGGTGCGTGTTATTGCTCTTGACAATAATTACGGTTTTGCCAGAGCCGTCAATGAGGGAATCAAGGCATCGGATGCGGAATTTGCCGTACTGCTCAACAATGATACCAGGGCAGGAAAGCATTTTGTCGGCGCGCTTGTTGAAAGAATAGCCCGAGAAGATGATATTTTTTCAGCTCAGGCTATGATGCTGCAGTATAATGAGCGCAGTCTCATAGACAGCGCGGGAGATTATTTTTCCGCGTTAGGATGGGGATTTGCGTCAGGAAGGGACAAGCCGGCAAGGAATTTTAACAAAGAATGCGATATCTTCAGCGCATGTGCCGGCGCTGCCATATACAGAAAATCTGTTTTTGAACAAATCGGATATTTTGACGAGGAATTTTTCGCATATCTTGAGGATGTGGATTTGGGCTGGCGCGCAAGGCTTAACGGCTGGCGCAATGTGTATGCGCCTAAGGCAAAAGTGCTCCATATAGGGAGCGGCTCCAGCGGTTCCAGACATAATGCTTTCAAGGTCAGTTTGTCGGCGCGCAATTCTTTTCTTGTGATGTACAAGAATTTGGCGTTATGGCAGAAAGTGCTGAATCTAATTCCGGTTGCCGCAGGCGTCGTAATTAAGATAATTTATTTTGCGAAAAAAAATCTTGCGTCGGAATACATCAAAGGAGTGGTCAGCGCTTTCTCCAAGATGAAGGATGTGACACCCGTGGAGAACCGACCTGAATTCAGGGTCAACAGAGTGCGGATACAGAAAGAGCTTTACCGCAACATTCTCAGAAGATTAGGTATTTAGCATGGATAAAATAAAGAATATAATCAGGAAATATAAACTAATCCCCTGTGCCGTAATGGTATTTGTGCTGGCTGTGACGGCTTATTTTGTCAAATGGTACAGATACGGCGACATTGCAGGAAAATACGGCGGCGATGTGATATTTTTCTACAGGTATTATGATATAATTGCGGTTGCTTTTATTGCGGCGGCAGTGCTTATTTTTTTCCTTGTGTTTGTGAAAAAATCACAAATCCACAGAATTTACCTTGCTGCCTGCATAGCGCTTGGAATTATTTTTTCATTGGTGATAACGCCGGGTGCCGGGGCAGATGAAAGCAACCATCTGTATCATGTAGTGGGTTATGTGAACGGTATAACCGGTGTGGGCGATACAGGTCAGGAAGGAACATATTATGTCAGGCGCAGCTATGCCGAACTTGAGCTTGGGCAGGACATAAGCGTGGAAAATTACATAAAAACAGCCAAAAATTTTTTCAGTCTTTCAAAAGGCGACGCCAATGACATGGTGGAGATTGAGAGCGACGTCTACAATTACAGTCCTGCTGCTGTGGTACTCTATCTTCCGGCAATCCTTGGAATTCTCGCGGGCCGGGCGTTGTCGCTTGGCGGTGTGCTCACGTATATGCTGGCAAGGTTATTTATGGCAGCGGTATATTCCGTGCTTACATATATTGCCCTGAAAAAGATCCCGGTGGGGAAAAATGTGTTGGCGCTTATAATGCTTCTGCCTATGATGACATCCAGGGTCGCATGCATATCTGAGGACTGTGTGCTTTATGCCGTTATTTTTCTGTATATAGCATACGTTATGAATGCGGTATTTTCGGAACGTGTCATAAGACCGCATGAAGCGGCCGTTATGGTTTGCGCAGGAGTTTTCATGGCGGCATTTAAGGGAGGTATATACATACCGCTTCTGCTTCTCATGTTCCTGATACCTAAGCAGAATTTCGGGAACAGAATGAAATATCCGGCCGTGGTAGCGTGCGCTGTCCTTCTTGCCGTTGTTGTTTTTGGCGCTGTCAATTACAATATTTTTATCGATGTTGCGGCATCGGGCGCGGGCAGTGAAAACGAGCTTATGTGGACCGACAGCGAGGGATACACTCTTAGAAGAATGTTTACTCATCCCAAAGAAGCGGCATGCATGCTTTTTAATACCATATTTTTTATGGGAGGAACGCATTATTCCGAGATGCTTGCCAGCGGCTTCGGCTGGCTGCAGATATATACGTCTGCTTTTCCCACGGCGGCATTCACGGTATTATTGACTTTGTCGCTGCTTAACACCGAGGGGAAGGAGATATGCTTTGGAGGAAAACAGCGTGCAATATCATTGATTGCAGTTTTTCTCAGCATATTTATAATTGTAATCTCAATGTGGATATTCTGGACGCCGGTGGGCTCATCGCACATAGTGGGAATACAGGGAAGATATTTCATTCCTTTATTGTTTGCGGCGTTGTATCCTCTCAAAAACAGAAGGTGTATTATTAAAAAAGATATAGGCGGAGCTCTTGTTTTGGCGGCCGTGCTGTTTCATATTGTTACTTTTTGGGAAATATATATAAGAATCGCGGTTTAAAGGAGGGTTTAGATTTGCAGGAGAATGATTTTAAATACGAGCTTACAATATTGATGCCATGCCTTAACGAAGCAGAAACATTGGAGACATGTATTAAGAAGGCGCAGACTTTTTTATATGATAATAATGTTGACGGCGAGATACTTATCGCTGACAACGGAAGCACGGACGGTTCGATTGAAATAGCAAAGAGGAACGGGGCGAGAGTAATCAACGTTGACACAAGGGGCTATGGAGCCGCTCTGATTGCGGGCTGCAATGCTGCAATGGGAAAATATGTAATAATGGGTGATTCCGACGACAGCTATGATTTTCTTCATCTTATGCCCTTTGTGGAGAAGCTGAGAGAAGGCTATGATTTGGTTATGGGCAACAGATTTAAGGGCGGAATAGAAAAGGGCGCAATGCCTTTTTCCCACAGGTATATAGGAAATCCGGTGCTTTCTTTTATAGGAAGATGTTTTTATTCAAGCAAAATCCGGGATTTTCACTGCGGACTCAGAGGATATAATACCGAGCGGATGAGAAGCATTGATTTGAAAACCACCGGAATGGAATACGCCAGCGAGATGGTCGTAAAAGCCACTCTCTACAATTTTAAAATAACGGAAGTGCCTACCACGTTAAAGAAGGACGGGAGAAGCCATGCGCCTCATCTGAATACATGGAGGGACGGCTGGAGACACCTTAAATTCCTTCTTATGCACAGTCCCAAATGGCTGTTTCTGTATCCGGGAAGATTTCTTCTTGTGCTGGGGCTGGTATTAATGGCGGCTATACTTGCGGGACCCGTGACAATCGGCAGTGTGGGCTTGGGCGTACATACGATGCTGTATTCCTCCGCCATGATACTGCTTGGAGTCAATATGATTATGTTTTCAAAGTTCACCGGAGAGTATGCGCGCTCAACCGGTTTTATCCCTGTCAAGCCGGCAAGCAGATTCGCGAAATTTTTTACCGTGGAAAAAGGAATACTGCTTGGAGTTGTTCTTTTTATAATAGGAATCGTCTGTTCTGTTATGGCGGTTTCCGTATGGGCCAAAAATTCTTACGGGGTTTTGGACCCGGAGAAGATGATGCGTCTGACCATTCCCGCATTTACAGCGATAGTTTTGGGAATACAGATGGTGCTTTCAAGCTTTTTTATCGGGATTCTCCAGATAAAACACAAGTAAAAGGGGACGGTGATTATGGAGGAAAAGTTGGTAAGCGTCTGCATACCGGCATACAACAGCGGCCGGTTTATAACACGAACAATTGAATCCATACTGAACCAAAGCTATTCCAATATTGAAATAGTGGTTGTGGATGATTGTTCGGCGGATGATACGGCAGAAAAGGTCAGGGCAATTGATGACGACAGGATAAGGCTTATATGCAATGAAGTGAATCTGGGAATGGCAGGCAACTGGGACAAATGTGTGAGAAGCTGCAAGGGTGAATACGTAAAGCTTATTCCTGCGGATGACTGTATATACAGGGACTGTATCGGCAGAAGCGTCAATATCCTTGCAAACCATCCGGAGATTTCATTGGTGGTTGTCGGAACGGATTTGATTGACAATAATGACAAAGTCACAGGCGCATATATGCACTGGCCGGGCAGCGGAACGGTAAGGGGTGCAAAAATAGCCAAAGCCTCCGTTATGCTGAATAATTTCTGGGGCAATCCGGTGTGCGCCATGTTCAGGAAAAAAGACTATATTGCAACCGGCGGCTTTGACGGGAATATACCGTATATACTTGATTTTGATTTGTGGCTTGGGCTTTCAAGGCTTGGAGATACCGCGGTTATCAAGGATAAGCTGAGTGCTTTCAGGGTGCGCACGGATTCCAACACCGGCGTCCTGATAGGCGGCAAAGGAAAAGACTACACGGCCGAGCATGCAAGGCTTTTAGATAAGCATATTGAAGCAGGGACCTTCA
>CALWMX010000007.1 GCA_944382105.1 uncultured Butyrivibrio sp.
GGAGACGGAGAGATTGGGAAAATTTTTAATCTGTATTGATATTCAAAGATAAACGAACTGTTCAGTTCCTTTACTGACATATAAAATCGGGGTGACGCGATTCGAACGCGCGACCTCTTAGTCCCTAACCAAGCGCTCTACCAAGCTGAGCCACACCCCGTACATTTCTATTATACCACAAACTTTATAAAATCACAAGAACATATATCCTAAGTTTGTGATTTTTTTAACATTTACTTCCTCCCATAATCTAAAGGCTTGCATGTATAATACATACAAGCCCATTTGATATTAATGACTTTTATTAGAATTTTCCTTCTTTGGCAGCTTCCTCGATGCTTACTGCAACCGCAACGGTCATACCTACCATCGGGTTGTTGCCGGCTCCGATAAGTCCCATCATCTCAACATGAGCAGGAACCGATGAAGAACCTGCGAACTGAGCGTCCGAATGCATACGTCCGAGCGTGTCGGTCATACCGTATGAAGCAGGACCCGCAGCCATGTTATCCGGATGGAGTGTTCTTCCCGTACCGCCGCCTGACGCTACCGAGAAATACTTCTTGCCGGCTTCAAGCCTTTCCTTCTTGTATGTACCTGCAACAGGATGCTGGAATCTTGTAGGGTTTGTTGAGTTACCGGTAATTGATACGTCAACGTTTTCCTTCCACATGATTGCAACACCTTCAGGCACTGAATTGGCGCCGTAGCAATTTACCTTTGCGCGGAGTCCTTCAGAGTAAGATTTTCTTGAAACTTCCTTAACCGTGTTGGTGTATGGGTCATACTCTGTTTCTACAAATGTGAATCCGTTGATTCTTGATATAATCTTGGCTGCGTCTTTTCCAAGTCCGTTAAGTATGACTCTTAACGGTTTCTGACGAACCTTGTTGGCTTTCTCGGCAATACCGATTGCGCCCTCTGCCGCTGCGAAAGACTCATGTCCTGCAAGGAATGCGAAACACTCCGTATCCTCCTCCAAAAGCATCTTTCCAAGGTTACCGTGTCCAAGTCCTACCTTACGTGTATCTGCAACAGAACCCGGAATACAGAAGGACTGAAGGCCTTCTCCGATAGCTGCCGCCGCGTCCGCAGCCTTTCTGCATCCCTTTTTGATTGCGATTGCTGCGCCTACCGTATATGCCCAGCATGCGTTCTCAAAACAGATAGGCTGGATTTTCTTAATCTGATTATACACATCAAGACCGGCATCCTTTGTAATCTTCTCTGCTTCCTCTATGGAAGAGATACCGTAGCTGTTAAGTGCAGCGTTAATCTGGTCAATTCTTCTTTCATATGATTCAAATAAAGCCATTATCGTTACCTCCTATTCTTCTCTCGGGTCAATAATCTTGACAGCGTCGTCAACGCGTCCGTACTGACCTTTTGCTTTTTCCCATGCTGTGTTAGGGTCGTCACCCTTCTTAACGAAATCGGTGAATTTGCCCAATGATACGAACTGATATCCGATAATCTCATTATCCGCATCAAGCGCGATACCTGTTACATATCCCTCAGCCATCTCAAGGTAACGAGGTCCTTTCTCAAGCGTACCGTACATAGTACCGACCTGTGAGCGAAGTCCCTTACCCAAATCCTCAAGTCCGGCGCCTACAGCGAGTCCGTCCTCCGAAAATGCGCTCTGTGTTCTTCCGTAAATAATCTGGAGTGCCAGCTCCCTCATTGCTGTATTGATTGCATCACATACAAGGTCTGTGTTCATAGCCTCAAGAACCGTAAGTCCCGGAAGAATTTCAGCTGCCATTGCTGCCGAATGAGTCATACCGGAGCATCCTATTGTCTCAACCAGCGCCTCCTGAATAACTCCGTTCTTAACATTAAGTGAAAGCTTACAAGCGCCCTGCTGAGGTGCACACCATCCTATACCGTGCGTAAAACCTGAAATGTCCTTAATTTCTTTGTACTGTACCCAGTTGCCTTCCGTAGGACACGGAGCTGCGCCGTGATGCACGCCCTGAGCTACCGGACACATGTTCTGAATTTCCTGTGTGTAAATCATTATAGAACTCCTTTCGATTATATAAAATCACCTTTGCGGCTCGCTGTTTAACTCCGCAATTAAAGTTATTTTCGCATATCTCGACAAAAAATTCAAGAGCATTTATGTAAATTTTAACCGCTCTCCGGCAAATTTTACCGTCTCCTGTTCCGTCGGTAAAATCTGCCTGTCCTCACACCCCGTAAAAAACAAAATCAACGCTTTGGTTTTCGCTGCCTTTCACCCTGAACTCGTCATGCACCGGCGCTCCCCAGCTGTCGTCGCCGCCCACGCCGCGGTTTGCCCCCAATATTTCAATGTAAGTGAGACGACCGGAAGGCAGATAATTGACTTTATACGCCGACTGGATTTCCTGCCAGCTGTTTGGAAGCACCTTCATGTCAAAATTCCGGTGCACAGCCTCTATCATAATACCGTGTTTCAGTTCATCCGTAACTTTTACCCAGCGCACGTCATGACGGTTTCCGCACTCCTGCGGGTCAAGATACGGCGTAAGATTGTCTTTCACAGCCTTCCTGAACACTCCCGTCCTTGCTCCCATACATCTGTCGCTGTAGTTTTCTTCAGGGCCTTTTCCGTAGAATTCCATACGGTCATACTTACGGTCAACCGTCATCAGGATCCCGAACTGTGCCATATCGGGAGCGCCTTCGACTCCGTGATATTCTGCATGAACATAAATCTTTCCGCCCGGAACGGCAGTGTATTTCACAACGCACTCCGTTTCAGGACAGGTGCTAAGCCTGTGAGTGTATGTAAAAATTACCTTTGATATCTGTTTTGCAAATTCTTTTCCCTTAAGACCGGTTCCGTAAAGCGGGTCGTTTTCCGTGAGGATGAATTCGTCGCAGCAGACTGTTCCGTCAAGCACCCTTCCGTCGCGCATCTCATACTCTATTTTCCATTCTGCACGGCGTGGATATGAGGTTACGCCTGACCATATGCCGCTGTCCGAAGCAAACCCGTTTCCCTTGTCATTATCAGTAGGAGCTCTCCAGAATGTCAGTGACGGGACATTTTCCACAAGCTCGTTTCCATTGTACTTATATGAAATTATTCCGCCGTCCCAGCGTGAAAAAACCGCGTGTACTCCGGCCGTCTTAATACCGATGCAGCCGTTTCCCATGATGACATCGTCAAAAAAGCCTGCGTCGGTCTTTGGCTGTTCTTCAACTCTGACGGGAGCGCCCTGCCCCCATGCCGCAACATGTCCCACATTGGCCCACTCACGGTATGCCATGAGAATCGCACGTGCCTCCACAATATATTCTCCCGGACTGCTCATGTCCGGATATTTAACCGGTTCGAGATAAACCGACTGCGGCTTCACATCACAGCCGAAAGTAACAGCCCACACTGCCTTACCGTCTCTTAGAAGCTTTACTTCAAATATATACGGAGTTGTGCTTTCAAAAAGATTTCTGTTCTCGATGACTATGCCCTCATCCGTAGGATACAGGCGTATATTCTGATAGAGGTATTTTACTTCCTGTGCTTTCGGCGACAGCTTTCTGTCCGCAAACACTATGCCGTTACCGCAGAAATATCCGTCGTTGGGTCTGTCTCCGAAATCTCCTCCAACCATGAACTCACCGTCTTTTATCAAAGACTGGTCCGCAAAATCCCATATAAAACCGCCCTGATATTGTTCATAAGAATCTTCAAGTTCGGTATATTTAAACATGCCGCCGCATGAATTTCCCATGGCATGCGTATACTCACAGCTTATGTACGGCTTATCCGGTCTGCCATCAAGATACTCCTTGATTTCGTCCGGTTTGGCGTACATACGGCTTTCCATGTCGCTGATATGTGAATAATCGCGGTTATGAAAACAGCCTTCGTAATGCACAAGCCTGCTTTCGTCACGCCTGTGAAAAAAGCGGCTCATCTCGAGAATATCCTCGCCTGCGTGTGATTCGTTGCCGCAGGACCATATTACGACGCTTGGGTGGTTTTTGTCCCGTTCCAGCATGGAGCGGGCTCTGTCAAGAACAGCGCCAAGCCATTCTTTCCTGTTATCCGGTACCCTGTACGGCTTTTCGCTTCCTGTATCGATATACACGCAGCCGTGAGTTTCAAGATTTGTCTCGTCAATGAGATAAATCCCGTATCTGTCGCAAAGGTAGTACCAGTAGGAATTGTTGGGATAATGACTGGTTCTTACAGAATTTATATTCAGGGATTTGATGATTTTCACATCCTTTTCCATCTCTTCCCTGGTAACAGCCCTTCCGTTGACGGCTGAAAATTCATGCCTGTTGACGCCCTTGAAAATAATCCTCCGTCCGTTAATAAGCATAATGCCGTCCTTTAACTCCATAGTCCTGAAACCTATGGGCTGCGGAATAAATTCCGCAAGATTTCCTTCATTATCATAAAGTCTGATATTAAGAGTATAAAGATACGGTATTTCCGCACTCCATTGTCTGACAGACAAAACCTGACAGTCAAGTGAAATATTCTCATCAAGCGGTATGCCGTCACCGCCTGCGATTCTGTTTTTGTCGAAATCCACTATCTCGTAATCGAGATGACCGGATATATCTCCTGAAAGCTTGAGCTGCGCGCTGAAAACACCGTCCTTGTACTGTCTGTCAAGTCCCGCACGGATAAACATATCATCCACATGTATCTTTGGCTTTGCATATAAGTACACATCCCTGAATATACCCGAAAACCTCCAGAAATCCTGGTCTTCAAGCCAGCTTGCACTGCTCCTTTTATGCACTCTCACCGCCACTTTGTTATTTTTTTCACAAATAAATTCCGTAATCTCAAATTCCGACGGTGTGAAGCTGTCCTCTGCGTATCCCACGAAATGTCCGTTAATCCACAGATAAAAAGCCGTTTCCACGCCCTGAAATGATATATAAATCCTATGGTTCAGCAATTCCGGCTTCACATCAAAATACGTGACATAGATGCCAACCGGAGCATTTTCGGCAGGAACATGCGGCGGACGCAAGTCCTCGGAGCCCTCCCAAGGATACATGGTGTTTATGTACTGGCACCTGTCGTAGCCCTGCAATTCGATATGTCCCGGAACATTGATGTCATCAAAGTCATCGCAGTCGAAATCTTTCATATAAAAATCCCTGACAGACACTTTAAGATTGTCGGCATATGAAAATTTCCACACGCCGTTAAGGCTCTGGCAAAGCTCCATATCATCACCGTAAACTGCATTTTCATCAGTATAAAACAAATGGTCCGAATGAGCAGGCTCCCTGTTAATTCCGAAAACCTCCGGATTCTCAAGCCAGCCGTCCTCCCAGACAGTAATTTTTGCCATATGATTATCCTCTCTGTTTAATTTGTTCTAATGTATTTCTTATTGTAATTTCACCGGTATTTTATCCGTTAGCCACATTTCGTCTTCCTCCACATGGCATAGCATTGCCGTAATGTGAATCCCTTTTTGAGAAGCCTCATAAAGAGCCTCCCCGAATTTTGGGTGAGTAACGTAATTGGGTTCAAAATATAAGGCTCTTTCCATCTGCACCACAAAAAGTATTCCCGCGTCATAGCCGTCCGCCTTTGCCGCCTCAAGCTCGTGAATGTGTTTTATACCGCGTTCGGTCGGCGCATCGGGAAATCTCACAATACCGTTATCCTCCAGAGTTACGCCCTTAACCTCAAGGAAATGTCTGACTACCCTCCCATTTCCGAAAGTCTCATAGTATATGTCAAAACGAGAATTGCCGTATTTCACCTCGCGGCGCGGATTAATTACTTTAACGCCTTTCGTCCCAAGTCCGCCGCACACCCACTCGAATGCCGCTTCATTAGGCGACTGTGAATCGATATTCACAAGCAGTTCTCCCTTATACACGGCAATCAGGTCATAATCAGTAGTTCTCACCGAGCCTCCTCTCCTGCAATCCTCAAGAACCACTTTTGCGCCCGGTATAAGAAGCTCTTTACAGCGTCCGGTGTTTTTTACATGGCATTTGACGGTTTCGCCTGTTTGCTCAAGGGTTACATATGCGGTAAAACGATTTGGTCTCGCCTTAAAAAAACCGTGAATGATATTTCTGTACCTCATATTCTGTCAGGCCTGTCTAATTTCCGTTACCTGATATCCTTCCGCTTCTATTGCATTTCTGATTATATCATCCTCAATATCACCGTTAAGCTCCACAATTACCTGATTGGCATTGTGGTCGGCCTTAGCGCTGTCCACCCTGTCAATCGCCTCCAAGGCTTTCTGGACTCTCGCCTCACAGTGAGCGCACATCATTCCGTTTACTCCGATTGTCTTTGTCATTGTTTTTACCTCACTTTCAAAATTTTTATTGTTACCCATACCGCCATCATCCAGCTCTATCCTGCTGTGGATTTTTCTGTCACGCTTTGCATCATGAATTTTTATAAAATTGAGTCTCAGGGCGTTTGTAACAACGCAGAAACTTGAAAGGCTCATTGCCGCAGCGGCAAACATTGGATTTAGCTTCCAGCCCCATACAGGATACATAACCCCCGCAGCAAGCGGTATGCCTATTATATTGTATATGAACGCCCAGAAAAGATTTTCATGGATGTTCTTAAGCACCTTACGGCTGAGTGCGATTGCCGCCGGAACATCGCTCAACCTGCTTTTCATCAGTACCACATCAGCTGCGTCTATGGCAACGTCCGTTCCGGCTCCTATGGCTATTCCCACGTCGGCTCTTGTAAGTGCGACGGCATCATTGATTCCGTCCCCCACCATGGCGGTTCTTCCTTTTTCAAGGCAGCGTTTTACGACTGCCTCCTTGCCGTCCGGGAGAACGCCGGCTATTACTTTGTCAACGCCGGCCTCTCTGCCTATGGAATTGGCGGTTTTTTCATTGTCGCCGGTAAGCATCACAACCTTGATCCCCATTCCTTTAAGGCGGGCTATCGCCTCCGCGCTGTCTTCCTTCAGAACATCGGCAACCGCTATAACTCCAAGCGTATTACCCGCACATGCAAAATACAGCGGTGTCTTTCCCTGTGATGCCAGCTCTCCGGCAATATCCTTAAGCCTGTTATCCACTGCCGCGAAGCCGCTTACATAATCGTAATTTCCGGCATAGGCCGTGTCGCCTTTATATATTGCGTTTATCCCGCTTCCGGCCGCCGTCTTATAATCCCGCACCTCGGAAATAACCGTCCCCTTGCTTTCGCCGTATTTTACCACGGCTTTGGCCAGAGGATGTTCGCTTTTTATTTCCATTGAATACGCCAATGATATAAGTTCTTCCTCCGTTGTGCCTTCCGATGCAATCACATCTGTGACCACAGGCTCGCCCTTCGTGATTGTCCCTGTTTTGTCAAGCAGAACTATTTCAGTCTTACCTGCAGCCTCCAGTGAAGCTGCGGTCTTGAAAAGAATACCGTTTCTGGCACCTGTCCCGTTGCCTACCATAATCGCTACCGGCGTGGCAAGTCCAAGCGCGCACGGGCAGCTTATCACAAGCACGGATATTCCCCTTGCAAGTGCGTTGCCGACCCCACCTCCGATTATAAGCCAAACTATTATAGTTATCAATGCTATTCCCATCACAACCGGTACAAAAAAGCCTGAAACCCTATCCGCCACTTTTGCGATTGGCGCCTTAGTCGAGGCTGCGTCACTTACCATTTTGATTATCTGCGACAACGTGGTATCTTCTCCCACTCTTGTTGCGCGGCACTTCAGATAGCCTGAGCTGAGTATCGTTGCGGCAGATACTTTGCTTTTTTCCTCTTTGTCCACAGGGATGCTCTCGCCAGTCAGGGCAGCCTCGTCCACGGCGCCGCTTCCTTCCGTCACTATACCGTCAACAGGTATGCTTTCACCGGCTTTCACCACGAAAATATCATCCACTGCCACATCCTCTATGCCTACACGGAGTTCCTCGCCGTTCCTTATGACTGTGGCCATTTTCGGTGCAAGGTCCATAAGGCTTTTGAGCGCATCGGTTGTCCTTCCCTTCGAGTGTGCCTCAAGGGTTTTGCCCACTGTTATAAGGGCAAGTATCATGGCTGCCGATTCAAAATAGAACTCATGCATATACATATGCTCTGCTGCATAATTGCCCATATCAGCCGCATATGCCATTGCAAAAAGCGCATAAGTGCTGTAAATGAACGCGGCACCCGACCCCAGCGCAACAAGAGTATCCATATTAGGACTTCTCCTTATAAGTCCTTTAAAACCGCTCACAAAAAACTTTCTGTTAATAATCATAATAGCTATGGTGAACAGAAGCTCTGTCAGTCCTATCACCATATGGCTGTCCGCCATATAATGAGGCAGAGGCCAGTTCCACATTACATGTCCCATCGACACATACATAAGCGGTACCAAAAGGACAATTGACCACACAAGCCTTTTTACAAGACCGGATGTTTCATTATGCGTCTCTGCGTCTTCTTTGCGTTTTGTACCCTTTGGAAAAGCGCCGTATCCCGCTTTCACCACCGCATCTATAACCTTCTGCTCGTCGGCGTTTCCCTCCACCGCCATGGAATTTGTCAAAAGACTTACCGAAACGTTCTCCACGCCTTCGACTGCCGACACAGCTTTTTCGACATGAGCGCTGCATGCGGCGCAGCTCATTCCCGTAACCGTATACTGTTTCATATCTTCATTCTCCTGTTAAGATTTTATACCATGTTGCCTATGCTCGTGAAATACATCGTCAAGTGTCCGGATATATGTTCCACCAAGTTCGTCCCGCACTGCGTTTGCATTCGCAAAGTGTTCACATTATTTCATAAATCTGCTGACGGTTTTTACAAGCTCGTCAATCACTTCATCATCGCCCGCTTTAATATCATTGACAACGCAGGTTCTGATATGGTTTTCCAAAAGCATTCTGCTGAAACTGCCAAGCGCTGCGTTAATGGCGGATACCTGATTTAGTATATCCACGCAATAGGCATTATTATCCACCATCCCTTTAACTCCGCGCACCTGACCTTCTATCCTGTTAAGCCTGCTTATAAGCGCTTTATATTCTTTATCACTGCGTTCCTTTGTCCTTATGCAGTTACTGCATTTCTTATTCTCCACGTTAAACCTCCTTGAAAAATATTGACCGGCCGATGCCTTTGGTTTACACATACATAATATACCCCACCGGGGTATATGTCAACATAAAAAATACCGCACTGTGAGAATTATATTTCTACAGTGCGGTACGGGTAAATTCCTGTTATTTACCTAAACAGTCTGTCCGTTTTCATCCGGATTTTCCATATTAATCCACAGCCTCCAGATACCATTTCTGGCAGTTATGTCCGTTATATTCCCACTGCTGCACATTGGCATTGTTGGAGGTATCCGCATTTACCACTTCCACAACGCTGCTGCATCCTGAGGATTTTGTATAGATGCAGTAGCTTCCGTCGGAATTTCTGACCAGTTTGTATTTCTGTGCATCACAGTAGGTATTCTGCCATATCCCTATGTTTGCCCCGTTTGCGCTGCTGTTGCAGTACACATCAAGAAGATATGTGTTTCCGTCTCCGAGTCCGGAATATATATAATAATATCCGTTGCCGTCCGATACAAACCTCCACGTATTGTTCGACTTCGCTTCGTTGGCCGTGTACTGTATCACGTTTGAACCGTTGGCTGCCCAGCCGCCCGATACGTCCATGTATTTGCCGCTGTTGACATTTTTTATCATATATGTCTTGCTCGTATCGATTTCATTATCGTAATTATCTGCGTCGTCAACTGCTTCCAGATACCATTTCTGGCAGTTATGTCCGTTATATTCCCACTGCTGCACATTGGCGTTGTTGGAGGTATCCGCATTTACTACTTCCACAACGCTGCTGCATCCTGAGGATTTTGTAAAAATACTGTAGCTTCCGTCAGAGTTGCTTACCAGTTTATATTTTTGGGCATCACAATATGTATTTTCCCATATTCCTACATTTGCTCCGTTTGCGCTGCTGTTGCAGTACACATCAAGAAGATATGTGTTTCCGTCTCCAAGTCCGGAATATATATAATAATATCCGTTGCCGTCTGATACAAACCTCCACGTATTGTTCGACTTCGCTTCGTTGGCCGTGTACTGTATCACGTTTGAACCGTTAGCTGCCCAGCCGCCCGATACGTCCATGTATTTGCCGCTGTTGACATTTTTTATCATGTATACCTTACTTGTATCGATTTCACCGCTTCCTATATCAGATACAGCGTTCCCGTATACGTCCATAATGGCATCTATAACGGTCGGCTGAGTTACCTCATATGTATATCGGTCAAACAACGCGAAACCATACGTTCCGTTATAGCCGTTATCCCACCAGAACGGTATGCATCCATACATGTCCGCGTAAGTGCAGACCTTTAATGCGTAATCCGCCCTGCATGCCGCATTCTGCCAATCATAAGCCGATTTGTCAATTGCACCGTACTCGCCGATTACAACCGGATAACCCTGACTGGTGAACCTGCTCTGCAAAAGACCGAATGCGTAATTCATATAAGCTTCGTCGCAATATCCCGGAACCTTTGATGAATCCGATGCCTTACTCCCCCACTGGGTGTAGGTACTGCTTTCCGCTCCGCAGAAATCCCACGGGTCATAGTAATGAACCGAAATCATGATTCTCTTTTCTCCTGATGCAATGTCCGAAGAAAGGTAGTTGTCAGAAGGGATGACAAATCCGTAATTGCCGGCAGTATATTCAATGTTTGTATTCCAGCCCGGCACCATAAGCCATCTCTTTGCGTTGTTACCTCCGGTCTTGCGGACCGTATCCACAAAAATCTGATTCAACGTATTAATGTTGGAATAATATGTTGAATTAGGAGTACCGTATGTTCCGTCAAATTCTTCATTCATTGATTCAAAAATCAGATGATGGTCGTAGTCTTTGAATTTATAGGCAATCTGCTCCCAGCATGCCTGATATTTTTCTCTGATGGAAGCCTGGTCGGAACCATTGCAGAGAAGCCAGCCACCGTCAATTGAGTTATAGCCGTCTCCATGCATATTGATAATAACGTACAAATCATTTTCAATACACATATCCACAACCTCCTGCACGCGGTTAAGCCATGCGGAATCAATAGTATAATCGGGACCGCTTCCGATTTTGTTAAGATAAGATACCGGAACACGGATTGATTTAAACCCGGCATTCCTGACTGCCTGAATCAGCCCTTCGGTTATTGTCGGATTCCCCCAGTATGTTTCGCACGGTGTGCCGCCTATTGCCGATTCCAGCTGATTCCCCAAATTCCATCCTGCCCCCATTGCCTCCACAATCTGATTCTGATTCAGGTTCAGGAAGCTGGAAGCGCTTGTCTCCTGAACGGAAATACCACCGGCAATCCCCAAAGTTGACAGTGATACTACGACAGCCATCAAAGCCGCCATAAGTTTCTTTAACTTCATACGTTCTCCTTCTCGCCGCCAAACCGTTACCCATTTTATAATTTATTTATGTATAACCGTCCGGACAGCATTGTGCATTATTTATAGTTTTACTTTAATATTGTAATATGTCAGAGTGAAAATGTCTAATAAAATATTATTTTTGTGGATAATTAACATAATATTTTTTAATTTTTCAAGTATATCAGTATATTTTTTGTGCATTTTGACAACATATTATAAAATCCGAGATTTTAAAAATAAAAAGGTTTGTTAATCATATTCGGTAATTAACAAACCTTTACAAAGCAATGCACTATTATATTGTTATTCCGAAACGCCCATGGCGGATGCCCGAAAAGTTATCTGCTTTTTTCACTTAAAAAACATCACCAATTACATACCAGTTTCCGTTTGATTTATATGCACTCAAGTCTATGGATTCCTCGCTCCAGTCGCCCCATTCTCCGTCATAGCTGTATCTGTATTCATATGAAACTTCAATATCATAAACCTTTTTGACATGAGGATCAATTCCGCTTCCATCCTTGCATGATTCATTGAATTCATCAACTTCATCTTTATCCCATTTCTCTTTATCTTCGATTTCAATGTTTCTGTAGTCAACCTTCATGCCATATGTGTCATAATCAACCTCAAGAGAATCTATTATGTCCTTCTTCGTAAGGTCTTCCGATTCTTTGACGACTTTAATCATCGGATTGGAAAGGGTTGCGTTCATTATTTTTCTGCCGTCCCCGTTTTCTACCGCCTTAAAATAGTCCTTAACTGCCCCTTTCATTGTAAGGCTGCCGCTTCCCACAACACATCTGAACAGGAAAACAAGTCCGACCACAACTACTACGGCTGCAACCGCAAATACAGGCAGCTTTTTCAAAATTTTATTGTTGGATGCCTTAGGTCCGCTGCCATACACTGGCTGGCCATATTGCTGTCCCGCTCCATATGTATATGTCTGCTGCGCACTTTGCTGCCCTGCTCCGTATGTATAATTCTGCTGCGTGCCCTGCTGGCCCGCTCCGTATGTATAACTCTGCTGCGTACCCTGCTGTCCCGCTCCGTATGTATAATTCTGCTGCGTGCTCTGCTGTCCGGATGTTTCCGATGTGTGCATCTGTGACTGCTGTGCATCCTGCTGTTGCCGGGCGGAATTAACATCCTGTTGGGAATCTGTTCCGCACGCCGTGCAGAATCTCTCGTCGTCATTCATTTGATTACCGCAATTACTGCAAAATTTCATTAGTGTTCCTCCTGGAAAATCTTTTTCATAATTATACCAATATTATATAATATTCCGCAATATGTTTTTTCACAATTTGAACACATTTTACTCATATTTTTTTCACATTTATTATGGTTTTTGCACTGCTCTGAGAGAATGTTCGGCGAGCGTATGTGAATCTGTGTTGGTTCCGTCTATGTAACCGTAATCGGCTATGGTTCCAGCAGTAAAAATATATCCGTCCACAAGCATGTTCTGTCCTGACAAAAGAACATCCCTTCCAAGCATGAAAAAAGCGTAGCTGTTATTTACGTCCCCGTTGGTTACGTCCACAACATACCATTGTTCTTCATACTTAACTGCATTCCAGGCATGAACGTCATTGACGATTATCTCATTGGGTATTCCCATAGCGTCAAGCAGCAGCTTATACGCCTTGGCATATCCCTCGCACACGGCGCTTTTATTGATAAGCGCTCCGTAAGCCGTGTGCGCCATGCTTTCATCTGCATTATCGGCATATTTTGACATACCTCTGAGATAATCATATGCGGCAAGCATTTTATCGTAATCGGTTCCTTCCCAATCCTTAACTGCCTGATTTACAACGCTGTCAACCAGATAAGCCTGCTCCTTGGTCAAATAGGAATAATAGTAGACAGCATATACCGAGTAATCTCCTCTGCTGTTGGTCACATTCTGTATTTTTCTTATCATGAATATGGCCACTCCCCGGCTGTAATATGTCTGGTAATCAAGTCCCAGCTCTCCATAAAGATAGATGTCCCTTGCATAAATATCCATCGGAAGCCTGCTGATGTCAGCCTGATTCCTCAGGTTCTCCATATTTTCAGCCAATGTATCGAAAAGTCCGTTTTTTGTAATTATATATGATATATTTTTGCTTCCCTGGTCAAGACTGAGAACATTTTCCCTGCATAACGCCGCAAGTTCGGCCTTATTCTGAATTGGAACATACCCCTTTTGCCCCACAAGATAAGAATAATAGTCATAATTATCATCTTCCACTTTGACGGAAGTAAAAACAAACCTTGTCCCTTCACCTGATTCGGTGTCAAGCGAATCCGCGGCGTCAGTTGTAAGCTCAGCGCCTTGACTTCCGTTGTCCTTAACGGTTTCAGTGGGATCCCCGCCCGATGTACTGCTCCCGGACTCAGTGTTTTTTTCCGTGGTATTTCCTATTCCTTCACCGCTTGGGGCATAAGCCGTCATACCGGTGCCTGAATCGGTTGCCATGTTCGTCCCGCCGGTATTTTCGATTCCCCGGGATTCCGTTACGTCACCCTGTTCATTATTATGCTCCGAAGCAGAAGTATTGTCTCCGTCATGGGATGAACCCTCAGAGCTGTACTCTTCGGAATAATTATTTGTATAGTCGGAATATTCCTGTTCATTATACGATTGAATAGAAGTACCATCCGTATATCCGGATGTACCGTCAGAACATGCTTTAAGTGTCGCAAAAACAGTAAAGCCGAGCAAAACCGTCACAGAAACGGCAGCTATCAATTTTCTTTTTATCATCTATGTAAACCTCTATATAAACAGCCGGAAAATGTCCGGCGTGGACAACAGTCACAAGTTATTGCTTGCAAAATTCAAATTATGTTTTATACTTATAAAAAAGTATATCACGTATTTTCCTGATATTCCATAGGAAATTATTACATTTTTGTTAATTTTTAGGAGGTTTTGATGAATACGGTAGATTTGCATGTTCACTCAAACGCATCTGACGGAACTTTTTCCCCGGCAGAACTTGTCACGGCCGCAAAAAAAGCGGGTCTCAGCGCTTTTGCGCTTACGGACCACGACACGGTCTCGGGCATAGATGAAGCTGTCGAGACGGCAAAAGGCACCGGAATTGAAGTTATTCCGGGCATAGAGATAAGTACCGGCTTCCTTAACAGGGAAATACACATCGTCGGCCTGTGCATCGACTATAAAAGTCAAAAATTCCGTGACGCTATAGGCGATGAAGTACAAAGAAGGAACAGCCGCAACGAAAAGCTCATAAAGCTTTTTAATGAACATGGTTTTAACGTCACAATGGACGCCATGCATGAAATGTTTCCGGGAAGTATAGTCACACGCGCACATTTTGCACGTTATCTGGTAAAAACCGGCGTTGTAAAGGACAATAACGAGGCTTTTAAGAAATATCTCGGCGACGGTATGCCGCTTTTTGTGCCGAAAGAGCGTAAAAATCCCGAACAGGCAATAGACATGATAAGAGCCGCAAATGGCGTGCCGATACTTGCGCACCCACTTCTCTATCATCTCACTGAAAAAGAATTGGACTCCATTTGCGGCCTGTTTAAAGAATACGGTCTCATGGGTATAGAATCAATGTATTCCACATACAGCGGATTTGATGAGCTTTTTGTGAAAAATCTCGCCGGAAAGCATTGCCTGCTGGAATCCGGCGGCTCTGACTTTCACGGCGCCAATAAACCTGATATCAGGCTTGGCGTCGGACGTGGAAATCTTATGATAAGTTACTCATACCTTCAGGCTGTTAAAGACAGCGTCAGCTATTCTCCATCGGTATAAACACCCTCGGATTCTCTTTTGTCTCCTCAGCCTTCACTGCTGCTATGGCTTCTTCACAGAATACTCTCTGTGAAATTATCCTTCCGCTTCCTGTCCGGGGGTGTTTTTTATAGGTTCCGTCGCTGTTAAGGAAACGGCTCTTTACGTTATCGGAAAGCTGTACGTCAAGTATATGCCTTACCTGTTTTTTGAGTTCTTCATTTTCCACCGGGAAGAGTATCTCAACTCTCCTGTCAAGATTACGCGGCATCCAGTCACAGCTTCCCATATATATTTCTTCCTGCCCGTTATTGCCGAATGCAAATATTCGGCTGTGTTCAAGAAACGTACCGACTATTGAACGCACTTCTATGTTATCGCTTACGCCTTTGATACCCGGAACAAGGCAGCATATTCCCCTGACAATAAGCCTTATCCTGACTCCGGCAGTGGAAGCGTCATAAAGCGCTTCTATTATTCCCTTATCGCACAAAGAGTTCATCTTGGCTATTATATATGCATCCCTGCCTTCCCTTGCATTATCCCTTTCACGGTTAATGAGAGAAACAAACTTGTCGCGGAGCCACAGCGGAGCCAGCGACAGCTTATTCCAGCCCAGAGGCTCGGAATAACCGGACAACATGTTAAATACCGCAGTCGCATCTTCTCCGATTGCTTCGGAACAGGTAAACATGCCTAAATCCGTATAAAGCTTTGCGGTTGAATCGTTATAGTTTCCAGTTCCAAGATGAACATATCGTCTGATTCCGTCATCCTCGCGTCTTACCACAAGGGTGATTTTACAGTGTGTCTTGAGTCCCACAAGACCGTATATTACATGGCAGCCTGCCTGCTCAAGCTTTCTGGCCCAGATAATATTGTTTTCCTCGTCAAAACGTGCTTTGAGCTCCACAAGAACGGAAACCTGTTTGCCGTTTTCCGCAGCCTTTGCAAGAGAAGCGATAATAGGTGAATTTCCGCTGACTCTGTAAAGCGTCTGTTTAATTGCAAGAACCTTTGGGTCGCTGGCGGCCTGACGCACAAAATCCACAACCGGGTCAAAGGTCTGATAAGGATGATGCATAAGAATGTCTCCGTTCCTTATCTGGTCGAAAATACATCCGTCCGGCTCAATTCCCGGAACCGGCTGCGGTGTGTAAGGCTTTTCCTTCAACGCATCAAAGCCTGACAAGCCGTAAAGCTTCATAAGAAATGTCAAATCCAGCGGACCGTTTATCTCATATATGGCAGCTTCCTCTATCTTAAGCTCCTTCTTAAGAATCTTGAGAAGCCTTCTGTCCATCTTGTCCTGTATCTCAAGCCTGATGGCCTGACCCCACTGGCGCTTCTTTATCTGCTTCTCTATTTCCTTAAGCAAATCGGCAGCCTCGTCCTCATCAATGTCCAAATCCGCATTCCTCATAATACGGTAAGGAGAATAAGTGACTATATCGTAATTGAGAAAGAGCTTATCCATATACCTTTCGATAATCGTCTCCAGAAGTATCACATACCGCATTCCGTCAATTCCCGGTATCTCCACAAAACGCGGGAGTCCCTGCGGCACCTGGACAGTAGCAAATTCAAGCTCCTCATCCATGTTTTTTTTCTTTAAAAGCGCCGCAATATTAAGTGATTTGTTGCGGATCAGCGGAAACGGACGGGATGAATCAACCGCCATCGGAGTAAGTACAGGATACACTTCATCCATAAAATATCTGTCACAGAATTCCTTCTGTTCATCGCTCATTTCCTCAAAACATCCCACAACCGTAAGTCCGTTATTTTTAAGCTGTGGAAGCAGGGAACGGTTGTACGTTGAATACTGTACGTTTACAAACTCATGCGTCCTTGCAAAAATTTCGTCAAGCTGTTTCTGAGGTTTCATTCCCGCAATGTCTTTTTTGTCATAACCTGCATTGACCATATCCTTAAGAGACGCAACCCTTATCATAAAAAACTCATCAAAGTTGGAAGCGGTTATGCTCAGGAATTTAAGCCTCTCAAAAAGCGGATTTGTCTTATCCCTGGCCTCGGAAAGAACTCTGGCATTAAATTCAATCCATGATAATTCCCTGTTGAAAAAATATTCCGAACCGTATTCCTTATTTTCTGCCATTTTATTTTCCTCCTTATCTCCGTTTCTGTATAATTACAGGCTTGCATCCGTATACCTCTTCAAAAAGGGAAACCCTTCCGCATGAGGCTCCCTTTTCAAGGGTTATATCCTCGTAGGTCTGTGTGATAATCTGAAGTTCACGGTTCTTAAGAACATACTTTGTATCTTTGAATTTCTGCTTATGGCCTCTGTCAAGCCCGTTGCTTATCTTTATTATCGCCGTAAGTTTTGATAGCGTAAGCATAGTCTCGTCGGTAAAGATCCCCGAAAGCTCGTCGTCCGCATTAAAATCCATGGTGGTATATTTGGCTATATTTGCCACCATCTCCCTTTCAAGATGCGACAGACCGATTATCTCCGTGGACATTACAATGTTATATGAGCATTCTGCGGGCTTCATAATACTGATGTATTGTCCGCAGTCGTGAAGTATGCAGGCGATCTGCAGAAGCAGACGCTCTCTTTTGCCCAGCGCATGAAGCTTTTTAGTGGCGTCAAATATTGCAAGAGCGTTTTTTTCCACGAATTTGACATGCTCCTTGTTCCATGAATAACGTTTGGAAATATTTCTCGCCGCAGCTATTATGTCGTTGTTGAAATCAT
The DNA here is from genome assembly GCA_944382105.1 of uncultured Butyrivibrio sp. Taxonomy (GTDB): domain Bacteria; phylum Bacillota; class Clostridia; order Lachnospirales; family Lachnospiraceae; genus Eshraghiella. Next base: position 17,889 of record CALWMX010000007.1, read on the forward strand.
GCTCGAATACATCTATTTTTTTGTCCTTAACGGCAAACTCCGCCGCCATTCCGTCACACAGCCTTACTCCCGGTATCCACAGAGTCTGCGCGTCAGATGCGTCAAGAATTTTCTTGTATATCATCATGCTGGGAAGAACCACTGCAGCCTGTTCTGCCGACATGCCTAATCTGTCTCCCACATTGCCCATAAGATACAATTTATGGTACAGCTCCATAAATTCATCACGGCTGTAATATTCACGGGGCTGATTTTCACTGAGCCTGCTTATAAACCAGTTTATATTGTCGCCGACCGCAATAAGGCATTCTATTTTGCGGTCCTTGATAAAAAGCTTCTTCAATACCTCAACGTCAGTGTCAATATATTCCTCCATTATGGCAAGGCTTGAAGATACGCTTTTGGCAAGTTTTTCAATCATCTCATTGACGCGGAGCGCTCCCAGTCTTACATTCTGTGTTGTTATAAGCGAACCGTTGTCAAAAAGCGATACCTGCGAGCTTCCGGAACCAACATCCGCCATGGCCACGCCCTTTTCAATAAGCTTTCCGAAGCCTTCTTTTTTGGAGGCAACGGCTTCATACATTATAAGACGCTGCTCGGAATTGCTTAGTACCTCAACTCTGAGTCCCGTGCGGACTTTTATACGGTCTATTATGTTTATGGAGTTTTGTGCTTCCCTGATTGCGCTTGTGGCTATAGCCCTGTAGTTTTTGACGTGGTAAGTTTTCATTATATTTACAAAGTCATAGAGAACCTCACACAGCTCATCAACCAGCCCGTAGCTTACCGTTTTGCTGTTGTAAGTGTCCCTTCCGAGAGCAATTATATGATGAACATGGTCCAGCTGTTTTATGCCCTTTGAAGATATCTCATATATGACCATTTCCACTTCATATGAACCTATATCTATTGCCGCAAATGTTGTAACCGTCATTACTTATCACTCCTTAGCTTCGCTGTCCTTCAGCTTATATGAAAGATAATTTATAAACTGCTCTGCCGTCCTTCCTGACAGGCCTCCGTGGGAAAGCTCCCATTTATTTGCTTCAAAAAGAAGCGTCTCATCGTCAATATCTATATTATTCCTCTTTGCCAGCCCTTTTACTATCAGTGTAAATTCTTTTTTGTCAGGAGAACCGTAATAAATGGAAACGCCGAAACGTGCGGCAAGAGAAAGCTTCTCCTGAACCGTATCTCTTGAATGTAAATCATCATCACGTTCCTCCTTGTCGGAATATTTTTCACGCACAAGATGTCTCCTGTTGGAAGTTGCATAGATAAGCACATTATCGGGCTTTTTCTCAAGACCTCCCTCAATAACCGCCTTAAGGAACTTGTATTCTATTTCGAACTCTTCAAAGGACAAATCATCCATGAATATTATAAATTTATAATTCCTGTCCTTAATCTGGTTTATGACCGATGACAAATCCTTGAACTGATGCTTGTATACCTCAATCATCCTAAGTCCGTCATCATAGTATTCATTGAGTATCGCCTTGATGCTCGATGATTTTCCGGTCCCGCTGTCGCCGAAAAGCAGCACGTTGTTTGCCTTGAGCCCGTGCAGAAACGCTTCGGTATTGTCGGTCAGCTTTTTTTTCTGCATCTCGTAGCCTATGATATCCTTTAAATATATATGCTCAACGCTTATTACCGGATTGACGGATACATTCCCGTTGCGGTCGTTTCCGATTCTGAATGCCTTAAACATCCCGTACTTTCCCACGCCGACTTCTTTATAGAAGCCGCACATAATGTCAAAAAACTCATCCGCATTGCCTGCCTGCGCAAGATTTTCTGCCAGACTGATAATTTTATTTCTGATACGCTTATTAAAATATTTTTCCTGCTCGTTATTATTTTCAAAATCAGCCAGCATGGAAAAGCATGTGGCATAGCGCTTATCTATTTCATACAAATCAATGGCGAACAGTCTCATAAATATCGCAAAATCATGTTTCGCAGCACAATTTATGCCTCCTTCAATATATCCTTTCCGTTCACAGGATATGCTGAAAGCATTTTCACAGTTTGCAAGTGCATACGCCAGATAATCATGCCAGAGGTTTCCCTTAAATCCCATTTCTTCTGAAACCGAAAGAATTTCTCCGATGCATGACGCCGCCGTTTTTCTTGCCTCCTGCGGGTCGGCAGCCGTTCCGTCCATAAGCTGTTCTATACGAACAAGATTATCACGGCATTCCGTGTTATTATACAAAATAAGTTCATCTATTTTCATAACGCACCTCTAATAATTCCCTAAGAGCTTAAACTTATTGGCTTCTTCACAAATACCTCTGAGCGCGTTCCTCACTCCGGCATCCGACAGATTCCCTTCAAAATCCACAAAAAACCTGAATTCCCAATTATGCTCGGCTATAGGCCTGGATTCGATTTTTGTCATGTTCAGTCCGTTAAACATAATATTTGATAAAGCATTATACAGGCTTCCGGCTCTGTGGGCTATTTCAAAGCAGATGCTCACTTTGCCTGCGCCCTTGACGAAAGCCCTTCTGCTGCTTACAATGACAAATCTTGTTGTGTTGGCGCTTGAAGAGTTAATGCCCTCTTCGGCAATCTCAAGTCCGTATTCACCGGCACAGTTGGACGAGGCGATTGCAGCCTGTGTATAATCGTTTTCCTCAGCTACTTTTCTTGCGCTCATGGCAGTGTTCAGGAACGGCTCTCTCTGCCATTTTCTGTGTCCGTCAAGATATCTGGCGCATTGCATCAACGCCTGCGGATGTGAATATACTTTTTGAATGCTGTCTATATCCGCACCCGGCTTAACAAGCAGACAGTGCTTTACTTCCAGAAAAGTTTCCGCAACTATGTAATTGTTATATTCCTGAAGCAAATCATATGTATCGCTGACCATTCCGGCGGAGGAATTATCTATAGGTATAACCGCATAATCGGCTTTTCCCGCATTAACCGCCTCCATGGCATCCCTGAAAGTATCCACATTAATGCTGTCAACGCTTTTGCCGAAAAAATCAATCATTGCTTCATGGCTGTATGCACCGGGAATGCCTTGATACACTACCCTGACATTATCCGTGGGAATAGCATCGATAACCTCATAAGGCTCAAGCCTTGAGTTTTCGCTGCTGCTTTCAAGCTTGCCGTACTGCAGCTTACGGCTCATGGCCATTATCTGGGAAAAGAGCTCAGCCACGCATTTTTTGTTGAAGCTGTCCTTTGTAATGTCAGTCAGGGTTTTTATCTTGCTCTCCTCCCGCTCTTTATCAAAGACCGGTTTGCCTGTGGCAATCTTATAATCAGCCACATTTCCGGCCACTGTCATTCTTTTTTCGAATAACTCAACTATTTTGGAATCTATTTCGTCAATCTGTTTCCTTGATTCCTGTAAATCTACGTACATATTTTCCCTTTCCGTGTAAAAACACCGGTCTTTAGGACCGTCCGGGTATGACGCTCTGTGTTCTGCCGGTCCGCCATTGGACATCTGACAGGATTTTACATAGGCATCATACCAGCCTAATGTATATTTTACTTGAAAAACAAGTAAAATTATTGGATAATATTTTTATCGGAGATACTCTTCCGTCCCCTATTGATAATAAAGGTAGATAAGCCATATGAAAAAAGCAATACGTTTTATTATCCCCGGCATAATTCTTCTGGCTGCTGCCGGTATAATAATTGCGAACTTTTTATCCAACCGAATACCCTCCAACAGTCCCGACACTATCGGCAATACCGCAGGCAATCTCAACAGCGGCGGTATTTTTTGTGAAATCGACGGGACAATCTTTTTCTCTAATCCGTATGACGGAGGCCGTCTTTATTCCATGAAATCAGACTGCACCGATATTCGGTATGTATCCGGCGACAAGGCTTCCTGCATTAATGCAGCCGGCCAGTTTGTATATTACATAAAAAACAACGGCACAAGCGATGACATAACCGTAATATTCAGAAGCGATTTATTCGGTATCGTACGCTGCCGTACGAACGGCAGCGATTCAAACACGCTTGTGAGCGGTTACTCCACGGATTTGTCGCTGACCGGGAACACGCTTGTATACAATGAAAACGACGGAACCGAAGCTACCACATCTTCAATAGATATACGCGGCGAAAACCAGAAAACCGTAAGCCGCAGGAACTGCAGTACAGCCAGCGTAATAGACGGTACGGTTTACTATTCCAACAGCGGCGACAATCATTCGGTATACAGCCTTGATCTGGATGACAGCACAATATCGCTTTACATGGACGGCAATACTTATATGGCCAACATGGTAGGCAATGAACTGTACTACATAGACCTTGACAACGGTTCTGCGCTTACCAAGGTAAACCTTGACACGTATGAACAATACGTCTTATCCGAAGAAGAATGCACTCTTTATAACGTATATAACAACATAGTGTATTATTCTGTCGGAGGTGACAATCCTGCTCTGAAGCGCATGAACACCGACGGTACGGATAAAACAACCGTTATGGAAGGCAGCATATCCACCATATCCTGTACATCACAGTATACGTTCTTCCAGTTGGAGGGTGATGAAACGCTCTACCGCACCGAAACATACAACGGAACCGGCATACAGATATTTTATATACAGCCGCAGAATGATATGCCTTAACTCAAATAAAATTATATCATTCCGGTTCAATGCTATCAACAGGATTTTTACCGTGCCGTCCCCATGGCCGTCCGCATGGCATTAAGTATGCCGTAAATATTTTTCTCAATGCTCTTCACAAACCTGAAAAATATAAAACTTCAGATAATAAGATTCGTCTGCGGCCCACAGTATCGGATGGTCAGGGGACTGGGTTCTGAATTCCACCTGTTTCAGACGCTTATGTGCGCTCCGGGCAGCCTCCGCTATTGTTTTTGCAAAAAGCTCCTGCTCCATAAAATGCGAACATGAGCAGGTAGCAAGGTATCCGCCGTCCTTTACCAGCTTCATTCCTTTTATATTAATCTCACGATATCCTTTTACGGCGTTTTTTACCGAATTTCTTGATTTGGTGAATGCAGGAGGATCCAATATGACAACATCAAACAGCCGTCCCTCCTCCACAAGCTCCGGCAGCAGCTCGAAAACATCACGGCACACAAAATCCGTTATATGAGATACATCGTTGAGTTCCGCGTTTTCTCTGGCCTGTTCTATTCCAAGCTCCGAAGCGTCCACTCCTAGCACGTATTCTGCGCCGCCCATTGCTGCGTTTAGAGCAAAAGAGCCTGTATGCGTAAAGCAGTCCAGCACGTCCGCCCCTTTGCACAGTCTTGCAACGGCAGCCCTGTTGTATTTCTGATCGAGAAAAAAACCTGTTTTTTGTCCGTCCTCTACATTGACAATATATTTTACGCCGTTCTCCGTAATCTCGACCTTGGTATCAAACGGAACTCCGATAAATCCCTTGACGCGCTCCATCCCCTCTTTCAGCCTGATTTTGGAATCGCTTCTCTCGTACACACCGCGGATATCCATTCCTCTTACCGCCAGCTCTGACTTCAGGCTGTCAATTATATCAAGCTTCATCCTGTCGATTCCGAGAGCCAGGGATTCCACAACAAGAACATCTGAAAACTTATCGACCACCAGTCCCGGAAATCCGTCCGCTTCACCGAAAATAAGCCTGCATGAAGACATGTCAACCGTGTCGACTCTGTACTGCACCGCAATTTTTACAAGTCTGTCTATAAATTCCCTGTCTATATTTGTATCCTTTTTTCTCGTCATAATTCTTACGGTTATTTTTGAATTAATATTTATAAAACCTTTTCCGAGAAAATATCCGTCAAAATCAAGTACGTCGACTATATCTCCGTTTTCAAACCTTCCGTTGATTCCGTCTATCTCATTATCGTAAATCCAAAGTCCGCCCGCTTTAAAGCTTCTTCCTTCGCCTTTTTTTATAATTACTTCTGCCATATAAATCCACCTTAAATATTAGTATAAATTGCGTTCAAATAGGGACAATATCAGTATGATTAAAAAATACCTGATGTGCGGCCTTACCGGATGGTGTATGGAGGTGTTCTGGACCGGTATGGGTTCCGCACTGCGAAAAGACAAAAAACTCACAAGCAACACCTCCATATGGATGTTTCCCATATATGCGACCGCAATAATAATCGAACCTTTAAGCCGCAGATTATGCAGCAAAAAGCGCAATGCCGTAAACAGGGGCATAATTTACTCGCTCTGCATTTTTGCCACGGAATTTTGTTCAGGTTCTTTTTTAAAGAAAAGAGGCTGCTGTCCATGGGATTATTCCAAAGCAAAATTTAATATAAACGGAGTAGTACGGCTTGACTATCTTCCGGTATGGTTTATTGTCGGGCTTATCTATGAAAAACTGCTTTGTCCCGACGTTTCCCGCACGTAAAATTTAAAACAAGGCGGGGCTCCTTAAAGGAACTCCCGCCAACATTTTTTAATACAGTGGATGAGCATCCGTCAAAGCTTTGACAATCTCCGCTGCCTGAGCCTTCTTTTTATCATCGTCGGTTACTGCAAGTGCAATTGCCTCTGCAACCTGTGTCATATCCTCCGTCGTAAAACCTCTTGTGGTCACTGCGGCAGAACCAAGCCTTATACCGCTTGTGGTGAACGGTTTTTCCGGGTCGTTAGGTATCGCATTCTTGTTGCATGTTATGTTGACCGTATCCAGAAGTTTTTCGGTTGCCTTACCTGTAACGCCCTTGCTTCTTAAATCCACAAGCATAAGGTGGTTGTCCGTTCCTCCCGACACAAGATTAAATCCTCTTTCCGTAAGACCCTGAGCAAGAGCCTGCGCATTGTCAATTACATTTTTGGCATATATCTTAAAGCCCGGATCCAGAGCTTCCTTAAAACATACCGCCTTGGCTGCTATGACATGCATGAGCGGTCCTCCCTGTATTCCCGGAAAAATAGCCTTGTTAAAATTGAATCTGTCCGCTGCTTCCTGATTACAGAGAATCATTCCGCCTCTCGGTCCTCTGAGTGTCTTATGCGTAGTGGTTGTCACAACGTCCGCATAAGGGATCGGGCTCATATGCTGTCCTCCCGCAACAAGTCCCGCGATATGCGCCATGTCAACCATAAGAACCGCACCTACCTCGTCGGCAATCTCCCTGAATTTTTTGAAATCTATTTTTCTTGCATAAGCGCTGGCGCCCGCAAGAATCATTTTAGGCCTGCACTCCTTGGCAATCTTCAGAACCTCGTCATAATCAATGAAGCCCTCGTCATTGACGCCGTAAGGCACACAATTATAATATTTACCGGACATATTGACAGGCGAACCGTGTGAAAGATGTCCTCCGTGAGCGAGATTCATTCCCATATAGGTGTCTCCCGGCTCAAGCACTGCAAAAAACACGGCCATATTAGCCTGCGCTCCCGAATGAGGCTGTACATTGGCATATTCACAGCCGAAAAGCTCTTTTGCCCTGTCTCTTGCCAAATCCTCAACAATGTCAACATACTGGCATCCGCCGTAATATCTCTTTCCCGGGTATCCTTCGGCATACTTATTGGTAAGCGTGCTTCCCATAGCAGACATTACCGCCTTGCTCACAAAATTTTCCGACGCAATAAGCTCCACATGGTCGTTCTGTCTTCCTGTTTCGAGCTTGATTGCATCTGCAATTTCAGGGTCGAATGCCTGAACTTCATCAAATGAATACATAATGGTTCCTCCATACATAGTAATTTATTTTATTTATTTGAATCCAAAACAATTCTAAATATATATTTACCGTCCGGCGTCGGTCTTTATTTCAATGCCCAGTTCTTCAAGCTGCGCGTCATCCACTACATCAGGCGCACCTGTAAGCAGGCAGGATGCGTCTTTTACCTTAGGGAAAGCTATAACATCTCGGATATTGTCTGTCTTTGCCATGAGCATTACAAGACGGTCCAAACCGTATGCAAGCCCTGCATGCGGCGGTACGCCGTATTTGAATGCGTTGAGCAGGAAGCCAAACTGTTCATCTGCTTTTTCGTCTGTAAATCCGAGAATGCCAAACATCTTCTTCTGAATATCATTCTGATGGATTCTGACGCTTCCGCCCCCGATTTCGACTCCGTTGAGCGTAATATCATATGCCTTCGCCCTTACTTTTTCTGGGTCAGTGTCAAGAAGATCAATATCTTCCTCCATCATCATTGTAAACGGATGGTGCATGGCAATCAGCCTGTTCTGCTCGTCAGACCACTCAAAAAGAGGAAATTCCGTAATCCAGAGGAATTTATACTCATCCGGTTTACGAAGGCCCAGTTCTTCGGCAAGCTTGATACGCAGTGCCCCCAATACGCTCCACACAAGCTTCGTCTGATCAGCCGCAAAGAGAAGCAAATCTCCCGGTTTTCCTTCCATCCTTTCTATAATTGCAGCCATCTCTTCCTCTGTCATAAATTTTGAAAAAGACGACTTGATTTCTCCTTCTGCGCCTATGGCAATATATGCAAGCCCCTTTGCACCGTAGCCTTTGGCAAATTCCACAAGGGCGTCGATTTTCTTGCGCGGCATTGCCCCCTGTCCGTCGGCGTTTATGCCGCGTACCGTTCCGCCGTTTGCAATTGCTCCCGTAAACACGCCGAAACCGCAGTCTTTTACAATATCGGATACATCCTTGAGCTCCATACCGAAACGGATATCCGGCTTGTCCGAACCGAAACGGTTCATGGCCTCATTCCATGTCATTCTCTGAACAGGCAGCTCAATTTCGACTCCCAAAATCTCTTTGAAAAGTTTATAAAGAAGCCTTTCATTAACATCTATCACATCATCGATATCAACAAAAGAAAGCTCCATGTCTATCTGTGTGAACTCCGGCTGTCTGTCGGCGCGCAAATCCTCATCGCGAAAACACTTGGCAATCTGAAAATACCTGTCATAGCCTGAGCACATCAGCAGCTGTTTGAAAAGCTGCGGCGACTGCGGAAGCGCATAAAATGAACCCGGATGTACACGGCTCGGGACTATATAATCCCTCGCTCCCTCAGGCGTGCTCTTTACAAGGATAGGCGTCTCTATCTCAAGAAAACCTTCTTCGGTGAGAAACTGCCTTGTAACCGCTGCAATTTTACTCCTCATCATAAGTATTTTCTGCAAATCAGGTCTTCTCAAATCAAGGAAACGATATTTTAACCTTATGTCCTCTTTTGTTTTGGAAGCCTCCTCAACAGGGAACGGCGGCGTCTCCGCTTCCGAAAGTATTCTCAAATCCTGTGCTGCAATCTCTATTTTGCCTGTGGCAAGATTGTCGTTGACCGCACCTGCCCTGAGTGCAACAATACCGGTTACCGCAATAACATATTCGCTTTTTAGCGAACCGGCTTTTTCAAAACCGGCGGTTCCTATCTTGTCCTCCTCAAATATAATCTGGACTATTCCTGAGCGGTCCCTCAAATCCACAAAGCATATACCGCCCTTATTCCTGTTTTTGGCAACCCAGCCCATAACCGTAACTGTCTGTCCTATATTTGTCTCATTAAGCTCCGCACATCTGCAGGTTCTCTTAAGACCTTTCATTGTCTCTGCCATTGTATTATCTCCTGTCGGTTTTATTTAATGGGATTTTTGTAAAATTCCTTAATTTCACTGTAGCCTTCCTTTTCAAGCTGCTCCTTCTGGAATTTTTTATTCTTGTTCATTCTTACCACAAGCACATCCACGCCTGATTTGCGCGTATCCTGTGCTTCTTTGATAATATCACATAACATCTGTGATTGTATGCCTTTCTCTATAAGAAAAGCAGTTTTTTTCCTGCCGCCCGGTATCCGGAAACCGTTGTCCAAAAGAATTGTGACAATCCTCTCAAAGCCTATTGAAAATCCGCAGGCAGGCGTATCATGTCCGGTAAATTTCCCTACCATCTTGTCGTACCGTCCGCCTCCGCCAACGCTTGAACCGAATTCCGGAACCTCTATCTCAAATATAGTGCCTGTGTAATACGACATTCCGCGCACAAGAGAAGGGTCGAACACAACCTCAAAATCATATTCCTTTGTTCCGTTTACGCTTGCAATAATCTCGCTCAGGTTTTCTTTCACATCCGGTTCAAGATATTCCTGTATCTTATCGCACACATAAGAAAGTCCGTCCTCCGAATTTCTTATGCCGTCAAAAAGCATGGCGTACTTATCAACCGTCTGCTGTGAATATCCGGCCTTGATAAGCTCATCTTTCACACCTTCAAGTCCTATCTTGTCCATCTTATCGAGAATGATAAATACCGAATCGTAATCCTCCTCAGGGAACCCGCTGTAAGCTGCCATGGCTTTGAGAATCCTGCGTTCATTTATTTTTATCCTGAAATTTTTGAAGCCTATTCTGCCCATCGTGGTGGTAGTGGCAAGAATCAGTTCAATTTCCGCAAGATTGCCCGGTTCTCCGAGAATATCTATATCACACTGATAAAATTGTCTGAAACGTCCTTTCTGCGGCCTGTCCGCTCTCCAAACGGGGCCGATTTGCAGCGCTTTGAAAGGTGACGGAAGCGAAGCGGCATTGTTGGAATAGAATCTTACAAGCGGAACCGTAAGGTCATATCTGAGTCCTCCGTCCGCAATATCCGCCTCACTTGCAGCGGCATCAAGCTTAAGCTTCTCACCTCTTTTGAGTATCTTGAATATAAGCTTCTCATTCTCGCCGCCCTGACGGCTTAAAAGGTTGGCAATATTTTCAACTGCCGGCGTTTCAATGGTTGTAAATCCGAAACTTGCGTATGTCTCCTTTATAAGACTGATGAGATAATCCCTTATCTGCATCTCCCGCGGCAGGATGTCCTTCATCCCGGTCATAGGTTTCTTAATTAATGCCATTATTCTGTCCTCATTTCTGTAAATTTGCCTCAGCCATCCGGAAACAATTCCGGAAAAAGCTGTATTAAAAGCTATAATATGTCAAAGTCAAAATCGATTATGAGCCTGCTCTTATTAATCACATCAAGAGTCTCCGGTTCATGTATGACCTTTTGGAATGCAATAAATACTTCCATATCATAATTTTCAATCTCATCTATCAGAATTTCCATCGCCGTGTCGATATCAAATGCTTTGCGGTAAGGTCTGTCTGATATAAGAGCGGTAAAAGTGTCCGCAACCCGCATCACTCGCGCTCCGAAGGGTATATCATCGCCTTTAAGATTCTCCGGGTATCCGGTACCGTCGTAATTTTCATGGTGATACAAAACCGACTGGAGTATAAAAGGCGAAAAGTCATAATATTGAAGTATATCATAGCTGAGCTTGGAGTGCATCCTCATATATTTTATATTTTCCATAGCAAAGCTGTCATGCGCTCTCCCGTACAGATATCTGGAGAGCTTAAGCTTTCCTATATCATGAACCAGTCCTGCCACGGCCAAATCGTAGCAGACGCTTTCGTCAAGTCCCATTTTTAACGCCGTAAGGTATGTCAGATTGCTGACGCATATTCCGTGATTTATATTGTCTGCCAAATCGGCAATCAGCGTGCTCTCAAACTCTTCAGGATATATTTTAATGTCTTCCGCATCATTTATAATTTCACTATCCATTAAAATATCTTCTCTTTCTTTCTACCATTTCGTCCACCCTGTCTATATACTCGTCGACAGACTTTACATTTTCTATTCTGTCAACCCTCGGCGGACTGTTATAAACTATTTTGCTTTGGGCATTTGCTCCCGCGGCAAATATCGACTGCTTTTCCTCCATAATAAGTATGTTATACAGTCCCTCCCTGCCGGGCTTTGCATAACCCACATTCTCAAAATTACCGGCCATATTCTTCTGACGATAGAGATAATAAGGATCCATCCCCATTTCCCTTGCATAACGACATGCCATGTCCATTATTTTTTCTGTGTTTTCAATCCTGTAGCCGGAATATTTTTCTTTGAAAATATTAAGTCCGGCCGCCCTTTTTATCGCAAGGGAGTGAATGGTAAGGCTGTCCGGAGCAAGCTTTCCCACCTCATCAAGCGTATGTTTAACATCTTCGGAATTTTCTCCCGGGAGGCCTGCTATCAAATCCATATTGATATTGTCAAAACCGCAGTCCCTGGCCTGGCAAAACGCTTCGGCCACCTGCTCAACAGTGTGCTTTCTGCCTATCAAATCAAGCGTTTTCTGATTCATGGTCTGCGGATTAATTGATATTCTGTCAATCCCATGGTTTCTCAAGGTCTCAAGCTTTCGGCGGTCTATGCTGTCAGGTCTGCCGGCTTCAACCGTAAATTCACGAAGCCTGCTCAAATCGAATCTGTCTTCAATTGCTCTTATGAGCCTGTCAAGCTGACGAGGATTCAGCGTAGTCGGAGTCCCGCCTCCTATATACACCGTGTCCGGACATCTTCCCTTAAGCTGCTCCGAGATAAATGTAAGCTCCTTAATCAAAGCGCCAAGATATTCATCCACTCTTCCCGCATACATCGACAAAGGATATGATGTGAATGAACAGTACAGACATGTGGTCGGACAAAACGGTATTCCCACATACAGGCTGAACCCGTTTTCATAGTCAAGGGTCTGTAAAAGCTCATGCTCCCTATGGGCCACCGAAAGACTCAAATCCGCTTTGGCATCGCTTACAAGGTATTCGCTTCGAAGCGTATTTATTATTTTTTCATCGGAAATATTTTTTTCTATCATTCCAAGCGGTATCTTTATGGGCCTTATTCCCGTCAGGGTTCCCCAAGGAAGCTGCCTGCCCGTAAGTTCTGCAAAAATATGATAAAGCTCCCTTTTCAGCAGATTGCGCACCGTTTTTCTGTCATCCCGGGAGGCATCACATTCTATATTATGCACGTTGCCATGTCCTGCATCACATACCATTCCTTCAATATGTCCGCCCTCAATGACGGTTTCCACAAGGAGTTCGCATTCTCCGGCCCGCTCTCTGTCCGTGATTATTTTATTTCCTTTATAAAAAGCCCCAATCATGACTCTTACATCATTTTCATAGTCATGGGTGTTGACACTCATAAATATCATCAGGAAAACTCTCCCGTCATAAACGGCAGAACGGATTGTATCTTATCTCACTGCCGATTGTAGTTTCTTCCATATGTCCCGGATACACTTTAACATCCTGCGGAAGAACAAAAAGCTTATCCATGATTCCTCTGCAAAGCGCTGCGCCGCTGCCTCCCGGAAAATCGCTTCTCCCCACGGACTCGCAGAACAACGTATCACCCGAAAAAAGAATTTTCTCCTCAGGAAAATAATAGCACATACCCCCGATTGTATGACCGGGCACTTCTATTGCCCTTATGTGATACCCTGCAGCATCAAACTCTTCTCCGTCCGCGAGATATATGTCTGCATCAAAAGTCTTCCCGTTACCCGTAAAGGATGAAGTCAGATTCATATCCGGACTGTGAAGCACCTCTTTCTCGGTAAGGCCTGCATATACATTGATTCCGTAACGGTCACGTACGGCATCCATGGCAAGCACATGGTCAAAATGTCCGTGCGTGATAAGAATCGCTTTAGGCACAAAGCCCAGTCTGTCAGCTTTTGCGGTTATACTGTCCGGAGAATCGGCAGGGTCTATTATAAGCCCTTCCTTTGTATCTTCGTTATATGCGTAATATGTGTTGGTTGCGCACATTCCCAGTACGCTGTTTTCTACTCTTATCATACATTCAACCTGTTGTTCTTTCTATATCCAATACGCCTTCAATAGCCCGCAGCTTGCCTGCAAGCTCCTTGAGCGCTTCTATGCCTGATATTTCAAAGCCTATTTCAAGCGTGGCCGTTCCCTGCTTGCTTATTCGGCAGTTCATGCTTAACACATCTATCTTTTTCTCCGTAAATACCTTGGAAACGTCAACAATAAGCCCCGTCCTGTTATTTGCATAAATTTTGATTTCTGCAGAATATTTTTCGTTGTTGTCAGCCGTATCGAGCCTCTGCCATTCGGCTTCAATCAGGCGGGATTTGTCAAGCTCGGACATATTTATCACATTGACGCAGTCCGTCCTGTGAATTGAAATGCCCCTGCCCCTTGTTACATAACCTACAATTTCGTCTCCCGGAACAGGTGAGCAGCATTTGGAAAATCTTACGGATACATCGTCCGTTCCCTTGACTATTATACCGCTCTTGCCGGTACCTGTTCCCGTCTTCTGCCTTACCGTGCTGCCGGACGTCTCCTCAAGCACATCGCTGTCCGTTATTTCTTCCCGGTGCTTCTTCTCATATTCCTCACAAAGCTTATTGACAACCTGACCTTCCTTGAGTCCTCCGTGGCCTACGGCCGCCAGTACCGAATCCCAATCCCTGAAACCGTATTTTATCATGGTTTTGTCCATGAACTCCGGCTTCAGAATATCGCTCATGCTGATGTTTTTGCCCTTACAGTAGGAGGAAATAAGCTCTTTTCCCTTGATGATATTGTCCTCTTTAAGCTCAGCCTTAAACCATGAATTAATCTTGGAGCGTGCCTGCGGACTCTTGACTATTGAAAGCCAGTCGCGGCTCGGTCCCTTGGAATTCTGCGAGGTTATGATTTCTATTCTGTCTCCGTTTTTAATCTTATAATCAATAGTGACAAGCTTTCCGTTGACCTTTGCTCCCACCATCTTATTGCCCACGGCGGAATGAATGCTGTACGCAAAATCTATCGGCGTTGAACCCGCAGGAAGATTCTTCACATCCCCTTTCGGGGTAAAGCAGTATACACTGTCGGAAAACAAATCAAGGTCGCTCTTTATCAGGCTCAAAAATTCCTTATTATCAGACATGTCCCTCTGCCATTCCAAAATCTGGCGCAGCCATGTAAGCTTGGCTTCCTCCCTGTCATCTCCCTTGGTGCCGTCAATATTTTCTTTATATTTCCAATGTGCCGCAATACCGTATTCAGCCGTTCTGTGCATCTCATAGGTTCTTATCTGAATCTCAAAGGGCTGTCCCGTAGGCGCTATCAGCGTAGTGTGAAGCGACTGGTACATATTCTGCTTCGGCATGGCTATATAATCCTTAAAACGTCCCGGAATCGGTTTATACATCTCATGGATTACCCCCAGGGCGGCATAGCAGTCCTTTACCGTATCGACAATAATACGAACCGCAAAAAGGTCATAGATCTGATCGAGGGTTTTATCCTGATTGACCATTTTTTTGTATATGCTGAAAAAATGCTTAACACGTCCGTCAATTTCACATGCGATGCCGGCATTGTCTATGTGCTGCTTGACTTCGGCAACGATATCCCTGACAAATTTCTCCCTTGCTTCCTTGCCGAGCTTAAGCTGATGCTCCAAATCATTGTATACCTCCGGCTGCAAAAACTTAAGGGACAAATCGTCAAGCTCCACCTTGATTTTGGAAATTCCAAGCCTTTGCGCAATAGGCGAATAAATTTCCATGGTTTCACGGGATTTCTCTATCTGTTTCTCAGGTGTCTGGTACTGCATTGTCCTTTGATTATGAAGCCTGTCGGCAAGCTTTATAAGAATAACCCTTATATCCTTTGCCATGGCCAGAAACATTTTGCGGAGATTTTCGGCCTGCTTGTCTATCTTATCATGTTCATAATTGAGCTGCGTCAGCTTGGTAACGCCGTCCACAAGCAGGAAAATCTCCTCACCGAATTCCTCGGTTATCTGTTCTCCGGTAATTCCGGTATCTTCTATCACATCATGGAGCAGCCCTGCGATAATTGTTTCCTTGTCAAGCTCAAGCTGCGCAAGGATTATGGCAACACAAAGAGGGTGAATTATATAAGGTTCACCCGATTTGCGCTTCTGGTCCTTATGAGCCTCTTTAGCAACCCCGTACGCCTTCTCCAGAAGCGATAAATCAGTGGATGGATGGTATCTGAGGATACTGCTTTTGAGTTCCTCAAAAAGCTCATCGGGGTCATTGCTCTTAGGCGGGTCCAGCGGCGTCTCATCTATTTTGCGTCTTTGTTTAAAATTTTCATCTTCAGGCATATTACACTCCAATTAGTCAAATGAGGGTTTAATCTATTTTATTTTAAATACAACTGTCAAAAAAAGCAACAAACAGTTTATATCATGCATTAATTTCTGTATGTGTAAACAAAATAACACCATAAGTATATAGTTTTTAATTACACTTTCAGTAAATATTTT
>CALWMX010000008.1 GCA_944382105.1 uncultured Butyrivibrio sp.
CTGCCAATCGGCGTGGCAGGCGAGCTCTGCATAGCCGGAGACGGAGTCGGAAAAGGATATTTAAACCGCCCGGAGCTGACGGCGGAGAAGTTCGTGGCGAACCCGTTTGCCACGGAAGAAAACCATCACGGAAAAATAATGTACCGCACGGGAGACTTGGCCCGTTGGAAGACGGACGGTGAGATAGAGTACCTCGGACGGATTGACACGCAGGTGAAAATCCGGGGCCTGCGCATAGAGCTTGGAGAAATTGAAAGCGTCATGGGCAGCTTTGAAGGGATCGGTCTTACTGCCGTGGCAGACAGGCGGGACGACAACAACCGCCAGTACCTTGTGGGATATTATACTGCCGACAGAGAGATTGACGAAAGAGAACTGAGGAATCATCTCTCGTCCAAAGTGCCCCAATACATGGTGCCGAACTACTTCATGCGCCTTGAAGCCATGCTGGTGACACCGAGCGGTAAAACAGACAGGAAAAATCTCCCTGTGCCGGACTTTTCAGCACGCATAACGGAGTACCAAGAACCCCGGACCGGTACGGAAAAGAAACTTGCCGGGATTTGGGAAAAACTTTTAAACTGTAAAAAAATAGGGAAAACAGATAACTTTTTTGAATGCGGCGGCGACAGCCTTCTTGCCATTTCGATGCTGAATGAGATAGAAAAACAGTTTAATGCTGAAATATCCTTAAAGGACATAATGGAACAGCCGACACTGGAAAATCTTGCACAGTGCATTGACAGTGCCGGCGAAGCCGTAAGGATTACCGCTGCTTATGGCAAAAAGTATGTGTTACTGCCCCAGCAGAAAGCAATTTATGCCGACTGGAGTAAAGACCCGTATTCGACTGCTTATAACATGCCATCCAGAATCCGTTTGCAAAAAGATGCCGACAGCGACAGGCTGAAAGACGTTGTACTGCGGGTACTGAACCATCATAGGATTTTAAAAAGCCATATCTGGGCGCAGGAGGATGAAATCTACGGAATTTACGATGATGGCGCAGTGATTGAATTTGAAGACTGTCGTGCGGGAGGGCAGGAAACATTTGTTAGACCGTTTGATTTGGGCAAGGGACCTCTTGTGAGGGTCGGTTTCACGGAAGACGCGGTGCTTTTTGACATGCATCATATCGTTGCGGACGGAGATTCCATTAACATAATTCTCAGGGATATCAAGTCTGTTTATAACGGAAATGAACTTCAGAAGTCCGAGGCAGAATATTCGGATTATGCTGAATACTATTATAACCTTGATACCACGGAACATAAGAAATTTTTCAAAGAGATGCTTAAATGTGATTTTGAACCTGTCACGTTGCCGGAAAGCAGAACCGGTAAAACCGGAGGCATTTCGAAAATATACCAAATACCGAAAAAACTGTTCAAGGAGGCAAAAAAGTACGCCGGAAAAAACGGATTCACGGATACCATGGTATTCTTGGGAGTCTATGGTATCTTGCTTTCAAAATATACCGCCCGGAAGGACATTCTGAGCAGCGTGATTTTAAGAAACCGGATTCATGCGGATATACGTGGAGTAGTGGGGATGTTTGTGAATACTCTTCCCGTACATTTTGAAATAAATGAAAGCATGTCCGAATACATGGAAAAAATCAGAAAGATGACACTTAACTTGTTTCGTTATCAGGAACTGCCGTTTCTGGAAATTGCGGATACGGTCGGGATGAAGGATAAATCAGCCGTCAATACATCATTTGTGTATCAGGCCGACGGGGAGAAAACACTGATTCTGGACGGGGAAGAAATGATTCCGGAATTAATTGACACACATACCGCAAAATTTGATTTTTCTCTGGAGCTGATTCCAACGGCCGACGGATGTAGGATGCGCATTGAGTACGATTGTGGGAAATATGCCGGACATACAATTGATGCTTTGGCGGACGGCTATATAAGGATTCTGTCACAGCTGGACAAGGAAAGAGTTAAGGACATATCAGTAATGGACGAAAGGGAATATCAAAAAGTAGTTTACGAATTCAACGATACCTATGCAGACTACCCGAAAGACAAATGCGTGCACGAACTTTTTACGGAGCAGGCAAAGAAAACTCCGGACAAAACCGCTATTGTATTTGAAGACAAAAAATTCACATACAGACAGCTTGACGAAATGTCGAATTCACTGGCACATTTCCTGAGGGAAAAGGGAGTAAAACCCAATGATGTAGTGCCAATAATTGCAAAAAGAAGCTGGCATGTGATAGTAGCGATGCTTGCAGTATTGAAGGCTGGTGGAGCATATATGCCTGTTGATCCCACTTATCCGGTGGAGCGAATTGAATATATGATTTTTGAGTCAAAATCATCTATAGCACTAATAGATGGTTTTTCTAATAAAATTTCAGTTTTAGTTCTTAATCTTGAAAAGTTTGATTACAGCAACAATTGTGTTGATATATCAAATACGAATATATCTAATGATAAATGTTATGTTATGTTTACGTCGGGAACAAGTGGTAAGCCTAAAGGAACTGTGATAACACATCAAAATCTTTGTAATTTTGTAAGCTGCAATCATAATAATATATATCAATATAATATGCTGAAAACTTGTAACGTGGCACTTGCGCTTACAAATTACATTTTTGATATTTCAGTCTTTGAATTATATTTGCCAATTTTGAATGGACTTACGGTTGTAATGTCAAACGAAGAGGAGAATTTATCCGCAACTTTTTTATCAAAGCTTATTGAAAAAAATAAGGTTGATGTAATTCATTCTACTCCAACTAAAATGAAAATGATGTTTGAAGACAATAATTTTAGAAAAGCTGCTCGGTATTTGAGAGTTTTAATGGCAGGAGCGGAAACTTTTACAGAAGACCTCATTAATAAAATCAGAGAGTGTACAAATGCAGTAGTATATAATGGATATGGACCTACTGAGACAACAATAGGTGTAAGTTTCAAAAGGGTAAATGGTATTAACGATATCACCATCGGCAAGCCTATCGCAAACACCCAGATCTATATTCTCGACAAAGACGGAAGCCCCCTGCCAATCGGCGTGGCAGGCGAGCTCTGCATAGCCGGAGACGGAGTCGGAAAAGGATATTTAAACCGCCCGGAGCTGACGGCGGAG
>CALWMX010000009.1 GCA_944382105.1 uncultured Butyrivibrio sp.
TCCGCGTCAATAAAATTTCCGCTGTCCATTTCAAGCATCCCTTCTATTTGACTTGTAAAGTGTCCGCACTCAAAATCCTCCGTTCCCGTAATTGCAAAGATAAAAAAATCCTCCGGAGAATATCCCGGCGTCGTATCCTCTGCATATGTTGAGTAAGTTCCCTCCACGGCAGGTATAAGGTCATTCACCAGCTCATTATGGTAATTGACGGTCAGTGTATTAAATGCCAGCGTGTAATCCCAGCTGTCCTGAGAGCTTTCATTGTTGTAAGTGGGACATACGATAATAAGAGGGTCAAATTCACCGTTTTCAATTGCATTGTCAACCACATTTTTAAAAGACGACGGCTGATCTGGGGTTCCGAGAATGGCAGTCTCATCGCTCCATCCGCCGTGCATAAGGTAAAACACATTGTATCTGTTATTCTCGCTGTAGCCGTACGGGAGATATACTATTGCCCGTTTCTCAAGCTTCTGTGTTTTTTGTTCGTATGACCTTGACTCGTATGTGTCATAATACAGCTCCACAAGAGTGCCTTGTTCATCTGCGGCAGAAGTATATTCCTCCGGTATTGTTTCAAGTTCCTGCGGAATTTCGTAACCGGCGCCGTACTCATCCGTATTGTCATTCACGGTTCCGGCATCCTCCCCATTGCCGAAAATATCCTGATTGTCCGCGTTGTCCGTGTTTTGCCCTTCCCGGTCCGCGCAGGCGGTCAGTATCGGTATAAGCATAATAATCAAGGCGCACACCGCAATAATTCTTTTCATAATATCCTCTCCTTGCCGGTAATTGTTAATGTTTTCATTGTCTGTATTATAAATAAAACGAGCCTTCCGCAGAAGTCTCGTTTTGTTCATTAGTTTATACTTACAGGTTATAACTTTTAAATAAAAACCTTTATTGATGCACCACAGTTTGAAGGGCCTTAAGAAATCGGCTCACTGTCTCCGACGGCGCCGGAGAATGAAGCAGTCCGTAAGGAATTGAATGGTCCCATTCCACCGGAAGCACTTTAATCAGCGGGTGCACGTTCTCCCATGCCTGTACGGCCATCAGAATATCATTGCTGTTTTCACAGCGGTTGAAAATCTCCACACTGTAGAAATCAAAGTCTACAATATGTATACGGCTGTGGTTCTGCCAGATATCGTCACGGAGCTCGTCTACATAGCGGCTCCAGTTCCGATGCATCAGCATAAGATTTTCACCGTATAAATCCTGCATTGTCAGCATATTTTTACCTGCCAGCCGATGATGTACGGACATAGCGCAGCAAAGCGGCTGTCTGGAAATTTCAAAGCCGGCGCAGCTGCGAAGCTGCAGCATTGTATCGTCAAAAATTCCCGCAACCACGTCGATGTTATGTCCTAAGTTTTTCAGTATTTCCCTTGCGTTTTCGGGAGTATTCTCAAACGGCACCAGCTGAAACTTGATTTCCGGGCAAAGCTCATGTATTTTAGGCCAAAGCTCCACAAGAATCTGAGCGGGCGTCATGGGAGAGGTTCCTATACGGATAATGTTCCCGTCCTCCTGCATGGCATTCTTGGCCCGAATGACAGAATCCCTGCAATATTGAATAATATATTTTGCATCACTGTAAAGAGATATTCCGGCTTTGGTCAGTTTCAGTCCGCGGTGAGTCCTTTCAAAGAGCTTGACGTTAAGCTCCGCTTCAAGAAGATTAATCTGCTTGATTACCGCCGTAGGCGTAATAAAGGACTGTTCGGCCGCCTTGTTGAAGCTTCCCGCATCCGCCACGCATATAAACGTTTCCAGCTGTGGATTATACATCGCCCGTACCGCCTTTCCCGCTGTGTTTGCAGTCCGAATACTTTTAAATTATAGTATATAAATAAAATATATGTCAATTCCCAAGCCTTGATATAATCCGTTAAAAGCTCCGGGAGGAGCCTAAAAAATACCTGAAATTAACCTTGATTATATATTGTCTTTACAAGACTGTGTTAAATGTAGCTTATAAATTTTATTTTTGCACCCAAAATCCGGAATGAGAAAGTATATGAAAAAAATTTCAACCATTACACACGCAACGCCTCAGGAAGATATGAAACGAATAGACGGGCTTACCGTCCGCAGCTTTCCCTGGCATATGGATAGGGATACTCCTTCGGCCTATAACTATGCGGTAAGCGTTTACAAAAACAATTCCCGCAGATTGCTGCTGACGCTTATCGTCTGTTTCGCTATGCTTATCATTGAGTTTTCCGGTATTTGGCCGGATTTTATCTCAGACATTTTCCCATGGCTTATTAGCGACGGTTCGCTTTTTTCTGCTGTCGCGCTGATGCTTCCGATAATCGTCATGTTTTTCATACTGATATATTCGGTCGGAAAAAAGCCCGGCAACAAAGATAAAATTATAGTCGGTTCTCCAAATTGTGCAATGTTTGATGTACGCCTGCTCAATGACAATAAAATTGTTATGATTCAAAAAAGCACGGATTCGCTGCCACGAAATCAGGTTTACGGTTCGCAGATATTCTCCGAAGCCTCAAAAGATCCCGGCGAGCCGGTTCCCTTTGACCGTATAATTTTTATCGAGCGTGTGCACAGCACGGAAAAGCTTGGTGAAAGTCTGATTGTTACCGCAGATATACGCATTAGGTTTATAAAGGAAGTGTCGGAAATCAGTTATCGTTATAAAGAACAGCACAGAGAAAGGGAACAGATTATTTTTATGACGCCAATTACGGATGAAGACCTGACAACGTCATTGATGAATTTAAAAAACAACACGTAACAGAGAGGATATATATGGAAACAAATATAATAAATCCGGCTTTCACTCAGGAAGACATCATGAACATACAGATGTGCAGGAGTTTTACATACGCAAAGACAAAGTCCGGCAGATTCCGGCGCGGTTTTTTTGCCGCCGTGATAATCCTCACCGCTATTATTATCATCATATCCGCTGCGGTTTTATCCGACGTAAACGAAATGATTTTGCTTGCTCTGTTTTTTGGAGGAATGATACTGTTTTTTGTATGCATTGTCAGGATATGCCAGACAAATGCCATGAAAGAGCTAACCCAATATTTCCGCGACGAGACAGGTATTTATTATAAGGTAGTATTCACGCAGGGCGCATCAATAACCGTTGGCTATGCCATTTCCTTTGACGAATCAAATTCAAGCTTGGACACTGCGTTTTCAAGAATGGCGGTAAAACAAAATACGGTGGAACGAAACAAACAGGAAGCTCAGACAGTATCTGCAGCTTACTACTATGTGAAGCGTTTCCGTCAGGGATTTGCGGACTGGAATTGGGTGAACGGAGGTCCTGCCAAAATAAAGAAGCTTCAGGGTCTTTCTCTGGTACGTAAAGGAAAATTCAAAAGCGTATATACTTATTCGGAAGGCGGGAGAAAGAAAACCATACGGATACCAAATTCATATGCAGGTCTGTCCGAGCAATTGTCCCTTTGACTTTTGTTTCCGGATAAAAGGCCGGGACAGGATTATTTGCCGTTCTGCATTTTAATCTGCTCTTCGCAGATTAACGGGTATCTTATCAGACATGCGCCGTCCATGTCCTCATTGCGCATATCCACCGCCGTTATCCGGTGATTGTCATAGGTAGTATAGTAATAAATGCCTTTATCCGCATTACAGCATGACGTATAGATTGTTATTTCGTATTTCCCGTCCCCTATCCGGTTACAGCCCCTGGGCTGGTCAACGCTTCCCAGAATATGGAAAAACTGGCTGACGCTTGCCGGTTCGGAATCGGCTGACACGGAATTCATTTTTGTAAATGCGGCTCTCACAAAGCGCGATTGTGAGGATAAGTCTCCCGGAAGACCTATCGCACCCATTCCCAGACTGTACCGTGATAAAGGCAGCCTGCCGGAAAAGCTGTTCTCGGGAACTTCCGGTGACAGATGCATATAATTATTTAATTGAAATATCTGCTTGTCAAACGTGGGATTATTCGTCAATACTCCTGCCGG
The DNA here is from genome assembly GCA_944382105.1 of uncultured Butyrivibrio sp. Taxonomy (GTDB): domain Bacteria; phylum Bacillota; class Clostridia; order Lachnospirales; family Lachnospiraceae; genus Eshraghiella. The sequence continues at coordinate 3,978 of CALWMX010000009.1, forward strand.
GTTATCATATATATTCACGCCGTCTTTTACGGCTTCCACCGTCAGGGCTTCATCGCGGTCGGCAATAAGCCAATGAAGCTGTGCCGGCAGCAGTTTTTCACTGAACGGCGTATCCACAAGATTTATTCTGTCCAACAGCACACGGGCCTCTTTTACTGTTTCACACTGCCCCAGTATCCACGGGATAAATTCAAAGGATGCAACGTTGTCCTTATCCTTTATGTGTCCCGCATAATATGCGTTTCCGACAAAATTCAGCCCGGCCATTCCCAGGCCCTTTTCATTTACCGCATCATAATACAGCGGATAGTCTTTTTCCACGTGGGCCATGCCGATAATTGCATAATGGCTTTGCACGGTACCGATGCCGCCAAAATCAAAACGGTAATTGCGCGGCGTTACCGTAACCTCTTCACCATAGGAAAAATCATTGTCCAGTGTCCGTCCGAAATAAAAATCCTTTGTCTTATACGTTGCTGCCGTGCACATAAAACCACCTCGTGTCTTTTTGTAAAAATATTAACAGACTTGTGGTTTTTTAATCCTTATTTAATTGTAAATATCTACTTGAGCACGAAATGATTCCTGTCAAATTCGATAAGCCCTTCGTTCCTCATTTTGCAAAGTTCATTGGACATGGCGCTTCTGTCCACGGAAAGATAATCCGCAAGCTGCTGGCGGTTAAACGGTATATCAAAGGAGGGCAGCCCGGCTTTCAACGACTGCTCCGACAGGTACGATAATAATTTACCCCGGGTGGTCCGCTGTGACATATGCTCCAGCTTCTGCGTCAGCATTTTGTTTTTCGATGCCATTACAGCAAGCAGATTACGGATAAGTCTGGCGTGGAATTGGCAGGCCGACGGACACATTGTGAGCATTCGCCCGATATCCATAAACAGCACCGTACACTGTGTCACGGCAACTGCATTGTTCAATATTTTTTCATTGCCCAGACATGCATAAACTTCCCCGAATACCTCCCCTTGGGAAATTTCACTCAGTATGCTTAAGTTCCCCCAATAGTCTTCTTTTTGGATATGGATGCATCCTTCAAGCAGCATCGCCACGCCGGAAACGCAGTCTCCCCTGCGGAAAATATATTCCCCTTTACGGTAAATCCGCCGGTCTGCCGACAGGCAATTCAGTATTGACTGAATTTCTGCTTCTTCCATATCCCGGAACAATATTGAATTTTTTATAAGCGCTGCATATTTTTTCATATTTACCTTTTTGTTGTAAAAACAACAGATTTGTTTTTTTAATCATATTATAATCAGTGCGTAAAGTAAAGAAAACAGCCATGACATCATATATTTTATTTTTAACAGGAGGACAAAATAATGGTAAGAAGAATCATTCAGATTAACGAAGAAAAATGCAACGGCTGCGGAGTATGCGCGGACGCGTGTCATGAGGGCGCAATCGCCATGATTGACGGAAAGGCCAGACTGCTCCGTGACGATTACTGCGACGGTCTGGGAGACTGTCTTCCGGCCTGTCCTGTCGGAGCTATCACCTTCACGGAGAGGGAAGCCGCCGCTTATGATGAAAACGCCGTCAAAGCTGCGTTGGAGAAAAAAAATAAGCCCATGCCTTGCGGCTGTCCCGGCAGTAACGTTAAACAAATACGCCGCGTTCAGGAAACCGAATCACCTTCGGGCGTGTCTGAGCTTCAAAGCAGGCTTTCCCAATGGCCGGTGCAGATAAAGCTTGTGCCTGTAAACGCCCCTTATTTCGACGGAGCAAATCTTCTGATTGCTGCCGACTGCACCGCCTACGCATACGCCGGCTTCCACGACAGGTTCATAAAAAACAGGATTACTCTTATAGGATGCCCAAAGCTTGACAGTGTAGACTACTCGGAAAAACTGACTGCCATCATCCGGGAAAATAATATCAAAAGCGTCACCATTGTCCGCATGGAAGTTCCGTGCTGCGGCGGTCTGGAGCACGCTGCAAAAGAAGCCCTCAAATCCAGCGGCAGGTTCATCCCATGGCAGGTGGTGGTCGTATCAACGGACGGCAAAATCATCAGAGAATAGTCTCAAAAAAACATATCCTCTTATCAAAACCGAAGACACCTCCCGGTTTTATGATATGGAGGTTTTTAACCGTTGTGTCCGTATGCGCCACGTATTGCTTACACTGGAATGCCGGGAGGATGTACATCCTTCCCTTGTGACGCTCCGGGTCGACTGGGATTTTACCATTCCTTACGGTATATTGTATCAGTTACATCCCGATGCAAATATTGAACGTTTTTTAAGCGCGCTCACAGAAAAGCTGTCCCTGAAGCAAAAAAGTTCTGCATCCGTTTAATGGCATTTTTTCTTCTTCGGACGCCAATCATCAGAACGTCAAAAAGGCGGGAAGGCATTTACCGCATTCCCGCCCATATTGTCTGTGTCAGAACTTACCGTTTGTATTCTGCCAGCTTTCCCTGTCCGCAATTGTTTCCATAACATCCCAATGCTCGGCAATCTTACCGTTTTCCACTCTCCATAAATCATAGTAGCTTGTAGGCGCTCCGCCAAAAGTTCCCTCGCTCACGGCGAGCACATAATTTCCCTGTGCAAGCACCTGATGAACCTTTATATAAATCATATGAATATTCTGTGCGGCAAGCGCTTCCAATGCCGAGCTTAATCCCGAAAGGCCGTCGGCTATTCCGGTGTTATGCTGGATATAAGTATCTCCGTCAAAATATTCCGGAGTCTTGGCAGGATTGTTCCCCTGCATTACGTCGTACAAAAATTCTTTAACAAGCTTGCGGTTTTCTTCCGTTTTCTCCAAATCCTTAACCGGAGCCACATAGTCGGTATGCGTGCGTCCCGAAGGGTTGGGAGCCGCTTTGTCTGCAAGATTATCCCAGTGCTCCGCGATTTTTCCTTCGTCATCAAAACGGAAAATATCAAATGCAACCTGTTCCCCAGCTCCGGCAAGATATTTTACGCTTGCCACGAAAGCGTCACGGCCCGTACCGTATGCCAGATTATGCTGGATATAGTCCTCTGCCAAAAGAGAAGCCGCCTTATCCGCGTCACCGGTTGCAAATGTGTTGATGAGTTCCTTTGCCTTTTCAATCTGTGTCATAGTGTTTTCCTCCTTACAATTAGAAAATAAATTTTGAAAAAGTACACTT
>CALWMX010000010.1 GCA_944382105.1 uncultured Butyrivibrio sp.
TGTCATCCCGTTCATATCGGTTCATTAAAAACCCCTGTCTATTTGGCTAACAGCTCCATTATCTTATTGCTTCTTGAAATAAACGCAGTCATGCGTTCTGCGGAAAGCGGTCCGTGGCCTACCATAGCCAAATCATATAACTGTTCACAGAACATTGTAACATTGTCACTCTGAGGGTTGTCAAGTATATATTTGACAAGGCTGTTGTTGAGATTCAGGACAAGCGTCTCTCCCTCTGCTCCGAACATATTCGGATCCATTCCCGACATGCCGTACATCTTCATCATGTCGGCCATTCTCTTGGAATCTTCATTGATTGTAATCATTGAAGATACGTCCGAATTTTTAAGCTTCTCCGCTTTGACTTTAAGGTTTTCAATTCCTAACGCTTTTTTGAAAATCTCTTCGAGCTTGTCATTGTCCGCCTTGACCGCTTCTTTTTCTTCGTCGCTTTCCTCTCCGCCTTCTTTGAATACGGTTGACAAATCCGAATCGATGCTGAGGAATTTCAGGTTTTCATTTTTCTGTTCAAGGTGCGTAATGAAAGGCTGGTCTATATTATGCTTAAGTATTACTGCATCCATTCCCTCATCCTTAAACATCTTGATATACTGTCCCTGTTCAACCTCATCTTTAACGTAAAATACGGTATTTTCATGTTTTTCTTTATTTTCTTCAAGGCACTCAGGCAGAGTAAGATATTTGCCGTCCAGGTTCTTAAAAAGAATATAGTCGCTCATTTTCTCGCAGAATTTATCATCCTTGAGACATCCGAATTTGATAAACGGGCTTATATCATCCCAATATTTTTCGTAATTTTCCTTCTCCGTCTTGCACATTCCGGAGAGCTTGTCAGCTACTTTTTTAGTAATGTAATCTGAAATCTTTCTGACAAAACCGTCATTCTGCAATGCGCTTCTTGACACGTTCAGAGGAAGGTCAGGACAGTCGATTACACCCTTGAGCAGCATAAGGAATTCAGGAATTACTTCCTTAATGTTGTCAGCGACAAACACCTGATTATTATAAAGCTTGATTACTCCCTCCGCGCTCTCGAATTCAAGGTTAATCTTCGGAAAATAAAGAATTCCTTTGAGATTAAACGGATAATCCATATTCAGGTGTATCCAGAAAAGCGGTTCTTTGTAATCGTGGAATACTTTTCTGTAGAAATCCCTGTACTCTTCGTCCGTACACTCGTTAGGATGCTTTGTCCAAAGCGGCGTTGTGTCATTGAGAGGCATCGGCCTTTTTTTGATTTTGTAGCGCTCTGAAGCCGGCTTTGTCTCCACTGTTTTCTTATTTCCGTCCTCATCCTCGATTTCTTCCGTCTTGGCCTCTTCCACAACGGTTTCAATGATTGTATCGGTGTCGCGAAGTTCGTCCTTCTCAATCATCTCGGTCTTTTCTTCAGTATCATCCGCATTATTCAGATAAATCTCATAAGGCATGAATGAACAATATTTCTCTATAACTTCCCTTGCCCTGTATTCATTGGCAAATTCCGTACAGTCTTCATTGAGGAAAAGAGTTACCGTTGTTCCAATCTCACTCTTTTCTCCGTCTGCCATATCATATTCGGTTCCTCCGTCGCATTCCCAATGAACAGGCTTTGCATCGGCCTTACATGATAAAGTATCAATCGTTACACGCTCGGCTACCATGAATGCAGAATAAAAACCAAGTCCGAAATGTCCGATAATCTGGTCTTCGTTGGCCTTGTCCTTGTATTTTTCAAGAAATGCCTCCGCTCCGGAAAAGGCAATCTGATTGATATATTCATTGACCTCTTCGGCCGTCATTCCAAGACCATTGTCGGTAAATGCAATTGTTTTGTTCTTAGAGCTTACCTCTACCTTAATTACCGGTTTAAAGTCCTCTGGAAGCTCATATTCCCCTATCATTCCAAGTTTTTTTAATTTAGTGATGGCATCACAGCCGTTGGATATCAGTTCCCTGAAAAAAATATCGTGGTCGGAATACATCCACTTCTTGATAATAGGGAATATATTCTCACTGTTGATTGACAGATTTCCATGTTCCTGCGCCATTAAAAATCACTCCTTTGGTTATAAACTTTCCGGCTGTTACTAATAGTAAGCACCGGCCCTGTAAAACATATAGTAATACCAAAAAAACAGAAAGTCAAGAAAAAATTAGCACTCAATGTTGTTGAGTGCTAATAATCATCAAAATATATTAATAAACGGAATTTCCAAAATTAAAAATCTTCATCCGAAAAATATTCTCCATATACCTCATACAGCTTTCCGCTGCCTGATTTTACCTGCTCAACCGGCGTTTCATCCCAGAAGCTTCTGTTAAATTCGGCGTCCAGCCCTTCAATAGCATCTGCGTATTGCCCGGAAAAGCTTTCCATTCTCCTTGATAACACTATTTCCCTGCTGCGCTTCTCGTAATCACTTTCCATATTATCATTAATGCATTTTATAATATAATATCCGATATCAGTCTCCACAACACCGCTGACCTTACCCATCTCAAGCTCAAAGGCGGCATCTTCAAACTGTTTGAGATATTCCCCTCT
>CALWMX010000011.1 GCA_944382105.1 uncultured Butyrivibrio sp.
ATATTTTTGGAAAAACTAAGATAAACCGTTTCGCTCATCACAAACTCCTTGGAATGAATTGCCTGATTTCATTATCAATCGTATACTGTGCTACATGAATAGTAACTATTGTCTGCATACTGCCGATAAATTATTCATGAATTTATGAGCATTAACGGTACCGGCATCCCTTGTTTTGCCGCATTTGATATAATACATAACGATATAATATTTATAATTCTATAATCTTGCGCATCCGGAGCAGGACCTTTTTTTCAAGCCTTGATACCTGTACCTGGGAAATCCCCAGCTTCTGGGCTACCTGTGTCTGCGTTTTGTCCTCGTAATACCTCATTCTGATAAGTTGTCTTTCGGTATCGTCAAGTCCTTCCAAAAGCTGCTCAAGCATCATATGGTTGATCAGCTTTTCACTTGCCGGAACCTCTGACACCGCTGCAAGCTTGTCGACTATATATACCTGTGCCCCGTCGCTTTGATATGCCGTCTGATATATGGATTCCACCTCTTTTCCGGCGGACGAGGCCACTGCAATATCTTCCACCGATATTCCCGTCGCCTGTGAAATTTCCTCCACGGAAGCTTCCCTGCCGTTTTGCTTTGCCAGCTGCTCGGCCGCTTTTTTGATTTTCCAGCCGTTTTCCTTGATGGAGCGGGATACTTTAATCATTCCGTCATCACGGATAAATCTCTTTATTTCTCCGCTTATCATGGGTACCGCATAGGTGGAAAACATTACCGGCTGGTTCAGGTCAAATTTGTCTATAGCTTTTATCAGACCTATCGTGCCTATCTGGGTTATGTCCTCCATGTCGTAACCCCGTCCCGCAAATCTTTTTGAAATGCTGTAAACAAGCCCCATATTTTCCATGACAAGCACGTCTCTGGCCTCCCTGTTGCCCTGATGTGCCAGTTCAATAAGCTCTTTGGTATGATTCATAATCACACCTCCGCCTATTCCTCAGTCTTGCCAATCCTTTTTTTCATAGTGACAGTTGTGCCCTGCCCGGGCTGTGATTCCACCGAAAGCTCGTCCATAAAAACTTCCATAAACGTAAATCCCATTCCGGACCGTTCCTTGTCCGATCCTGTGGTAAACATGGGTTCCATTGCCTTTTCTATATCATCAATCCCGCGGCCTTTGTCGGAAATCACGATTGTAAGCTCGTCTTCTTCAATTGCCGCGGTCAGTTCTATTATTCCGCCCTGCTCATTATATCCGTGGATAACTGCATTTGTGACTGCCTCCGATACGGCCGTCTTTATATCGTTAATTTCATCAAGCGTCGGGTCCAGCCTTGTGGCAAACGCCGCGACACAAACCCTTGCAAAGCTTTCGTTTCTTGAGACTGCATCAAATTCTATTTTTATTCTGTCCATTATCGTTCCTCCTCATTAACTATCATGTCTATTTTACTGTTTCTTTTTGTAATTCCGTTCAACCCGAAAAGCCCGAAAATCCTCTGCATCTGGCAGTTAAGATTGCAAACGAAGATTTCCCCTCCCATGGGTTTTATCTTTTTATATCTGCCCATTATCAGCCCTATGCCCGAACTGTCCATAAAATTGACGTTTTTAAAATCAAAGGCAATATTGTTGATTTTCTCATTTGCAACTGTTTCGTCAATCTCGTTCCGTATCTGTTCGGTTACATGATGATCCAAATCCCCGCACAGTCTGACTATGATAACGTTTCTTTTGGCTGTACACACTCTGCCCATATCCAATCTCCTTTCTTCGTAAAAAAACGGAGCAGTTAATAAAATAGTATTAATTGCTCCGTCACCTGAACGTGTGGTTTATTCTTCTATGTAATTCTAGCAGATACCTGCTTTAATCCGTTGTAAGTGAATTGATATATTCGTCAAGCTGTGCGGCGAAGGTTGTTCCGCCAAACCGCTCATGGACTATATCAACATATTTCTGCGCATTCTCAAGGTCGTTAAGGCCATAATATGACATTGCCAGATAATACGGCGTCTCAACAGTTGTATCATCAAGCTCATATGCCCTTTCCAGATATCTGGCGGCATCAACATAGTTCTGTTGATTGTACGCATTGACGCCCGCAATATAGAAGGTTGCCGCACCCTGACTGCAGTTTTCCTCAAGCGTTGTATAAAGAGACTTGGATATCTCTGTCGGAAGCTGCGTCACGTCAATATCCGCAAGAGCAAGCGCGGCAGCATCAAGATTATTGTCGAGATATTCGCTGACAGCCTCTATAAGCCTTGCATAAAGCGCCGCTTCGCTGGTATCGCCTTTGTAATTCTCCAGCTCTTCGTTAGCCGCATCAAGCTGGCTCTGCAATTCTTCGTTAGCGCTTTGAAGGGTTGTGATTTCAACCGAATATCCGGAAAGCTGCTCACTGTATTTTTTAATTGTCTCGTTATTTTCATGCTGTGAGCTCTGAAGCTTGGCAGGCACCACCAGAAACCATATAAGGGCCGCACCTATTATAACTCCCAACAGTATATATACAACCGTAAAAACTCCGCTTGACGGCTCTTTGTAGGAGCTGCGCGGCAGTATAACGTCATTGCCCGAAAGCGGTCTGTGTTTACTGTTTCTGTAATACTCTTCCTTGTCCTTACTGTCGGAATGCACCCCGGTATTATTTATTTCATCAATATATTTAAGCGCAAGAGTATTGTTGCGGTCAATTTTCAAAACTCCCTTAAGCAGCTTAAGGGCACGCTCATCCTCATTTCTCTTCATATATAACAGCGCAAGAAGAAGATTGGCTCTTATGAACTTGGGATAAGTTGCAACGACTTTTTTGAGCTGAATAAGCGCAACATCATCCCCTCCCTCTTTCACCTTGGCAAGCGCCAGATTATATTTTTTGGCGGCCTGATTTATAAGTTCAAGCTTATTGGGATTGGATTTAACCTTGCGTACATATACTTCAGCCACATTGCGGTCCTGTTTCAGATTAAGACTTATAACCCACTCGGACAGGGCAAGCGCAAGCTCTCCCATCTCATAGTACACGAGTCCAAGAAGATTGCGGGCTTTTATATTCTGCCTGTTAAGCTCAAGGCTTGTTTTGAGCGCCGTTACCGCGCCTGTCAAATCCCTTACCCCGGCTTTTGCAAGCCCTTGATTATAATATGAATTTGATGCCTTGACAACTATTTTGTACACGGAAACATCGGCTCCGCATTTGGTACAGTAGTCCTCATCAGACAATACGCTGTTACATTTGTAGCATCTCATTGAGCAACTCCAATCTATTTCTCCGTAATTTCTCTGACTATCCTGTCAATTACCGCCGTCACATCAGTGGTATCATTATTATAAATGGCGTCCTCCGCCTCGTCCACTTCAAGACTTGGCTGAAACTTTCTGATTTCCTCATCAAAATCTATCATTTTATATTCCTCCTTATATATCGGAGAATTTCTCCGGCAAAATACAGCGAACCTGCCGCATATATTTTATTTCCCTGAGAAATTCTGGAAAACGCAGTCCTACAGCCCTCTTCAACATTGCTGCACGCCGTAACGTTCATTTTTCCTCTCTCAAAGCACTCCTTCAAAACGCTGCTTTCAAGTCCTCTGGCATCACTTAGCGGCGCCGTAATGCATTCCGAAAAGAGACCGCTTTCACAGATTTGGCTTATCATGCCCTCATAATGCTTGTCCCTGACAGCGGAAAAAAATATTATGCTGCCTTTTCCTCCCATATTCCTGACTGTTTCAAGAAAAGCCTTTATTCCGTCATCATTGTGAGCGCCGTCAACAAAAAAATCTTCAGCCGCCTCCTGCATGCGTCCCGGCCAGAAAGCTCCGGCCACCCCTGCTTTCAGGCATGATATATCGGTTATTCCAAGCACCCCCGCCGCAGTGAGCGCCAACGAGGCGTTCTCGGCCTGATACAGCGCAGCAGTATTTATTGTAAAACGCTCATTACAATAATACATATTATCAAGTGAAAAATCAATCTTTTTATCGTCGGCATATAAAATACGGATATCGTCTTTTGACAGCATATATGATACAGCTTTTTGTCTGCGGACGGCGTCCTTAATAACCTCCGCCACATCGCCGCGCTTACGCATCCATACAACAGGCGTTCCCTGTTTAATTATTCCTGCTTTCTCGGCAGCTATCGCCTCATATGTATCCCCGAGATATTCCACATGGTCAAGACCGATTGAAGTAATCACGCAAACCGCAGGATTATCAATTATATTGGTAGCGTCAAGCCTTCCCCCAAGTCCTGTCTCTAAAATGATATAATCAGGATTCTTGACGGAAAAATATTTCATTGCCATTCCGAACAGGAACTCAAAAAACGATGGATGTACATATCCGTCATGCTCCATCTGCCGGGATACATCCCTCGCCTCCCTGAAAATCATTTCAAAATCTTCATTGCTTATCTGTTTACCGTCAACCTTAATGCGCTCATTGATATCCACCAGATGAGGCGAGGTAAAAACTCCCACGCTGTATCCGGCGCATCTTAATATACTGTCTGTATAAGCGCACACTGAGCCTTTGCCGTTAGTTCCCGCAATATGTATTATACGGGCGCTGCTGCATCCGGCGCCGAGCCTTTTTATATACTCCTTCGTATTATCCTGCGATGATTTACCGGTAAACTTCGGAATATCATATATATACCGTACTTCCTGTTCCATCTTTATCTCCCGTATATAAATTACAGCTGTCCTGAACAGTTACGATTTTATATAAAAAAATATGTCAAATCAAGTCAGAAAAAACGCAAAAGAAGACATCTTTCGTCTTATATTTACTTATTTACTCAATAATATCTTCATATATACGCCGCTGTCATGAATTTATATACATCCGCGCCCGCAGCAGCAGCCGCTGCAAAGCAGTTCAAAACAAATCAGCCTCATGCAACAGGAACCCATATTGGTTTCCGTTCCGCCGTAGGCGCCTCCCATATCCTGATACCATGCACCGCCGTTCTCCAACTGATTGAGAAGCCTGACGTAATCTGCATTATTCGGCTCCATGTTCACCGCCTGCCTTGCATCCTCCTTGGCATTGATAACGTTACCCATTCCGTAATTGGCATAGGCATGTACATAGTACCATCTGGCATTATGCTCCGACAACGGCATAGCGTCAAGCACATTCATCGCTTCTGCATAGTGTCCGCTGTTTATATAATTGACGGCTGCGCTCATTCTCGGATTATCGGAATATGCACTCCTTGCTCCTCCCGAATATCCTCCGAAGCCTCCGAAGCCGCCAAAGCCTCCATACGGACCGTAAGCCCCTGAAGCTCCTGCTCCTGAAGCTCCCGCACCTCTGTTATTGCCGTAAGTCCCCTCGCCGTGCTCACGTTCGTACATTATCTGATTATAAGCTTCCTGTATCTCCTTGAACTTCTCTTCCGCCTGCGCCTTGTTGGGGTTATTCACGTTTGCGTCCGGATGATAAATTCTGCTTAGTTTACGATATGCTTTTTTTATTTCGTCCGCATCGGCACCCCTCTGGATGCCAAGCACTGAATATGGGTCTGTCATACGGTTTACCTTTCTTTATTTTCCTTCTGTCCGGAACATATGGCATTATATCTGCACCAAATTCCCGAATAAATTATATTTCTAAGTATATCAGCATTGTCAAGCACAGGCAATGCCTCAAATGCTTTAGAGCTTTCCGCCGCAAGCATTACAAGCATTTCCTTCACTCTGGAATTAAAGTTTTCTTCGTCGGCATATTGTATAAGAGGGTTGTAATTATTTTTTTTAATATCCTTCTTTACATCGTCAAACGCGTCCATTATATATATGAATTTGCCCAGAAAAAAACCCATCCTCCTGAGATTGTCCTGCCATTCATCCTGTTTGAAGTCAAACACTGACGCCAGCATTTCTCCTGTGGGTGCAGCAGCCTCATCAGGGGAAGTTACGCCCGAGTTTTCACAATGTTTCTGCGCCTTTATATATTCTTCTATCGCACCGGCCTGCCTCGGATAAAGGCCTTTCGCTTTATTAAATGCTGATTTAATAATTGAAGAAAACATATTGGCTTTTATGCTGCGTTCGTCCTGCCAGTCGTCTCTAAGCTTATAATAACTCAGCATAACATTGACTGCCGCTGCATAATCAGTATATTCGTTATATATTGCTTCATGCTTTTTCACGGGATGCGGTACGCATCTGTGTAATACGGCGGCAGTACGGTCCTCATACAGTGAGGATAAAAGTATAGCCAGAAAAGTCATATCGTATGTAAGCGTCATCTGCCCGAAAGCGCCGTAATTCCTGCCGAGACTATGGCATACTCCGCAGTAATATGCTTCATATTTCCTGTAATCTTTAATCTTAAGTTCATCCTTATTGACCGTAATATATCCGAACATCCTTGCCTCCGGCTCAGGTTTTTTTGATAAATTCAATTCTGCAGTTAGGACATTTTATGCAAATCCTTCCCTTGCCCCTTGGTACACGTATTTTCTGGGAACAGTTCGGGCATTTGTAAATCCTGTGCGTTTTTCTGTCCGCAGCCTGCTTCTGTTTATTGGTCATGGTGCTGCTGCTAAAGCCGTTATTATAGCTGTTATTGCTGTAGCTCCCTCCGTAGCCGTTGTATCCGCCCCTGTTTGCACCTCCGCTTTTCCTGTATCTTATTGAACAGTATTTCTGGTTCTCGGCGCTTCTGGCCGCATAATTCCGTGAAAATATCCTGAAATATGAATATATCAGAAGAAGAAGAGCAGGTATCCATACGAATTTAACAAATATTGACACAATCAGCAGAATAAGCGTAAGTATATTAAGGAATCTGCCGAACTCGTCCATCCCATATCTTCCTGACATAAAATTGGAAAATTTATCTCTGAAGCGTGACATAATTTATTTCCTTTCATATTAAATGACTTTATCTTAATCTTACACTGTTTTTTTATATTATGCCATAAAAAAAAGATTATAATTATATTAAATTTGTATAAACTTACACTCTTTTCCGGATAAACAATCAGATTTAAGGTTATGCCTGACAGACGGATATGACCTTAAATAATTAATATATAATTTATATAATTATGGCGATTGTATTTTGCCGTCAACCGCTGATAAACTCTGTAAAGAAATATTACGGAGGTTTATCATGCAGTATACCAATCCAGTGATTAAAGGATTTTATCCTGACCCAAGCGTGTGTTTCGCAGAGGGTAAATATTATTTAGTGTGCAGTTCATTTCAGTTTTTTCCGGGAGTCCCGCTTTTTGAAAGCTGCGACCTTGTGAACTGGAAGCAAATCGGCCATGTACTCACAAGGCCGGAACAGGTTGAGCTTGAGAAGATCAACAGTTCCGGAGGCGTTTTTGCCCCTACAATCCGTTACAGCGACGGTAGATTTTATATGGTCACTACCAATGACACCACACATAAGCATTTTTATGTGTATACGGACGACATATACGGTCAGTGGTCCGACCCGATTACGGTTGACCAGAACGGAATTGACCCTTCTCTTTATTTTGAAGACGGACATGCATACTTTATGAGCAACGGCTCGGATGATGACGGCGTACCGGGAGTGGTACAGTGCGAAATCGATATAAGCACGGGCAAAAAGCTCACGCCAAGCAAAACCATCTGGCAGGGCTCCGGCGGACGTTATCTTGAAAGTCCGCACCTGTACAAAATAAACGGCAGCTATTACATTATGGCAGCGGAGGGCGGAACCGAATACGGCCATATGATTACATACGGCAGGTCAGACAGTCCGTGGGGACCGTTCACCAATTACGCTCATAATCCCGTCCTTACAAACCGCAACAAGGCTCCATTTATCATTCAGGGAATAGGACACGGGGATTTGATTCAGGACGTTCACGGGGACTGGCATATTCTTTCCTTAGGCTTCAGGCAGATACATATGTGGCAGCCGTATCATCATCTGGGACGTGAGGTTTTTCTCACACCGGTACATTTCGACGGTGATGGCTGGTTTACTGCCGGGTCCGACGGAACAACGGATTGTAATTATGATATCAAGGGGGATTTCCTTCAGGAAGGACTCAGGGACTACAATTTCGGGACAACTGACTGGAATATCGACTGGTGCTTTCTGCGTCATCCGGTCAGGAGCAATTACGAGCTTCATACGGATTCTGCAATCCTCTACGGAACCGATGTCACTCTTGACGAGTGCGATACGCCTACATTTATAGGCATAAGGCAACGCGATTTTGACATGGACCTTGGCTGTCTGGTTAAGGCAGACCGCGGAGAAGCCGGAATAACCCTGTACATGGACGAACTGCAGCATTACGATATTGCGCTTCGTAAATCGGCAACCGGCTTTGAAGCCGTATTAAAGCTTAATATAGGCGGCATAAATCATATTCAGTCATCAGTACCTGTAAGCGGCGGCAGCGCAAGGCTTACGGTAAAATCCGACAGTCTAAAATATAATTTCTATGTTACGGATAATGACAGTGAAATTTTTCTGGGCAGCGCCTTGACCAAATATCTCTCAAGCGAGGTTGCCGGCGGTTTTACAGGCGTTGTAATCGGTCTCTACGCTGTAGGAAACGGCAATAAAGCGGAATTTACGGATTTTTGCTGCAAATACAATTAAAAATCAGGCATTTATACAAAACCCATAAAGTATGAAACCGGCTTATGCACATGGCACAAGCCGGTTTTGTCTTCCGGATTATATCTATTTCTTTATTCTAAGCGCCCTTGTGGCATTGATTACCGCGATAACCATAACTCCCACATCTGCAAATATTGCAATCCACATATTGGCAATTCCGAGAGCTCCCAGAATAAGACAGATTATTTTGACCGCAATGGCAAACACTATATTTTCCTTGACTATCCAAAGTGTTTTTACCGCAATTTTCATGGCAAGCAGTATTTTGGATGGGTCGTCGTCCATCAGGACGATATCCGCCGCTTCTATCGCGGCATCGGAGCCCAGCGCTCCCATTGCTATCCCCACGTCTGCCCTTGAAAGCACCGGCGCGTCATTAATCCCGTCTCCGACAAAGGCAAGCTTTTCTCCCGGAGATTTTTCTTTGAGGAGATTTTCCACTTCTTCTACTTTATCTGCGGGAAGAAGCTCGCTTCTTACCGTATCAATCCCTATTTCCTCCGCAGCCCTTTCTGCTGCGGCATGCGCGTCGCCCGTAAGCATTACCGTACGAATGCCCTTTGCTTTGAGCCCGGCGACGGCGGACCTTGCGGCAGGCTTAATAACATCGGATATTGTAATGCATCCTGCGTATTTATCATCCACAGCCACATAGACGGCTGTTCCCTCATAATGAACATTTCTGACGGAAGCTCCGATTTTATCCATAAGCTTCATATTGCCTGCATATACGTTATGACCGTCAACAACGGCACAAACCCCATGACCGGCAAGCTCTTTTATGTCTTTTACCCTGTCCCGGTCTATTTTATCTTCAAAAGCTTTCTTAAGGCTTAAGCTGATGGGATGACCGGAAGCGCTTTCCGCATAAGCGGCATAATACAACAGGCTTTTGCTGTCATATCCGTCTTCAGGATACACTCCCGTAACCTGAAAAACACCTTTTGTAAGAGTTCCTGTCTTATCAAAAACAACGCATCCGGTTGATGCCAGCACTTCAAGGTAATTTGAACCCTTTACAAGGACGCCGTTGGAGGATGCGCAGCCGATACCGCCGAAAAAGCTCAACGGTATAGATATAACCAGCGCGCAGGGACAGCTTATGACAAGGAAGGTAAGAGCTCTTATTATCCAGTTCTGCCAGTCAGGATTCATACCGGCAATCAGGCTGATAACCGGCGGCAGAATTGCAAGCGCAAGCGCACCGCAGCATACTATAGGAGTATAATATTTAGCAAATCTTGTTATGAAGTTTTCGGACCGCGATTTTTTCATACTTGAATTCTCCACCATATCAAGAATTTTTGATACCGTGGAATCGCCGAACTCCTTGGTGGTCTTCACCTTAATCACGCCTGTCATATTAATGCATCCGCTGATAATTTCATCTCCGCATGCGGCGTCCCTGGGAATACTTTCTCCTGTAAGGGCGCTTGTATTCAGCGTGGTGCTGCCTTCGGATATTATACCGTCAATGGGAACCTTTTCACCGGGATTTATGATTATCTCCGTTCCGACTTCTACCTCGTCCGGATCCACCTTCTCCACCCTGCCGTCCGTTATTACATTGGCATAATCAGGTCTTATATCCATAAGAGCCGCAATATCCCGTCGGCTTTTCCCGACGGCGCAGGACTGGAACAGTTCGCCGATTTGATAAAACAGCATAACGGCGACGCCTTCTCTGAACTCTCCAAGAGCCATTGCCCCCACTGTTGCTATGGCCATAAGAAAATTTTCGTCAAACATCTGTCGTTTTAAAATACCTTTTCCGGCTTTCCTGAGTATATCGTAACCAATAACAAAATACGGTATCAGATATAATATTACCTCCAGCCAGAGCGGCACCCGGAAAAACTCCGTTCCTGCCCACACCGCCGCAAGAATGACGGTCGATATAATTATTCTGTATAAAACCTTTTTCTGTTTAGCTGTCATAACAGTCCTCTTTACACTTTCCCAACCACATTCCTGACATTTTAAAATTGTTACAGGAAAATCTCGCAGTCGTCTTCAACCTTTTTGCAGTTTTTAAGAGCTTCTTTCATTACCTTGTCCGCATCGGCGCCCTCCTCAAACTCCACTCTCAGTTTCAGCGTCATAAAGCTCAGCGCGGCATCCTTAACACCTTCTGTTTTTCTGACCGCTTCTTCCATCTTTGCGGCACAATTTGCACAGTCCACTTCTACTCCGTACACTTTCTTCATAAATTAAATCTCCTTTTAATATTTGTATTACTCTTCCACATGCTCCATTCCCATATTCAGAATGGTTCTGACATGGTCGTCATCAAGGGCATATATAACGCTTTTACCTTCCCGCCTGTAGCGAATCAGCTTGGCATCCTTAAGTATTTTCAGCTGATGGCTCACAGCCGACTGCCCCATTCCGAGAGCCTGCGCCAAATCGCCGACGCAAAGCTCGCTCTCCACAAGGGCATACAATATCCTGATACGCGTGGAATCTCCAAATACCTTGAACAGCTCTGCCAAATCATAAAGCACTTCTTCCGCAGGCTGCCTGTCAATCAGACTGCCGTCCGCAGCGTCTTTTTCTTTGGATAAATTGCTTTTCTCCTGCTGCATATATTTCTCTCCTTCAAATATATTAACATATGTTCACTTGTTCATATGTTCATTATACACCTATCCTCAGATATGTCAACAGTAAATAATAAAAAAACATTATTAATTTTAAAATTTTATTTCAGGAGATTTACACAAACACGGAACCGTATCCGGTTATTTTTTCAGATAAATCCGACCTGTAGCATCTGTCATGAGGATTAAGACTGTTTATGGTGACGCCTGCAGATTCCTTGTGAGCCGTAGAATGGATATAACGTTGGTTTCCCAGATAAACCGCCATGTGGCCCGGGAAATAAATCAAATCCCCTTCTTTCAGCTCTTCCCTCTCAATCCTGTGAACCGGAAAATCCGGCATTATCTTTGCATCGCGGTATATAAGCAGTCCGTTTTCGAAATAACTGACAAAGGCAAGCCCCGAACAGTCCAATCCCTGCGATGACTTGCCTCCCCAACGGTATTGTGTTTTCATGTACGCTTTAGCGCTTTCAACCGTTTTTTTTCTTAATCCGCTCTCATCGCAAAGATATTCAAGTCCTTTCTGCCTGTCAAGAGGCGTCCCCAGCAAAAATCCGTCATCATCAGCCCGTTCCTCAAGAAAAACGGTACGGACATATCCCCTGCAGCCTTTTGCCGTTTCGATAAGACTCCATCCGTCATCACAATGCGCCAGCAGATTCACGAAAGAATTTTTAAGAAGATGAGCTGTCGGACTGCCCTGAACCCGCGGAATGTCAAGGACATCCGCAGCCGGCCTTACTATCCTGTGAAGCCCTGCCGAATACTGTCTTTGCTTAAGCTCCTCTACGGTAATACATATGATATTATCTCTCCTGACATATCCGCTGTATCCGTAATGTGTGGTGACCAATACCCAGCCGTCCTTCAGGCTGTCCTCATCAAACATGACCGCCCATCCGGAGAATAAGTCATCTGCGATTCCGCTCCGGTTTGTTCCGTCAGCCTTCCCGTAGTTATTATATATCGTACAATAATCGGCTTTTATTATACCATATTCCATAATTGCATTACCCCTTATACGCTCCCCATCCGGTATCAAATTTAAGAATACCGTCTTCTATATTTCTATAATATTATAGACTTTTTTGCAAAATCACACATTATGCATATTTCCGCAAAAAATCAAAAAGTCTGTCCATCTGCTCGTCGGTTCCGACGGATATTCTGAGATAATCATTGATTCTCGGAGCATTGAAATGTCTGACGAATATGCCTGCCTCTTTAAGCTCCTTAAAAATAACTTCACCCGCCATGCTTGTGTGCTTGGCAAACACAAAATTCGCACCCGAAGGCAGACACTCAAACCCCAGTTTTGAAAGCTCTTTTACCGTGCGCTCCCTTGTAGCGATTATTTTTTGCGTAATACGGGAATAATAGTCGTTATTTTTTGCCGCTGCCGTCCCAAGCTCTATTGACGGCATATTCAGCGTGTAGGAATTTACGGAATATTTTACGTCATTGAGCGCCTTGATTATACGTTCTCCCGCAATGGCATAGCCTATTCTCAATCCGGCCATAGAGCGTGACTTTGAAAAAGTCCTTACTACAATCAGATTGTCGTAATCGTCAAGCAGCTCCAACGCCGACCTTCCCGCAAAATCAATATACGCTTCATCAACCACCACTATTGACTCGCGGTTATGGTCAAGTATATCCCTGATAAATTCAGGTTCCCTGTATATTGATGTGGGCGCATTGGGATTGGCTATCACCACGCCGCCGTTATCCTTATAATAATCCTCCGCATTAATCATAAAATTCCCGTCAAGAGCAGGCGTTTCGTATGGAATTCTGTAAACATCAGCCCATACGCTGTAAAATGAATATGTAATGTCCGGAAAAAGTATTGGACTGTCCGAATTGAAAAATGTCAGAAAAATCATCGACAGTACATCGTCAGAACCTACTCCCGGAAAAATCTGCGTGCTTTTTACCCCGTGAAGCGCGGCAAGCGCATCGATAAGGACTGATGCAGCCGGATCAGGATAAAGCCTTAATCTGTCTGTGTTCATCTCCGCCGACGCCCTGACAACCTCAGGCGCCGGCGGATACGGATTTTCATTGGTATTAAGCTTTATCACATCAGTATTTTGCGGCTGTTCTCCCGGAACATACGGCTCAACGGTGCGGATATTTTTTTCCCATTTTCTCATAATGTACCTCTCTGTTCTGCAAGTCCCAGTTCTTCCGCCAGTTCTTTAAATTTAGGCAGAGAATTAATTATAGTGTCATACGATACACAATACGCAATCCTCACAAAGCCGGCACATCCGAATGTGTTTCCGGGAACCACAAGGATATTGTATTTCTTTGCTTTTTGACAGAATTCATTATCGTCAACGGGAGTTTTCACAAACAAATAAAAGGCTCCCTCCGGTTTGATACACTTAAAGCCCAGTCCGGTAAGCCCGTTGTAAAGAGCTTCCCTGTTCCGGTTATAGATTTCAATGTTTTCCGAAATATCAACATCAACGCATTTACCGATTACCTTCTGCATGAGCGACGGCGCATTGACAAAACCAAGAATTCTTGTAGCCACATTACATGCGGTCTTTATTGTCGCCGAATCGTCAAGCTCATCGGGTATTACAAGATACCCTATACGTTCTCCCGGAAGAGACAGCGATTTGCTGTAAGAGTATCCCACAACCGTGTTGGCATAATATTTGGTCAGATACGGAACATTGACGCCGTCATATGCAAGCTCCCTGTATGGCTCGTCGGAAAACAGAAATATTACGTTACCGTACTCTTTCTGTTTGCGCTCCATTATCTGCGCCATCCTGCGGATTGTTTCCTCCGAATATACAACCCCTGTAGGATTGTTAGGTGTATTCACGATAACGGCCTTGGTTTTTGGCGTAATAAGCTTCTCAAAAGCATCAAGATTCGGCTGGAACGTGTCGGTTTCAGGCGGAACGACCACAAGCCTGCCGTCCGCATTGGCCGCATAAGCCCTGTACTCTCCGAAATACGGTGCAAACGTCATAATTTCGTCTCCGGCATTCACCACCGCCTTGAAGAACACGTTCATGCCGCCTGCGGCACCAACAGTCATGATTATGTTGCTCTCGTCAAAAGACGTGCCGAATCTTCTGTTCAGTGAACCGGCAATGGCCGCTCTTACATCCTCATATCCGGAGTTACTCATATATCCGTGAAGCACCGTTGACTCTTCCTCATCCACAAGCGATTTTATCGCCTCGTTTACCTCCTTCGGCGCAGGCACGTTCGGATTGCCCAGACTGAAATCAAATACATTCTCCGCACCGTATTTTCCTGCAAGACGCTTTCCTTCCTCAAACATTGCCCTTATAACCGAACTGTTTCCCACAAGTTCAACCATTTTATCCGCTATCATATGCTACCTCCTGCTTCAAAAATCATTATTATAAGTATATTCCCTGAATGTTTTTAAGACAAGTATTTTATTTATTTTTGCTTATATTAATAATGTGTGGTAAAATAGCTCATTATAAAAGCTTATTGTTAAACTGTATTTGTGAGGTTAATATGATAAAAGATTCATTTTTTAAAATATTACGGACAGCGGCGTTTATTTTTGCGGCGGCCGCGGCATTGACGGTGCTGTGTCAGAGCGTATATGCGGACGAGGCGGTGACTCTGACGCCTGAGTATGACTGTTCAAACGGGGCATCAGTCTATGACATGACCGACGATTCATACTACAGCATGTCGGCATTCAATAACGGCGACACCATTACAATCAGCTCTGACGTTCCTATTGCATCGCTTTATATTGCATGGAACAACAAAACGGTTGCTCCCTGGACTTTGACGCTTGGAGACGGAACCGTACAGTCCTGCGGAACTGACGGATACCTTCACGAATATGTTAAGCTTGACAAACCCTCCGGCAAAATTATCATGAACATCCAGTCTGACGGCATGAATATCTGCAAGCTTTACGCTTTCGGCGAAGGGGACGTGCCGTCATGGGTACAGCAATGGAATCCTCCCTGCGACACCGCAGATATCCTGCTTATCTCCACACATGCCGATGACGAACAGCTGTTTTTCGGGGGAATTATTCCGTACTACGCAGGCGAACTCGGCTTGAAAGTACAGGTGGCATATTACACTAACTATTGGAACGGCGCCAATGTCAGGGAACATGAAAAGCTTGACGGACTCTGGACTGTGGGCGTGCGCAATATATCCGTAAACGGTGATTTCGATGATATATACGCCACATCGCTTGAGACCGCCAAGGAGGTCTACAGCTACGATGACACCGTAGGTTTTATGACGGAACTTATAAGACGTTTCAAACCTCTGGTTGTTGTGGGACAGGACCTTAACGGCGAATACGGTCACGGAGGGCATATGATTACGGCCGCAGCCATCTGCGACGCCGTACAGATAAGCGCCGACCCGGATTCATACCCTGATTCGGCTGTTAAATACGGCACATATGATGTGCCTAAAACATACCTTCATCTGTATCCCGAAAACCGGATTGAACTTGACTGCCGCCGTACGCTTTCCAATTTCGGAGGCAAAACCGTCCTTGAGGTGGCGCAGGAAGGATATCTGCAGCACGCTTCACAGCAATGGTGCTGGTTCTATGTATCCGATGATTACGAATACAGCTGCGCCCGTTTCGGACTTTACCGCACAACTGTTGGCTATGACACAACGGCGGATATTCTTGAAAATGTAGTAACATATGAAGAACAGGAAAGAATTGCCGCAGAGAAAGCTTCAAGCGAAGCGGAATCTCTAAGTATTGCAGAATCTGAAAGAGCTTCCGAAGAAGAATCGGAAGCCCGGAGCATCGCGGAAGCAGAAAGCATTGCCGAACAAAAAGAAGCTGAAAGAGCCGCAAAAGCTTCCCGCAGTAAAATATTTACTGCTATTGCTATTGTTGCAGCCGTTTTCCTGCTTATAATACTTGCCGCATCTTATATAATTCTCAGAAAAAGACGCAGGAAAAATTAATTCTCCTGCATCTTCGCCAGCTTCGCCGCCTGGTCGGCAGCTATGCATGCGTCAAGAATCTCCTGAATATCGCCGTTCATTATTTTATCAAGCTTATACAATGTAAGGCCTATACGATGGTCGGTCACGCGCCCCTGCGGGAAATTGTAGGTGCGGATTTTCTCTGAGCGGTCGCCCGTACCTATCTGGCTTCTTCTGGCATCCGCCTCCGCATCATGGGCTTTCTGGCATTCCAAATCATACAGCTTGGCGCGCAGCAGGGCAAAAGCCTTCTCCTTATTCTGTATCTGTGATTTCTCGGTCTGGCTGTAGATAACAATTCCTGTCGGATAATGGGTAAGACGCACTGCGGAGTCCGTAGTGTTGACGCACTGCCCGCCGTTTCCGGACGCACGCATTACATCAATCCTTATATCCTTCTCGTCAATCTGCACCTCAACCTCCTCTGCTTCCGGCATAACGGCAACGGATGCTGTTGACGTATGAATTCTTCCGCCGGACTCTGTCTCCGGAACACGCTGCACGCGGTGCACTCCGCTTTCGTACTTGAGTACCGAATATGCGCCTTGGCCCGTAACCATAAATTCTATCTCTTTCATTCCGCCTATTCCGGTCTCGTCCGCATTGACAACTTCAACCTTCCATCTTCTTGATTCTGCATAATGTGTGTACATTCTGAAAAGCTCGGCGGCAAAAAGCGCCGCCTCGTCTCCTCCTGCTCCTGCGCGGATCTCCACAATGACATTCTTGTCATCATTGGGGTCCTTGGGAAGAAGAAGTATTTTGATGCGCTCCTCCAGCTGCGCAGATTTGTCTTTGGCGTTTGAAAGCTCCTCCTTGAGCATATCCCTCATCTCATCATCATTCTCTTCCTCCAGCATCTCAAGGCTGTCGGCAATATCCTGATTTGCCTTTTTGTATGCGGTGTACGCCTCTACCAGCGGAGTCAAATCACTCTGCTCCTTCATAAGCTTTCTGAAACGATTCTGGTCGGATGTAACATCCGGGCTTGAAAGCTCTGCGTTGATATCCTCATATTTAATTAATATATCTTCTAAATTCTCAAACATTATATCCTCCGTCCGCAGACAACTCTGTCAAGCCCTGCAAGGTCTTTGATAACCCTGATGTCCGCATAATTATTTTGTTCAAGCATACGGCTTACCGCCTCAGCCTGATTATATCCGGTTTCCATAAGCAGATATCCGCCCTCATACAGATATTTTCCGCTTTCACCGGCAAGTATTCTATAGTATAAGAGACCGTCCGCTCCGCCGTCAAGTGCCTGCGCAGGCTCGCACACTTTCACTTCCGGTTCAAGCGCATCGATGTCCTGCGATGGAATATACGGCGGATTGGACACTATTATATTGTATTTGCCTTTTACGTTCCCGTACATATCGCTTTGCATAAATTCAATCGGACCTGCGCCCAGTGCTGCGGAATTCTGTCCGGCTACCGCTAACGCCGCTTCCGATATGTCTGCTGCGGTTATTTTAACAAGGCCGTTATTCCCGCGCTTTTTCATCTCAAGGTCTATACTTACCGCAATGCAGCCCGAACCTGTACACATATCAAGAATACAGTCTCCTGCTTTAATGTGTTTAAGCGTTTCCTCCACCAGAATTTCGGTGTCAAATCTGGGAATAAGAACATCAGGAGTAACCTTAAACTCATATCCCATAAAATATGCTTTGCCGAGAATATACTGCAGCGGCTCACGTCTGCACCGCCTCTCTATCATTTCATTATACAGGGAAATCCTGCTGCATTTTACCGTGCTGCCGTAAAAATTAAGGCTGTCCGCGCTTCCGTCACCGATATTACGGAAATCACAATACTCCTCGTCACAATGCATATAATACTCTGTACGGCTTATTCCAAAAGCCTCGCTCATAAGAAGCCATGCGTCATTATCGGCTTCTTCTATTCCTGCTGCCCGCAGCTTAGCCGCAGCACCTTCCAGTATCTGTCTCTGATTCATCTTTGTTTTCCATATTGTCCCCGAAATTCTCCCGGAGATATTCTCTCCAGTCGAATACGGCCTCGACGGATTTAATACCCACTTCAATCATATCATCATCAGGCTCCTTGGTTGTAAGTCCCTGCAAAAGAAGCCCCGGCTTACTCATAATATTCGTAAACTTATTGTCATGTGTTCCGGCAAACCGCAGAATCTCATAGGATATCCCGGCTATTACCGGAATAAGCACTATTCTTGCCAGCAGCCTCAGCACTCTTGAATCAAATCTCACAAGCATAAGAACGAGAATCGAGATGCACATTACTATCAGCATGAAGCTGGTTCCGCAGCGCTTATGCTCTTTGGAGCTTCTGCGTACATTTTCCACATTGAGCTCGAGCCCGTGTTCTATACAGTTGATGCATTTATGCTCCGCACCGTGATACATATATACCCGCTTTATATCCTTCATAAGAGATATAAGGGAAACGTATCCCACAAAAATCGCCACCCTTATGACACCTTCAATGAGAATCACAACCGTGTCGTTTTTGATGTATTTTCCTATCAACAGAGAGAGATAATACGGTCCCACCATAAAAATCCCTACTGCAAGGACAATTGAAATGATTACCGTAACAATACTGAATATTGTATCGGATTTCTTTTTCTCTTCGGGAGTTTTTTTCTTATCATCATCATCCTCCTCAAAAAAGGATGCGGAGTATGTAAGCGTTGACATTCCCATAACAAGAGAATCTATAAAATTAATCATTCCTCTGATTATCGGCGCCCTGAATACGGGGCTTTTTCGGCTGAGTCCTTTAACTTCGTCAACCTTTACTTCTATTTCACCGTCAGGCTTCCGAACCGCAACGGCATATTTATCTTTGTTTTTCATCATTACGCCTTCGATTACCGCCTGTCCGCCAATCCCGGAATATTTCATTTTCTGCCTGCCTCCTCCTGTACAATAATATACCTTCAAAAGCGCAAAATGGGTTGAGATTATCTGTAATCTCAACCCTATTACCTGCCTGACCGTTAGTTGTTCTGTGTTACGCCATACTTCTTATTGAACTTATCAATACGTCCGCGGGCAGCGGCAGCCTTCTGCTGTCCTGTGTAGAACGGATGGCACTTTGAACAGATTTCCACATGGATGTCCTCCTTGGTAGAGCCTGTCACAAATTCGTTGCCGCAGTTACAAACAACCTTTGCCTGATAGTAATCTGGATGGATTCCTTCTTTCATGATTTCACCTCGCTATTATAAAATCCACTATGGCATACCGTACGGTCTTTCGCCATAATAACAATTTTATCAAATTAACTGTCTGATGCGCACTGCGCTTCATATTAAAACAGCTTTTAAAGTATATCACAGTATTAATTCCAATGCAACTTTTTTTTAAATTTTGCCTTGGGAATGCTCAGCACAAAATAAATCTTATTTTATTCCATACCTTCCGGAACATTGTCCAGAACATCCTCAAGGGAGTTGTCGGTCACATACGAATTTACATTATACAGAAACATAACCTCGTTAATTCCGCTGCTCTGAATAAGGTCATAAATATTGTCGTAATAATATCTTGGGTCAACCACTATTATGCTGTCATAATACGGTGTCAGCATAGGTATCATGCAGTTGGCATAGGAATCCTTCACCACCAGGAGCCTGCGCCCTGTTCCGGCGTTGGTTGTAACATCAACCTGAGGATAATTTCCTCCCATAAACACCAGATATTTGTCCTTTTCTTTAAGCTTGCTCTCATCAAAAAGGGTTGCCGTCTTTTCCGTTTTCTCAATATAATTGACAATATAGCTTCCGCGGCTGTTTTCAGGTACACATATATTTACTATATCACTGCTGCTGTATACTCCGCAGTTGGAAGCCTGCGTTCCCTGAAAATCTCCCGAAACGCACATAAAATCGTATTCGACGCTGTCTGTGTCAAGGCCGGCTGCTTTTGCATATTCCAGAAATGCAAGGTAAGCGCCCCTTGCCGTCCAATGATGGTCGGTTTTAAAATATAACTGCTGTGACGCATTGTCCTTAAAGGTATCATATACATCCACCGCTGTTATATTGCTTCCAAGACGGTCCTCAACCATATCAATTGTATTCTTCTGTGTGGATTTGACTCCGTATGGAAGTTTCTCTTCATATATGCTCACCGCGTTCGGAACAAGCATGAATCTTACTTCCACGCCGTCAAGCCTGTCGGCAAAATCATTTATGCAGTCGGTCATTTCCATGACCTTTTCATCATCAAAGCTTTCTTCTTCCGCAATAAGGTATCCGTTGTCGGCAAGATATACGCCGTTAATCTTGCGCTGTCCGAAAAGCCTGAGAGTGTTTGTTTTAAGAGTGATGCAGGCATCCCTGACCGGAAACTGGTCTGTAAGATATGTTTCAATCCCGCTCATAAAATCACCGTTTAAAACCGACGTCAACGTAATTTCCGGAAATGACGCCATATATCTGTTCTCCGTATCGGAAAATTCCACATCCTCTGACAGAACCATCCACAAAGGCATAAGGCACAGAAAAAATATCGTAATTATCCTTGAAGCATTTTTTTTCAATCTTACACCTCCTAAAACCTGAAATATAAGAACGGATTATAACTCTCACTCACAAGAAAAGCCACTGAAAGCACAAACAAAAGTATACACGACGCCCATTTCAGAAACGCCGGCATTTTACTGTCGGCATTGGTACGCGTAACTGACGGAATAAATCCAAGCACTAAGATTACCGCATATCCCGCCGCATAAAACATGGTTCCGGTTGATATAAATCCGGAGCCTGCCCCGAACATTGTTCCAAGATAAGCTATCGCCTCGTTAAGAGAATTACTGAAGAAAAAAACCCATCCTATAATTACAAGCACAAAAGTAATAAGCCATCTCAAGGCTTTCGGCAGCCTGTCCTGTATTTTTCTGAATACAAATTTTTCCAGAATAAGAAGTACACCGTAATACAGACCCCATGCCACGAAATTCCATGCCGCCCCGTGCCACAGTCCGGTAAGCATCCAGACGATAAGAAGGTTAATTATCTGTCTGAAAGAGCCTTTCCTGTTGCCTCCCAGCGGAATGTACAGATACTCCTTGAACCATGTACCCAAAGATATATGCCACCGTCTCCAGAATTCGGTTATGCTTAAGGACGCATATGGTCTGTCAAAATTCTTGGGAAACGTAAAACCAAGCATTTTCCCGAGACCGATTGCCATATCCGAATACCCGGAAAAATCGTTGAAAATCTGTAGGGTGTATGCTATTGCGCCTATCCACGCCACAACGGCGCTTCTGTCCGTAATTCCCAGTATCTGCGTATGCAGCGCGCCAATGGTGTTGGCGAGAATGACTTTTTTAGCAAGGCCCTTGACAAAAATAATTATGCCTGCCGAAAAATCCTTGCCCGAAAAACGGCGCACCGTGAGCTGCCTTTCTATGTCCTCATACCTTACTATAGGACCTGCAATAAGCTGCGGGAACATGGTAATATATACAGCAAACGGCACAAGCCTGCGCTGCGCCCTGCTGCTTCCACGGTATACGTCAATAATGTATGACATGGCCTGAAACGTATAAAAAGAAATGCCGACCGGAAGTGAAATCTCCCTGTTGGGAATGTGTAATCCGGTAAGGGAATTAACAGTATCGACAAGCATCCCCGCATACTTGAAATATCCAAGTATGAGAAGGTTGATAACTATGCCGAAAATCAATGCAGCTTTCGGGTGGCTGCTCTCTTCAATATCCCTTCCTATAAAATAATTGAAGAGTATGCTTATAATCATCAGAACTACATAAACGGGCTCACCCCATGCATAAAATACAAGGCTTGTAATTAAAAGTATTACATTTTTCCACGTAATGTCCCTGCATATATAATACAAAAGAAGCGTAACGGGCAAAAATGCGAACAAGAATGCTATACTGCTGAAAACCATCTCCGCTCCTATCCCGTAATGCTGTCTGAAAACGCCTTCTCAATGGCGGGCGCATTTTCAGAAACAGCATACAATACATAACTGCCCTTCTGCTCCAAAATGCTTTCCGAAAGAAGCCTGTACTGGTCAGGCGCATATGACTTAAACAGTTCCATATTCGTTTCTTTCTGTGCATCAATTATATCCATAATATCCTGTCCCTGTGATTCATCGGCAAGCCTGATAATAAGCAGAGTCTCGCTGTTCATAACAGACTGATGCCCATAGTACACTATACTGTCATAATCATTGGCGTTGACGCCGAAGTCTTTTTTGATATCCGAATTGTTAAACTGCTCCATCTCACCTATATCAACATTTTCAACAATATCCTCCAGAATATCCGAGGCATCAATATCTCTATAACTATCCCGCCTGTTAATAAAAATCACAAATGCCATCAGGCAGGCAATCACCAGAAATTCTTTGACTCTAAGCGACATATCAATATATCCCCATTTCTTTTACAAGACAGTTAATCCATTTGACATAAAGTTTCCTCTGAACATGTATCCCGTCCTGAGTGTACAAATCCGCATTGTCCACAAAAAACTGTGAATCTTCGCTGTAAGCCACGCCAAGCTCCACACACATGGCGCGCATGCGCTCATTGTATACTTCAACTGCGGCAAGGCGGGGCTGCTCTTCAACCGCAATATCTTTAATCGGCATAAGGCCAATAACTATTATCTTGGTGGCGGGCAGTTCTTTTTGAAGTTTCTTCAGGCATCTGGTGTATTCGTCTATAAACGATTCCACAAAATACTCATCCTTATCCATCTCATTCAGTCCATAATGTAATATGAGATATTCAGGATTATAATTTATTATCTTTTCTATATTTTCCTCAAGATGAGGATTGAGGGCCGAACCGACAGTAGCTATCACATTGCCCTGATTGGCAAGCTGAAAGTCTGAAAAGCCTGTCATAATGGAATCACCCACAAAAAGCGTATCCTTGAAAAGCTCCTTCGTGGAAAGACTTCCGTCGTCCAGCTTGTCCACAACCTCTTGCGCCTTCTCATCATCTATAGTATAAGGAACATAACAGGCCTGATTGCTCCCGTAAAATCCTTCGCCGTCAAGCGGCTCAGTCTCAATCTCAGGGTCCTCAAGCGGTTTTGCAGATGTCTCTCCGTCGTTGTTTGAAGACGAATCATCTGATTCATTGCCGCGCAGCAGATTCTCCACCTCCTGTACGTCCTGTTCTCCCATTGCCGCAATATAGGATTCACCTTCTGATGTATTGACCGGACTGCCTTTTACGCTTTTCATAACCACAACCGTTATCAAAATCAGCACCGTAATCGTCGCCACAACTATCAATGTGGGTATATACTTAAATTTCCTCATAGCAGACACCTTTCTAATATTAAAACAGAATCGTCATTCGGACTATAAGCCCATCGTCGTCACTATGTTTTTAAGCCAGTAACCGGTATAAAATTCCTTGGTAAGATGAAGTCCGTCACTGCTGAATAATTCCTGATGCTCCATCATATAAGCATTATCGCTCAGATATTCGACGCCAATCTCCATACACATTTCACAAAGCTGGAAATCATAATCATTAATGTACTCAAAACGCTGCTGCGTACTGAATATTGTATAACATACCGGAAATACTCCGCTTACTATAATTCTTGTCTCGTGACATGCGCTCTTTAAAGTGAGCAGCAGCTCTTTATACTGGTTGATTCTTGAGGTCCTTTCCTCGGCGGAGGTTGAAAGGGTATTTATTCCATAATGGACAATAACCGCATCCTTACCTGCCGCCTGAGCAATTACGCGGTCCATATTGGCGCTGAAATAATCGTAGCTTTCCCCGTTTTCAGCCACTATGTAATCCATTGATATAATACCATTGGTGGCCAAAGCCTTAATCTGTGAGTCTCCTGTAAAAGAAATATTGGATAATGCCTCGGCAAATGACAGCTCTCCGTTATCAAGCATATCCACCTTCTGCTGCGCAGCCTCAGAATCCACAACCGTAAGCACATAATTCGGCGGATACGGCAGATTTCTGATATTTACAGCATTGACAACAATCGATGCCGTCAAACCTTCATAGGTAAATTCTATTGTATTTTCTCCCTCCGACAGACGGAATCCATCATTAAGAATAACGCTTTCATAGTCCGTCACTCTTTCCGTTCCTCCGTCCTCATGTACGACCTCAATCACAAAATTATCCGGAATCGCCTGTCCTCCCGCATACAGCACATCACCCACATACTGTACGTTCAGCTTTGTCACGGCAGACGCATTTACTGTACTTTTATCGGGCAACATATTTCCGTACGGGTCATCATAACTGTATGTTCTTGAACCTGACGTCCCGGGACTGAGCGAAAACAAATCCGAAAATGCTATAAGTCCTATTGCTACAATCCCGCAAATCAACAATGTTCCAAGACCGACAGCCATAGCTACTTTTATCGCATAACTGCCGGACTTTTTTTTAGGTGTTTCTCCCTTACTGCCCATCATAAACTCCTGTCAAATAAGTCTCGTTCTTTTTATAAGCTGGCATAAATCCGCATTATTTCTCGTTCTTGAGAACATATCAATGATACGCTCAACCGCCTCGTCAGACCTCATTCCGTTAAGCGCCTTGCGCATTATGTCCACCGCTTCTCTTTCTTCGCTGCCAAGAAGCAAATCTTCACGCCTTGTTCCGGATTTGACAATATCAATTGCCGGGAAAATCCTCTTTTCGGAAAGCTTTCTGTCAAGAACAATTTCCATATTGCCGGTTCCTTTGAATTCTTCATAGACAACATCGTCCATCTTGCTTCCCGTATCCACAAGCGCGGTTGCAAGTATGGTGAGCGAGCCGCCTTCTCTCATATTGCGGGCCGCTCCGAAGAATTTTTTAGGCATATGGAGCGATGCCGGGTCAAGTCCTCCGGACAACGTACGTCCGCTGGGGGCAATTACAATGTTGTAGGCTCTGGTAAGCCTTGTGATGCTGTCCAGAAGAATACATACATCCTGTTTATGCTCCACAAGCCTTCTTGCCCTTTCGATTACCATCTCGGATACTCTCTTGTGATGTTCCGGAAGCTCGTCGAATGTTGAATAAATAACCTCGACATTGTCTCCCTGAATGGATTCCTTGATATCCGTAACCTCTTCAGGCCTCTCATCTATAAGAAGGATAATAAGATGCATATCCTTGTTGCTGGAGGTAATTGACTTGGCAACCTGCTTGAGCAGTGTGGTCTTGCCTGCCTTTGGAGGCGAAACGATCATTCCGCGCTGCCCCTTGCCTATAGGAGAAATCAAATCCATAATTCTCATGGCCGTGCTGCTTTTTGGCTGTTCAAGATGTATTCTTTCATTCGGGAAAACCGGAGTGAGCTTTTCAAACGGCGTCCTCTTGGGTATGTCGGACGGCTTATATCCGTTGACCGTCTTCATATACAAAAGAGCGCTGAATTTTTCGCCCTGGTTCCTGATTCTCTTGGCTCCCACAATGATATCGCCCGTCTTAAGCCCGAATCTTTTAATCTGAGCCGGTGAAACATATACATCATTATCTCCCGGCATATAGTTTGCACACCTTATGAAGCCGTATCCGTCCGGCATCACCTCAAGGATTCCGTCTGCTCCCGATGAATTGTCCACCATGGCAGGGTCGTATTCCTGCTTATACGGTTCCTCGCCGATACTGACAACATTATTATAAACCGCTTTCTTCTCGGCAACGCCTTTGTCCGGGCTAACCTCCGCAGGCTGAGCAGGTGCGTTCTGTTCGGGAACCCGTTTTTTCTCTTTATTGTCCGTCGTTTCCGTCCTGACCTCTCCCTTTGGCTCCTCTTCATTTGCAGCTGCCTCAAGAATTGCCTCGATCAGTTCACTTTTTCTCATGGAAGTGATGTTTTTTATTTTTTTGTCTTTGGCAAAATCCCTGAGCACAGCAAGGGAAAGTGTTTGTAATTTTTCTCGCATAAATATATCTCCTTCTTAATAGTCCGAATTTCAACTCCTGTTTGTCCGGACTTTTATATCTGATGGGGGTTAAAATAGGAATTATTAAGAAAACCAGACAGGTTCATTATATATCACCTATTTAATGAATGTAAAGCCAAATACTGTTACAAAAATATTAAACTTTATGACATAAATGTTACTCTATTTTCCTGAAACTGTCAATATTATATGTCCGGCATTTAACCGCATAAATACAACCTGATTTCTGGCTGATAAATTAAACATTTACTAAAAAAAACAGACATGGTATAATGTGAACACTTAGCGAGGTTTTTCACGAGCTTAGTGAGAACATGTGCCTGTGCACTTAATGAGGTACTTCACGAATTTAGTGCACATGGTATAATATGAACACAAACACAAGCGCAGTGCGAATTTAGTGCGAATATATACCTGACCGCTTGGCGAGGTTTCAGATATTATTATAACTTTGAAAGGATAAAACTATGACGAACAGTGAAAAAGCTTTAAAGCTTCATGAGGAATGGAACGGCAAGCTTGAAACGGCTTCCAAATGCTCTATCAATACAAGGGAGGACCTGGCCATAGCGTACACGCCCGGAGTTGCCGAGCCATGTAAGGTTATCGCAGAGGATAAAGAACAGGCTTACAAATACACCATCAAGGCAAACACGGTGGCAGTCATATCGGACGGAAGCGCGGTTCTTGGACTTGGCAATATAGGACCTTATGCCGCAATGCCTGTAATGGAAGGCAAGGCGGTCCTTTTCAAAGAGTTCGGCGGCGTCAATGCCGTGCCGATATGCCTTGATACTCAGGATACAGAAGAAATTATCAGAACCGTCATTAACATTGCGCCGGCTTTCGGCGGCATTAACCTTGAGGACATATCCGCTCCCAGATGTTTTGAAATTGAAGAACGACTTAAGGAAGCCCTTGACATCCCTGTTTTTCATGACGACCAGCACGGAACCGCCATCGTGGTTCTGGCAGGAATTATAAATGCTCTTAAGGTTACAAAAAAACAAAAGGAGAACTGCAAGGTGGTTGTCAACGGCGCAGGTTCTGCGGGTGTGGCCATAACCAAGCTTCTGCTTACATACGGTTTTACCGATATTATCATGTGTGATAAATCCGGTATACTTTCACGGAATTCCGATGGGCTTAACTGGATGCAGCAGAAAATGACTGAAGTCACAAATCCGGATAACATGGAAGGCGCTCTTGCCGATGCCCTTGAAGGCGCAGATATTTTTGTGGGAGTATCGGCCCCGGGAATTGTATCTTCCGACATGGTTGCATCCATGAACAAAGACGCCATAATTTTCGCAATGGCCAATCCGGTTCCGGAAATCATGCCTGATATAGCCAAGGCGGCAGGCGCCAAGGTTGTGGGAACCGGCCGCAGCGATTTTCCTAATCAGGTCAACAATGTAGTGGCATTCCCCGGAATTTTCAAAGGCGCACTTAAAGGCCGCGCATCGCAGATTACGGAAGAAATGAAGCTGGCCGCCGCAAATGCCATTGCAGGTCTTATACCGGATGATGAGCTTAATGAAAACAACATACTGCCGGAGGCTTTTGACCCGAGAGTCGCCGATGTGGTCAGCAAAGCCGTTATGGACCATATAATAAAATAGCCATGGAGCACAAACCGTTTTATTCTGTCAATCAATATTACAGGGAGCTTTTTGGTGATAAAGTATACAAAATATCGCTTAACGCCGGGATGACCTGTCCCAACAGGGACGGTACCATTGACACGCGCGGATGCATATTCTGCAGCGCGGGAGGCTCGGGTGATTTTGCCGCCGACCCGCATACAAGCATTACTTCACAGATTGATTCAGGTATAAGGCTTGTAAGCTCCAAATACAAGGGCGGCAAATATATTGCATATTTTCAGGCATTTACCAACACCTACGCCCCTGTCGACAGACTTCGGAACATTTTTTACTGTGCGGTACGCGACCCGCGTATTGTAGGATTGTCCGTTGCCACAAGACCCGACTGCCTTGAGCCGGAAAAAATAGAACTCTTGACGGAAATCAACCGCCTCAAGCCTGTATGGGTTGAGCTCGGACTTCAGACAATCGACGAAGCCGCCGCACAATACATACGCCGCGGATATCCTCTTTCCGTATACGAGGATGCGCTTACGAGACTTAAGGCCGCATGCTTACCCGTCGTTACTCATATTATAGTCGGGCTTCCGCATGTTACACATGAAAGCCATACCGCGTGTGCAAAATATCTTGCCGGACTTCACCCGCACGGCGTAAAGCTTCAGCTTCTCCATGTTTTAAAAGGAACCGACCTTGCAGACGAGTATGCGTCCGGGAAATTTGAGATTTTATCCGCGGAGGAATATGTGTCTACAATTGTAGATATGATTGAACTTCTGCCGGAGGATATGGTAATTTACAGAATCACGGGGGACGGGCCAAGAAAGCTTTTAATTGCTCCGATGTGGAGCACGGATAAGAAAAAAATTCTGAATTCCGTCAGCAGGGAATTCAGATTGAGAAATACATATCAGGGAAAGAGGTATCATAATGGCTGTTGAATCAATAACATTATATAAACTGATAATTTTATATATGCTGGACAGGGTTGATTTTCCATTATCCAATAACACAATTTCGGGATTTATTCTTGAAACAGGATATACGGATTTTGCAACAATCCAGCAGGTTCTTGGCATAATTCAGGATGACGGCCTTATCAATGTTGAAAGCAGCCGCAGCAATACCTGCTA
>CALWMX010000012.1 GCA_944382105.1 uncultured Butyrivibrio sp.
GATTATAATGATACTGAGTACCAAAAAAGCTATAACATATTTCATAAATTTACCTCAGAAGCTCATAAACTGCTTTTTCTGTGTCAAGTATTTGCGCAACATCAGGATTATCTATATATTGTATGCAGCCCATAGCCTTTTCAATCATATCTGTTATTTCAAGGAAACCGCATTCTTTTTTGAGAAATTTATCTACGGCAAATTCGTTGGCGGCGTTAAATACGGTTGGAAGATTTCCTCCTTTTGTCCCCGCCTCATACGCCATGGCGAGTCCTCTGAAATTGACCATATCGGGTTCCTCAAAGGTTATGGAGCCAAGCTTTGCAAAATCAAGCCTTTCCGAATTCATAGGCTTTCTGTCAGGATAATAAAGAGCATACTGTATCGGAAGTCTCATATCGGGACATCCCAGCTGCGCGATAATGCTGCCGTCAATAAACTGAACCATTGAATGGATAACGCTTTGAGGCTGTACGATTACCCGGATATCTTCCATTTCCACGCCAAAAAGCCATCTGGCCTCCATAACCTCAAGCCCTTTATTGACCATTGTGGCAGAGTCTATTGTGATTTTTCGGCCCATGTTCCAGTTTGGATGTTTAAGTGCATCCTCAAGCTTCACATTACGCATTTCATCGATTGTTCTGCCTCTGAAAGGCCCTCCCGAAGCTGTAAGGAGTATTTTTTCCACAGCCGTATGTTTTTCGCCGTTAAGCGACTGGAAAACCGCGCTGTGCTCACTGTCCACAGGAAGTATTCGTACATTGTGTCTGGCGGCAAGCGGCATTATTATATGTCCCGCCGTGACAAGGGTTTCTTTATTGGCAAGAGCAATATTTCTGCCTGCTTTAATCGCTTCAATTGTCGGGATTATTCCTATCATTCCCACGATTGCCGTAACCACAATGTCAACATCGTATGTTGCAACTCTTATAAGCCCTTCCATTCCGCAGCATATCTCATAATTTAAATCGCCTGTCAGAAGACGCAGCTCACTTATGCTTTTTTCATGGGCAATGCAAACAAGCTTTGGCCTGAATTCTCTTATCTGGTCAGCCAAAGCCTTTACATTGGAGCCGGCAGCCAGTGCCGGCACCTCTATGTCCTTATTATTTCTCACTACATCCAGAGTCTGTGTTCCGATGGAACCGGTAGACCCGAGAACGGCTATTTTTTTCATATTATTCAAACTCCATTATGTCCGCAGAAGCGCAAAATCCGTATATTATAATAACGGCATCAACAGTTTTGCTCCTATATATACTATAGGCGCCACAAAAATCATACTGTCAAACCTGTCAAGTATTCCGCCATGCCCGGGAATAAGATTGCTGTAATCTTTAATATCGTAATTGCGCTTAATGGCCGAAGCCGCCAAATCTCCGAAAATGGAAATGAAAGCGCCGGCGCCGCTTATTATGAGAAACGGAATCATGGCATTAATATTGAGTATTCTTTGCAGGATGTATCCGTAAAGGAGCCCCACTAACGCCGCACCGACAACGCCGCCCACAGCGCCCTCCACTGATTTTTTTGGGCTTAAATTCGGCACAAGTTTATGTCTGCCAAGAGTAACTCCGGTAAAATATGCAAAGGTATCCGCAATCCATGAGCACACGAACAGCAATATAAATACGTATATCCCGTATTTTTCAATTATCCTTATCCTGTACAGAAAGGACAGCGGAATGGTCACATAGAAAATTCCCAGCAGGGAAAATGCAGCCTGACTGGCTTTTTTGCTTTTAAAGCTGCATACATATGTGAACATTATGATTATGCCGCATGCAACGCAGTAATAATCCATATATTGTAATTTATCAAACCAAAGAAGCGCGTAATACGCAGCCGCAAGAATATATCCTACTATTCCCAACGGGCTTTTGTGTATTCCTACAACACGGTACAGCTCAAACATTCCGAGACATGTTATCAGAAGCGACAGTATAAACATTGTAATACCGCCACCCGCAACGGCTCCCACAAGTATTGCCGTCAAGACAGCACCGCTGATAATTCTTGTACGCATACTTATTCCTCCTTTACTCCTCCGAAACGCCTATCTCTTTTATTATATCTCTCAACAGCTTCTATCAGACGCTGTTTATTGAAATCCGGCCACAAAACTTCCGGAAAATCAAATTCCGAATAGGCGCTCTGCCACAACAGGAAATTGGAGATTCTTTTTTCCCCGCTGGTGCGTATTATCAAATCCGGGTCCGGTACTCCGGCGGTATCAAGATATCCCGAAAACATTTGCTCGGTTATATTCTCCGGAGATATACCCTTTTCAATTATATCCTTAGTCATGGCCCGCATTGCCCGAACCATCTCATCCCTGCTGCCGTAGTTCAAAGCCACCTGAAACACAAGTCCGGTATTGTCTGCGGTAGCAGCTTCAAGTTCTTCAATGTTTTTGATAATATCATCATCAAGCCCGTCTTTTTTGCCAAGGATTCTTACTTTCATGTTGTTTTTATTGGCACGTTTAACGCAATCCTTGAGATAATTCCGCAAAATCCTCATCAGACCGTCAATTTCCTTTTTGGAACGTTTCCAGTTTTCAGTGGAAAAAACATAGACCGTAAGATACTTGATTCCTATATCATCGGCGTCGTCGCATATCTGTTCAAGAACTTTACTGCCCTGAAGATGTCCGAAATTGCGCGGCATTAATCTTTTTTTGGCCCATCTTCCGTTACCGTCAAGTATGATCCCTACGTGTTCCGGTATGTTGAGCCCAAGCTTCTCATTATAATTATCCATAACAAATACCGACGATTTATACCGTCATAATTTCCTTTGTCTTGTTTTCAACGGCTTTATCAATATCGGATGTAAACCTGTCCGTAAGCTTCTGAATATCACCCTCAAGCTTCTTAACCTCGTCCTCCGACATATCATTTTCTTTGCTGTTTTTCTTTATTGTGTCGTTGGCATCCCTTCTGATATTTCTTACTGCCACCTTGGCATTCTCGCCTTTTTTCCTGATATCCTTAACAAGCTCTTTACGTCTGTCCTCTGTGAGCTCAGGAAATACAAGCCTTATTGTTTTTCCGTCGTTTGTCGGCGTAAGACCCAAATCCGATGTGAGAATCGCCTTCTCTATTTCCTTGACAAGAGAAGCCTCCCACGGCTGTATCTGTATCATTCTTGCCTCAGGCACTGATACATTGGCTACCTGCTGCAGCGGCGTAGGAGAGCCATAATAATCGACTCTTATTTTATCAAGGATATGCGGATTGGCTCTTCCTGCTCTTATAGTGGCAAATTCAGCCTCCAGTGCATCAAGTGATTTTTTCATTTTGTCTTCAAATACTTTAATTTCGCTCATAAATTCCTCCATATTTCCGTCCGCGGACTGCATCTTGCATCAATAAACGGCAGACGTGCTGTCTGTACTCAAATCCGCAGGTAATATCAAATTGTTATACGGTGACAACCGTACCGTTAAATTTACCGTTATAAGCATTGATAATGCTGTCCTTCTCGTTTAGTCCGAACACTACAAGGGGCATTTTATTTTCCATGCACATAACCGATGCCGTCATATCAATCACTGCAAGCTTACCTGCAATTACTTCATCTATTGTTATGCTGTCATATTTTACTGCGTTAGGATTGGTCTTCGGGTCGCTGTCATACACCCCGTCGATTGCTTTGGCCAGATATATGGCGTCGGCATCCGTCTCAATCGCTCTGAGAACAATTCCCGTATCGGTGGAAAAATACGGATGTCCGGTTCCCCCCGCAAAGAAAACGATTTTGCCCTGTCTGAAATATCTGACCGCCAGGTCCTTTGAGAAAAGCCCGGTAATAGACCCGCACTGGAAAGGCGTAAGTATTTCGGTTTCAAGTCCCACGCTCCGGAACATCTCCGAAACATAAATACAATTCATGACAGTGGCAAGCATGCCTATCTGGTCTGCCTTTGTTCTGTCCATATTATCGCTTGTTCTTCCTCTCCAGAAATTGCCTCCTCCGATTACAATTCCGATTTCGGCTCCGTCGTTGTGAACCGTTTTAACCTGCCTTGCGATTTCAAGCACCGTAGCTTCATCAAAGCCCGTATGCTTATCTCCTGCAAGCGCTTCCCCGCTCAGTTTGAGAAGTATCCTTTTTTCCTTCATTGTATGATGCCTCCGATATTAGTTTTCATCAAAAAATTTTTTCGGGTTGTTGTCGGAGTAGCACTGCGAACAGTGGCCTTCAATAACCGCGCCGTTATTTATCTGAACAAGCTTTGATTTTATATCGCCCATTACAATTGCTGTGGTATCTATGATAACCGGTCCCTGAACATCGATATCTCCCTTGATTGCACCGGCTATAACGGCAGATGTGGCAACAAGATTTCCTATTATAACCGATCCGCTGCCTATCTTAGCCGGACCGTCGCACTGTACGTCTCCGGTAATTTTAGCTTTGTCGGCAAAAAAATCGGATGATGTTGAATTGCCCTTGATAGTGCCGCTCACAATCAGCTTGCCTTTGCAGATAACGTTGCCTTCAACCATACCTAAAAGCTCCACTGAGCCGGCGGATGTTATATCACCCTTGATTACAAGCCCCGGTGTTATTATTGCTGTCTCATCGCTTACGGAAGCATCGCCTTCGTCATCCGTCTGTTTTTCCTGTACCGGCTTTTCAATATCCTGTTTCTTTTCGGATTCATTTGCTTTGGCTGTTTCCGCATTCTTTTCGTTGGCAATATTAATATCGGCAAGCGCCTTTGATAAGGACTGTTCCATATCACCGTCCGACATTTTATCTTCCATTCCGGCATCCTCTCCGGCAAGCGTATCAACCATTATGTCATCCGGCAGTACTTCCTCGGTATTTTTTTTGCCTGCGCCTGCAATTTTGGCCGCGTCATCCGACAATTCGTTAACTGCCTGCGATAAATCTTCCCTAAAATCCTTGAAAAATCCCATTAAAAAATCCTCCTAATTAATTTATGTGATGGTGAACAGGCTTTGTATCTGCAGTGATAGGCAAAATCAATGCGTCCATATCCTGTAAACTCTCTATAATCATAGGTACCGCTTCAAAGGTAGTCATCCTGTAAGTCGCATCATGCATCAGGACTACCGAAATATCATTGGAAGCAACACCGTTCAACACGTTATCATGCACCTGCTGTGCGCTGAGATCCCCGCCTCCGTCTCCGCTGGAAACGTTCCAGTCAAAATATATAAGATTATTTTCATTAAGATAATCTATGTACTCAGTTATAGGCAGCGGCGTTCCGGAATTGCTTGAGCCGCCGGGGAAACGGAAAATATACGGCCTGAAGCCTGTCACGTCTGTCAGATAATCCTGCAGTGTAATTATCTCCTCCGCAAATGAAGCAACGCTTCCATATACGCTTTCATATTCATGTGTATATGTATGAAGGGCGAGCGTATGGCCTTCCATGACAATCCTGTTAAGCGCCGTCTCGTATCCATGATGTCCGTTCACAAAAAAAGTAGCTTTGACACCGTATTCATCAAGCACGTCCAGCAAATTCTCCGTATTGTCGCCGGGGCCGTCGTCGAATGTAAGATATACCACCTTCCGGCCCTGTTCCACTGCCTGTTCAATCAGTTGCTGAGTATTCCCTGAAGTCTCATTGTCATCGGTCACAGACTCTGTCTCATGGGTATTCTCCGTATCACTTACATTGACGTCCGCACTTTCCTGCGGGGTTTCATCTGTCGTGCTGTCGGCAGTGTCGTTGTCTTTGACCGGCACTCTTCCGTCATTTTCCATATTAAGTCCGGCACCCTGCCCCGTTCCCTTAGAGGAAGTACCTGCCTGCGCCGTCCGCTCCGATGCTTCAATATATGCTCTCAGCTCTGAAAAGTCTTTTTGAAGGCTGTTAAGCCTGCAGAATAATATGATGCATAACAGTGTGGGAAGCAATATTATGGCGACAATGACGATTATGATTATTCTTTTGTAGAGATTAATCCTTTTTCGTCTCTGCCTCTCCTCACAATGGTCTGTCTTATCTTCGCTCATAATGCAATCTCCATCTTCCTATCCTATTGCATAATAAATATATTTAACATATTGTATCACATGTTTCAAAGGATTTGAAGAAAATAATTTTAATTTTGACTTATTTTATAAAATTTTTACAATTGTTTATCATTTGTATATTGTTTTTTTTCTCATCTCATTTAGAATATAGAAAGAGTTTTTATAATCAGCAAATTTTTTAAGGAGAAAAAAATGTTACAGCTTAAAGGTATAACCAAAAATTATACGGCAGGTGACACTGAGGTGCAGGCGCTTAAAGGCGTTGATATCAGGTTCCGTAAAAGTGAATTTGTATCAATACTGGGGCCTTCCGGCTGCGGCAAGACTACAATGCTGAACATAATCGGCGGGCTTGACCGTTACACGGACGGAGACCTTATAATCGGCGGACGTTCCACAAAGGAATTTAAGGATAAGGACTGGGATGCGTACCGCAACCATAAAGTAGGCTTTGTATTTCAGAATTATAACCTGATTCCGCACCAGACAGTCATCTCCAACGTAGAACTTGCACTGACGCTTTCCGGTGTCTCAAAGGCGGAACGCAGAAAAAGAGCTGCGGAAGCACTTAAAAAAGTGGGACTCGGCGACCAGCTTAACAAAAAGCCCAACCAGATGTCGGGCGGACAGATGCAGCGTGTTGCCATTGCACGTGCCATTGTCAACGACCCCGATATTATCCTTGCAGACGAACCAACGGGCGCGCTTGACTCCGATACAAGCATATCCGTCATGAATATTCTAAAAGAGATTTCAGACGACAAGCTTATAATAATGGTAACTCATAATGCCGAGCTGGCAGAAAAATATTCTTCCAGAATCATACGTCTTCTTGACGGAAAAGTAATGGATGATTCCTCTCCGTATGAAAACGACGATGATATTCCGGCCGAAACACGGGCCGTTGCAGATACATCACCGGCAAAAGAAAATACGGGCATCGAAAGCTTTGCCGTTAATTCCGCGAGAAAACGCAGAGAAAAGGTATCCATGTCTTTTTTTACCGCGCTCTCACTCAGTTTTAAGAATCTTCTCACCAAAAAAGGGCGTACATTTTTAACGTCTTTTGCCGGAAGTATAGGAATAATAGGCATTGC
>CALWMX010000013.1 GCA_944382105.1 uncultured Butyrivibrio sp.
GTATTTTCTTTAATTTCAAGAACGTCCAGAGGACTTCACGTAAAAAAGTGCCTTTCGGCATCGGCCAGATAGGCAAATCCTTCCGCAATGAAATCACTCCGGGCAATTTTACTTTCAGAACGAGAGAATTTGAACAGATGGAGCTTGAATTTTTCTGCAAACCGGATACGGACCTTGAGTGGTTTGCCTACTGGAAGGAATTCTGTATCAACTGGCTCAAATCCCTTGGAATCAAAGATGAAGAGATGAGAGCAAGGGATCACGCTAAGGAGGAATTGTCATTCTATTCAAAGGCCACAACCGATATCGAATTCCTGTTCCCGTTCGGCTGGGGAGAGCTTTGGGGAATTGCTGACAGAACGGATTATGACCTGACAAGGCATCAGGACACATCCGGTGAGGATATGTCATATTTTGACGATGAGGACAGTTCAAAATATATTCCTTATGTTATTGAGCCTTCACTCGGCGCAGACCGTGTTACGCTTGCATTTCTGTGTTCGGCATACGATGAGGAGGAGCTTGAGGGCGGCGACATGAGAACCGTGCTTCATTTCCATCCTGCGATTGCGCCTGTCAAAATAGGCGTTCTTCCGCTTTCCAAGAAACTCAATGAGGGAGCGGAGAAAATATATGCTGAGTTATCAAAGAAATACAACTGCGAATTTGACGACAGAGGAAATATCGGCAAGAGATACAGAAGACAGGACGAAATAGGTACTCCGTTCTGTGTTACTTATGATTTTGAATCGGAAAACGACGGATGCGTTACCGTCAGGGACAGGGATACAATGGAGCAGGAGCGTATTAAAATAAATGAGCTTTCAGCTTATTTTGAAGATAAAATGACATTTTAATTGCTGTTGTCCGTGATGGCGGCAGGAGGAAATCTGTATGATATGCGATAAATGCGGATTCGAACATAACAGCAGGTCCGTGTGCCCGAAGTGCGGCGCCCGTGTAGTGTACGTCAACGAAGACTATCTTCGCCGTAAAAAAGAGTGGGAGGAAGCACAGAAATCGGGAGGGGACGGCAATGCCCTTCCTCCGGGAATAATGCATTCCACAAGGGAGGAATATGACAGGCGGCACGGCCGTGACAGAATTACCGCAGAGAGCGGGCAGTACGGACATAATGACAAGAAAGGCGGGCCGGAAACGGCGGGCCTTTCTTTGGATGTTATCAGAGAACGGCTTCAGAAGGCAGCCGGAGCGCTGTCGGCTTTCTTTCGCAGAAACGGTTTTTTAAAGAAGCTTGGCAGAAAACGCGGCAGGGATAACCCGGTAATCCGCGAACTTAAATTTGAGGATGAGCCGGATAATCCGGAAGTTATCGCAGCATCGGCGGAGCGAAAGCCAGAAAGAAACATACGGCGCATCGTTATCATTGCGGCTGCCGCCGTAATTGCGGCCGTGGCGGCGGTGGTTATCGTAAATGCGGTCAGGAATGCGGACCGCAGCACGGTGTTTTATTACGATGGGAAATACGGTTATTATGACGGTTCTGACGAGCCGCTTTTCGGAAATGTGAGCGGGGAGACTGTTTTTGCCGAGACCGGTGAAAATACCTTTCTTGCGTATGACGAAGGAGCGCTTTATATCTGCCGGGACGGAGAGAATGTGCAGGTCAGTGCGCAAAATCCGGTTCCCGTTGCATACAATGACAGCCTTTCGCTTGTTATTTTCACGTCGGACGGCAAAACAATGGTAACTGACGGCGAGAATACAGGCGAACTTGATATTGATATCGGGCAGGGATACACCCATGCCTGCAAGGTCAGCGGGAACGGTAAGTATTACATACTAACCGTCTGCAGTGCAAGCGATGACTTTTCTCCGGGAGTATACACGATGTATTTCGGAGATAAGGACGGAAGTCCGGAACAGATTGCATCGGATTATAACGACAAGGAAATCATTAAAGCCGGTGATGACGGCAGCGTTATTTATCTTGACATGGCAACCGCTGATTACGGAATAATCAACGGCCGGAATCTGGTGGAATACAGGGAAGGCTCCACGACGGTTATAGCGGAGGGAATATCCCAGTACAGGCTTGCCGGTGATTATATATATTACATTACTTCTGATGGCAGGCTGTATATGGCCGACACTGACAATGTGGGAGAGCCGGTATTTATTGATGACGAGACGGTTGAATTTGCGGATAACCTGACTTCAGGCGATGGGGGCGGGATTATATACCGCAAAGACGGCGGATATTATGCGGCCGCATATGACGGAGGAATACAGGCTCTTTTTGCGGCGGATGACGCGGTGAGCGGCATATATTTTACGGGCGGAAACTTCCTGTATTATACTTATATGAACGCGATATATTCAGTTGAAAAGACAGGCGCCGCCGCAGAAGGCAACAGGCTTTTTGAACTTGATGACACAGGTACGGTTGTATTTTATGCCGAGGAAGGCTGCCTTGCGGCACTTGCATCAGACGGAACTCTTCATATACTTCGGAAGGGCAGCGAGGATAAGGTGGTCGCCGATAATGCCGAAAGCCTTGTTTCGGTGGATAATTATGAAGGCATTATGTATACGTCAGGCGGTGAGCTTTATGTGCTGGGGGATGCGGATAAATCCCCTGACAGCTTGTGCGGGATAACCGGAGGGATTATAAGGGCCGTATATTCCCGTAAATATTTTTATTTCATCAATGATCAAAATATTTTGTATAAAATATCGGTAAACGGCAAAAATAACGAAAATCTCGGTTACGCATCATATCTTTCAGTAATTTCAGGCATGCAGAAACATGGTTAAACCGCGCGTAAAACTTGGATAAATCTTACAATCTTTTGTTGAAATTTCGGACTGATATGTTATAATGGACACTGTACAGGGTATAATTGCGCCCTGATATATGTTGTGTCGTACCGGCATGACGGATTATATGCCGTGCGTTACGTGGGTTTTTGCAAGAGACACTCATATGTTTTTTACAAAAGCCTATGGAGCTGCATGGCTATAACTAAGTAATAATTATTATGTAGGAGGAATTACAAATGGCAAACAAGTATTGCTACCTCTTCAGTGAGGGTAATGCAAACATGAGAGAGCTTCTCGGTGGTAAGGGCGCCAACCTTGCAGAGATGACCAATATCGGTCTTCCTGTACCACAGGGCTTCAC
Source organism: uncultured Butyrivibrio sp. (assembly GCA_944382105.1). Lineage (GTDB taxonomy): Bacteria > Bacillota > Clostridia > Lachnospirales > Lachnospiraceae > Eshraghiella. Next base: position 3,146 of record CALWMX010000013.1, read on the forward strand.
AATCACAACAGAGGCTTGTACTCAGTATTATGAGGATGGCCGTGAGATTAATGATGAAATCATGGCAGAGATTAATGAGTATATTGCCAAGATGGAAGAAATTACAGGCAAGAAGTTCGGAGATATGGAGAATCCTCTTCTCGTTTCCGTACGTTCAGGTGCTAGGGCATCAATGCCTGGTATGATGGATACAATCCTTAACCTTGGTCTGAATGAAACGGTTGTTAACGTTATTGCTGAGAAGTCAAACAACCCACGCTGGGCTTGGGACTGCTACAGAAGATTCATTCAGATGTATTCTGACGTAGTTATGGAAGTAGGCAAGAAATATTTTGAAGAGCTTATAGACAAGATGAAAGCCGACAGAGGGGTTACTCAGGACGTTGAGCTTACTGCAGACGACCTCAAAGAGTTGGCTAACCAGTTCAAGGCTGAGTACAAGGCTAAAATCGGCAGCGATTTCCCTGACGACCCGAAGGAACAGCTTATGGGTGCAATCAAAGCCGTGTTCCGTTCATGGGACAACCCTCGTGCCAATGTTTACCGTCGTGACAATGATATACCTTATTCATGGGGAACAGCGGTTAACGTACAGTCAATGGCATTCGGAAACATGGGTGATGACTGCGGTACGGGCGTTGCATTTACACGTGACCCTGCTACCGGTGCTAAAGGTCTTTTCGGTGAGTTCCTTACAAACGCACAGGGCGAGGACGTAGTTGCAGGTGTGCGTACGCCTATGAAGATTACAGAGATGGCAGACAAGTTCCCTGAGGCTTTCGAGCAGTTCAAGGAAGTTTGCAAGACACTTGAAAGCCATTACAGAGATATGCAGGATATGGAGTTTACGGTAGAGCATGGAAAGCTTTTCATGTTACAGACGCGTAACGGTAAGAGAACAGCTCAGGCTGCCCTCAAGATAGCATGCGATCTTGTAGATGAGGGAATGAGAACAGAGGAAGAGGCAGTTGCAATGATTGACCCTCGTAACCTGGACACACTTCTTCATCCTCAGTTCGACGCTGCCGCACTTAAGGCTGCAACTCCTATGGGAAAAGGTCTCGGCGCTTCTCCTGGCGCTGCATGCGGAAAGATTGTATTCTCGGCTGAGGATGCTGAGGCTTGGGCTGCAAAGGGCGAGAAAGTAGTTCTTGTACGTCTTGAGACATCTCCTGAGGATATAACAGGTATGAAGGTATCACAGGGTATTCTTACAGTGCGCGGCGGTATGACTTCACACGCAGCGGTTGTAGCACGTGGTATGGGTACATGCTGTGTATCAGGCTGCGGCGATATCGCTATGGATGAGGAAAACAAGAAATTCACATTAGCCGGCAAGGAATTCCATGAGGGAGATTACATCTCAATCGACGGAACAACAGGTAACATCTATGACGGACAGATCCCTACGGTTGACGCAACAATCGCAGGTGAGTTCGGACGTGTTATGGCATGGGCTGACAAGTACAGAAAGCTCAAAGTAAGAACCAACGCAGATACGCCTGCCGACGCTAAGAAGGCACGTGAGCTGGGAGCAGAAGGCATCGGACTGTGCCGTACGGAGCATATGTTCTTTGAAGAAGACAGAATTGCAGCATTCAGAGAGATGATATGTGCCGATACTGTTGAAGAGAGAGAAGCTGCTCTGGATAAAATACTTCCATATCAGCAGGGAGATTTCGAGAAACTTTATGAAGCTCTTGAGGGATGTCCTGTTACAATCAGATTCCTTGATCCGCCTCTTCATGAGTTCGTTCCTACAGAGGAAGAGGACATCAAGAAGCTTGCGGACGCTCAGGGCAAATCTGTTGAAGAAATCAAGACAATTATAGAAGGACTCCATGAGTTCAACCCGATGATGGGTCACAGAGGATGCCGTCTTGCGGTAACATATCCTGAGATTGCAAAGATGCAGACAAAGGCAGTTATCCGTGCTGCGATTAATGTGCAGAAGGCTCATCCTGACTGGACAGTTAAGCCTGAAATCATGATACCGCTTGTATGTGAAGTCAAAGAGCTTAAATTTGTCAAGAAAGTTGTTGTTGAAACTGCAGATGCTGAGATTGAGACAGCAGGCGTTAAGCTTGACTATGAAGTAGGAACAATGATTGAGATTCCCAGAGCTGCTCTCACAGCTGATGAGATTGCAACGGAAGCTGATTTCTTCTGCTTCGGTACTAACGACCTCACACAGATGACATTCGGTTTCTCACGTGACGATGCAGGTAAGTTCCTTAATGCTTACTATGACACCAAGATTTTCGAGAACGATCCGTTTGCAAAGCTTGACCAGACCGGCGTAGGAAAGCTTATGGAGATGGCTATCAAGCTTGGTAAGCCTGTTAATCCTAATCTTCATGTAGGTATCTGCGGCGAGCACGGCGGAGACCCTTCATCAGTTGAGTTCTGTCACAAGATTGGACTTGATTATGTTTCATGTTCTCCATTCCGTGTGCCTATTGCAAGACTTGCAGCAGCACAGGCAGCGATTGCAAACAAATAATAGTCAGCTTTAATGAGTATTATTTCTTTACAAAATATCGTGTTTACAATGTGAACGATATTAACGCAGGTTTTTATCTTAAAGAAAGCTCCGGTTGCCGGGAAATCGGTAAACGGAGCTTTTTTACTTAAAAAATAATTCAATGTAGGAGAAAATTATGAAAACATGTCCAAATTGCGCTGAACTTCTAGGGGATTCAGTAAATGAATGTTTTAATTGTAATTACAGTTTTCAGTATAATCGAGTCCTTACGGATGATGAAAGAAAACAGCAGCGGGAGATGATAAAGCAGCTGGAAGAAGAGGAACGACTGAGGCTGAAAAAAGAGGAACGATTGAGACTGGAAGAAGAAAAGTGCAAGCAAGAGCAGAAAAATAATCAATTATTAAGAAATCCTCGATTTGAATACCGTATTGTTGTGGTTGATAATTTGCAAGACGGTGCAATTAATCAAAAGGAAATTCAGACGGAATTAAGTTATTGGTCTGAAAATGGTTGGAGATTACATTCTATTTTTAACAATGAACTTGGAAAAACTTCGACAACAGTTATGATTGCATTTCTGGGAACAAATATAAATGCCACAATAGATCAAACAGTTTTGATTTTCGAAAGATGTATTAAATCATAAATATTAAAATATATAACATATGAAAAAGAAATATGGAATAGGGAGCCAAACAATCTGTGGAAAAAAATAAAAAACAATTGAAAATAATACTTTAACTATGGTATAATATGAAAACCTAGCGAATGCAAGCATAGCGCGGCATGAGCTTAGTGGAACATATACCTGAGCACTTAACGGTGTATTTCACGAATTTAGCGCACATGGTATATTATAATCAAGTTTGGGGAAGTAAGTAAAACAAAAGGATTGATTCTATTTACCGGTAATCACCGGAACAGTCCTGAGCAGAAAATAGGCTTTTACTTACAATTATTTAATTCTGTTATATTTATTTCTTTAATTTAAAAAGTCAATGTAAAATCCCAAAACTAATTAAAAAATAAGATGCAAGGATGTGATTTAATTGATTGCCTAAATCAAAACCAAGCTTTCCCGACACGGGGCGAGATACGGCCTTTAAAATGCTATACTTGAAAGACGACCGAATCCATACAGAGCATAGCACCTGATATGGCAGACTGATTATAACTGGACACAACGGTTATAATCTCCGGGCAGTATAGGGCTTTAATACTTTGAGAAAGTATTCGTGAACCGGACACGTTATCCATTCCCGCATATGAGTTTTTAACTCTGATTTATAAGATTTTATCAGAAAAAATTTATTTCACAGAATTAGGTGAAACCCATGAATTTGGGGCAGTATTGCGACTGTGGGAGCGTATAGGCATAGCCTGTATTAGAGGTTAGGAGAGTACCTGTCTTGGCATAGTGAGAACATTTTACCTGCTATGAGGTTGTTTTAATTAACGAAAATCGGTATCAACGCCAGCTTTGTAAACTACTCACGGCCCTTAGCGTACTA
>CALWMX010000014.1 GCA_944382105.1 uncultured Butyrivibrio sp.
ATTATGCCGATACCGTATATAACCAAGACTTCATATATTATGCTTGCGAGAATACGGGAGGATGAGGCGCCCAGTTTGTACAGCATATTATATTCAGATTTTCGTATATCAAGCTCATAACAGCTCAGCATAATCAGATTGATTGTTGTAAGAACACAGCAAAACAGAAATATTGAGGCGCATATGAATATTGATTGTTTCTGTGCGATTACTGTCTGTTCATAGATTTCCTGCTGGCTGATAAGCTGAAAATAGTCGGTTCCTTCAAAAAGATATGACAGTCTTGAATATGCGGAGGGCGTGAGCGTTCTGATGTATAAATCCGAAACATAGTCGTTGAACATAAAGCATTTATTAAATGTATTCATATTTACAATAATGCATGGATAATTGCCATTGTATTCCGGTTGGACAAGAACACTGTCTGTGATATCTGCAATTGTACCGGCATATGTTATCGGCCGGGCATAATATTGAACCTCGCCGTTTTCATCCACGCCTTCACTGAATGACAGTACGGAAGAGACACAGGTTATTTCACTGCCTCTTTGCGGGTTCAGGGTATAATTGGTGACGCCGTATTCGTCAAAGGTATTCCGGCAGAATATAATTTCGTCGTCATTAAGCCGCGCTATATTAAGATTGTTTTTGATGGCAAGCTCCTGTATCATATCGTCTGAATATCCTAGAACGATAAGCGGAGTCATTATGTAATTCCTTCCGTTGTTAAGTGAGGAAATACCGTCCGCAGTGTTTCTTATATATGCAGTGTATTCATCGGTAAGCCAGCTTTTGTCCATATGGAAATCTTCTATGAGAAGGCTGGCGTCATAATAAACGGTGATGTTTTCATCATCAAGTATTTTTTCAAGCTCCTTATAGGCTGCCCGGATGCTGTCATCCTGATTGTATTCCGCCGCTTTAAAATAATCTTTAACCTTAATATGATAGTCATACTCAAGATTTGATGTATTATACGCGTTTTGCTGAATCAGAAAGCTGCCTGCCAGGCATGTAATTAGGGCTGACAGTGATATACATAAAGCAATCAATATTTTTCTCCATTTATAAAAGGACAGATTCCGCATTGCCAAATCAAACAAATCGCCTTTTTTCTTAAACATGCTGCTACGGCTTTTGTTGTTTACGCTTTGGGAATATATTTTGTTGGTAAAGGATTTTAGTTCGCAGACGCTGAGGCGGCCAAGCGGGGTAAATTTGTGCAGCGTCATACAAATGAGAATTAAATTTATAAGTAATATAATGCAGGCAATCAAGGATATTGATTTTGCTGCAAAAGGGACATTTATTGACAGCATGACGGAAAGAGAAAGTTTGTTGGCCATATATACAGCAGTATATCCGGTTATTCCGCCTGCGAGCATGCCAATCATGATTAAGCCGTTCAATTTAATGCAGACGGGTACAAGCATATGGCGGGCAGGAGCGCCGATAGCTTTTAAAATTGTAAGTTCCCGGTTCCAGTTAGAAAAGCAGATATCGGCAACACAGTTTACGGTTATTATTATATACAGAAAAATAGCGCCGACGGCAAGAAAAAACGCCGGATTTTTTTTGTAATAGGATAGCCCGGAATCCGCAAGCGTATTTTCGGCAGCCAGAAGTTCGGAGTTATAAGAAAAACCATCTGCCGAGGTTTCAATGCATAATTCAGGTAATATTTCACCCATGCGTGCAACGTCATCAGAGAGAATATAGACGTTATTCATAGTGCTGTCTGAAAAATCAGAAGAATATTTACTGTTAACTATCAATATGGCATTTTGGTTGTCGCCTTCCATAACGCCGAACGTACTCATATTGTTTATTATTCCGGAAACGGTCATATTTACGGTTTCATATCCGATGTCAATGTTTATCCGGCTTCCTATAATTTCTTCAGGTGTAAGGCCGCATTGTATTGCAAACCATTTTTCCACCAGAATTTCATTTTTGCTTTTAGGGAAATTGCCTTCAATAAGCCTGTATTCGGTGTTTTGAAGATTGTTTTCATCTATTCCGTATAAAGAGATATATTTTCCGTCTGTCGCTCCATAGTATATGTCCACACAGCATGTGCTTCTTGTGTAATTTGTATCAATTAATGGAAGATTATCGTCAGATACGCCGTAAACGGAGTAGTGGTAATTACCGTACAGGGATTGAGCCGTATATACATCCGAGATTCTTGACGTATCGGTAAGAGATATGTACGAGGAAAGAACGCCTATGGAAAGAGCACCGGCGGTTATAAGCAAAATAACGTACTTTATATGAAGCTTCAGGTTACGTCCGATATTTTTGATTGATTTATTCAATGATATTTCCGTCCTTTATCGTTATTATCCGATCCGCTTTTTGCGCAAGCTCTTCATTATGCGTTACGTATATGAGGGTACTGTGATTAAGAGCCGAGGTTTCAAGAAGGACGGACATCACATTGAGACTATTGACACTGTCAAGATTGCCGGTGGGTTCGTCTGCAAAAATAACCGCAGGCTCGGTAACGACGGCACGTGCGATTCCCACCCGCTGCTGTTGGCCGCCTGAAAGCTGGTGCGGCATGGCTTCAAGCCGGCAGTCGGGCAGTATGCGCTCTGCAAGCTTATGAATTTTGGGGGTGTCAATCTTGCGGCCCGACAATACAAGCGGCATGCAAATGTTATCCCACACATTGAGCATAGGCATAAGCATATGGTCCTGAAAAACAAATCCGAATTCATGCAGGCGAAGCCAGGCGGCATCCTTTTCCGAAAGCGCTCCGATATTACGGCCGTTATATTCGGCCAAGCCGGAGGTAGGCTTATCCAAAGTGCTGATAATATTAAGCAAGGTGGTTTTTCCGGCGCCCGACTCACCGATAATTGCAACGTGTTCACCGTCATTTATGTTCAAATTGACATTATTTAATGCGGTGAACCTGACATCAGCAGTATCATAACATTTGGTAATGTCTTTAAGCTTAATCATTTATATCTCCTCCATACGGATCCCGGAATGCCTTAAGAATCCGTTATTTTGCGAGTTGAGGTAATTGGTAAAGCAGGTTCCGCCATCATCCAGAGGTTTGTGAATAATATCTATCTCTACATCTGCTAGAGATATGTCCATAGTGTCCATGTTGCCGTTATCATGCTCAATGTATGCGGTAAGCTTAATCCGTCTTAAAGCTTCTTTAAGCTCTTCATCGGTGCGATTGCGGGTTGAGCCGTATATCAAAGGGGAAAATTCGCCGTGATTTTTTGTGCAGAGGGGCGCATTGAAAGGAGTTGTGTCGTTGGGACGGTACATAAAAAATATTTCACGGTCCTCCGGTGCGATTTCCATGGTGCAGGTCACGTTGCAGTTGTTGTATTTTAATTTGGAATTATATACGTCCATGATTATAAAAGCCCTAAAGTAATTGCCATACTCCTGTCCGTAAAATGAAGAGTCCGGGTAATCAGAGGTAGGCATCATACGTTTTTCTTTTTGCCAGTATCCGTCTTCTTTGAGGACATCGATTTCTTCCTGAGAGAGAGTATAATCGTAGACCGTGAGGTTGACTTCAGATACTTCCAAGTCGACTTCCCGGATGACAAACTGCCTGACAATGAAGATTACGGCTATGATAAAAATAATTACAGGGATAATTAATTTAAGCTTTTTCATCATAGGAAACCGTAGAAATTAAAGATAAAGTACAAATAACAGACACACTAAAGGTGAGTAATCTCTTGAAATGCATATTTATTAACCCCTCTCATTTGTTTATAACGAAAATATAACATTATACTATGCGATTGTCAATATACTTCCCGTTAGTCGATTATTAGAAATTTATAGGATTAAAACAATAAAATTAGTCGGACTGAAATTAGCAAATTAATCGGATTGAAATTGACAAATCCCTCGTGTTGGACTATAGTATGATTAAGGACCGGGCATACTGCGTATAATAAAATTTATTATAATCGGAGAACGGCATGAACAAAGAAGAATATAAACCGAGAATTATTGATAATACCATAGACGAATATTTAAATGCTTTTGGAGCAATTTGTATTGAGGGACCGAAATGGTGCGGAAAAACATGGACAGCTGATTATCACAGCCGGAGTCGGATAATGATAGGCGACCCTGCCGGGAATTTTCAAAACAGACAATTGGCTGAATTAAGTCCCGCGCTTGTTCTTGAGGGCGAAGTGCCAAGACTTATCGATGAATGGCAGGAAGTGCCCCGGTTGTGGGACGCCGTTCGATATAAAGTTGACCAGAGCAGTGCAAAAGGACAGTTTATACTGACCGGTTCGGCCACGCCTAATCATAAAGGGATACTGCACAGCGGCGCAGGCCGGATAGGAAAGCTTAGGATGAGACCAATGTCTTTGTATGAGAGCGGACATTCAAGTGGGGACATTTCTTTGGAAGATGTTTGTTATGGACGAATTAGTCCGGTAATTTCAGGAGAAGTGGATTTAAAAGATATTATAAATTATATTATCAGAGGCGGCTGGCCTGCCAATCAGGATACGCCACTGAAACAGGCGGCTTATTTGCCTTCACAATATATTACCGCTGTTTTGGATGATGATGTATACAGAATGGATAACATTAAAAGAGACAAACATAAAATGGAATTGTTGCTGCGCTCTCTGGCAAGAAACGAATCAACCACGGTCACTAATAAGAAACTCAAAAATGATATTAAAGAAACAGATGATGAGGACATGGATGTGGAAACAGTTGCAAATTATCTGAATATATTTGACAGACTGTTTCTCACGGATAACCAGAAGCCGTACGGAAGCAGGCTGCGTTCTTCCGTACGGGTTAAACAGGCCGAGAAACGGCATTTATCTGACCCGTCGTTGGCGGCCGCCCTATTAAAGGCGACTCCGGAGATGTTATTGAATGATTTAAATACTTTGGGTTTCCTGTTTGAAGCCTTGTGTGAAAGAGACCTTAAAATATATGCCGCTTCATTCGGTGGGGAGTTGTACCATTATCAGGATTATGCAGGCAATGAAATAGATGCGGTTATTTCCCTGCCTGACGGTTCGTGGTGTGGGCTTGAAATTAAGCTGGGGGCAAATCAGATAGATGCTGCCGCAGACAACCTGCTTCGCATCAAAAATACAATAACAAATGACGGCGGGAAAGAACCTTCCTCAATGTGCGTTGTATGCGGACTGTCCAACGCTGCATATAAAAGAGAAGACGGAATAATCGTAGTGCCGCTGACGGCTATGAAGCCATAATTTGACCAGGCATAACTTCGCATGAAAATTGGAAAAATTTTTTTAGGGGGTTCATTATGAAAAGATTGATTTTATACTTGACATTATTATCCGTTTTACCTGTCCTCACAGGATGTCAAAGGGAGGAAAATGTCCGCATTCAGGGCGTTTACTATGAGTGCATTGGAGAGAACGAAATCGGTTTGCCGTACAATTCCATGGCAATGTATGGGTATTCGTCGCTTTATTATGATGACAGAATTTATATTTCTTCAATCTGCGACGGTTATAACATTCCGACAGACGTGTTTGGGGATGAAATCAAGACGGTGTACGGCAACCGGGACGTATACTGGTCCGACGAAGAAGATAAGCTGGACGAGATAACGTGTGAAGGAACTCTTTATCAGGTAAAAGGATATGATGATAATTTTCGTGTGGCCGTTTACTACAACCTTTCAAACAGTGAGGACAGTGACAATTATTTAGTGAGAATTTATGATAATTTAAGCGGAATTACTCTGTATTCGGGAGGAGAAATGTTTGATGAAAAATTTCATCTCAGTGATTCGGTCAATATTGAAGCCGGCAGATACGGAGCGGAAGAACGGAGAGTATTATCGATGGAAGACGAGAAAGTGAAAAGCTTTCTTAACGCGTTGTATGACGGATTGTTTATGGATCCGAAGGCAGAGGATTATCCTAAGCTTGACATAGAGGAGGCATATATTCTGTCCTTCCGGGACGCCAACGGACTGCCTGCTGACATAGCAGTATACAAAGAAGGTTACATATCGTTTATAGACAGAGGTCTTGATAAGATGATTGTTAAAGCGGATGCTTCCGCATGTGAAAACATAATATCAGATTAACAATTTAAACGGGCAGCCTTTATTGGCTGCCCGCTTTTGTTATGTCATTACCATTTCGGATTACAATGTCACCGTATAAGTCATACTGCCCGGAATGTCTATAACGTCAGCAAGTCCCACAAGCTCAACCTTGCAAGGCTTTGACGTGTCAACCGTAATGTTGACCGTATTGCCGTCGCGCACAACCTTGATGTGGGCCGCTTCAGACTTGTCCATATTATAAACTGTTGTCTCAGCTGTGCCCGTAAGTCCGAATACACGGAAAGTAAGATTCTCCGAGTAGTCGTAATCAGGACCGTTTGCATCGTTGTTTACTGCAACAATGCTGTTTTCGCGTGCAAGAAGAGGAATCTCAAGGTATCCGCATTCCTCCTTGTACCATTTGCCGCCCTCGTAAGTCTTACCGTTGAAGTAATTGGTCCATTTTCCTTCAGGAAGATAGAACTGCGCAATGCTCTTATCGTTGAATATCGGAGCAACCAGAAGGGAATCGCCCATCATATACTGTTTGTCAAGGTAAGCAGTGTTACGGTCTTCGGTAAACTCAAGAACCATACTTCTCATCATAGGAATACCCGTCTGTGAAGTATAGATTGCATTTCTGTAAAGGTAAGGCAT
>CALWMX010000015.1 GCA_944382105.1 uncultured Butyrivibrio sp.
TGACAAATGAGTTCATGATTTTCCAGGAGGCGGCCAAGGCGCTTGCAGACAGAGCGGGAATAGAATTTCCCGATGCACGGATGACAGGAGAGGAGCGTCGCGCTTCGGACCTGAGAAACAATGTTTATGAAATCAATGCTCAGGCTGCAAGATATTTTCACTATCTTCTGGGTACACCGGAGGGAGAAAAAGCGAGAGAGTATCTTGCCGGGAGAGAACTGACGGACGATGTTATTACGTCGTTCGGTCTTGGGGTTTCTTCAATGAGAAGCGATTCACTGTACAAATATTTAAGAAACAAAGGATATAAAGACGATATACTTAAAGAGACCGGGCTTTTTATATATGACGAGAGAGGCGTCCGCGACCGCTTCCGCAACCGGGTGATGTTTCCTATTCTCAATATATCCAATAAGGTTATAGGCTTCGGCGGCAGAGTAATGGGCGACGGGCAGCCCAAATACCTTAATTCACCGGAAACGGGCGTTTTTGATAAGGGGCGTAATCTTTACGGGCTGAATACGGCAAAAAACTCACGCAAAAACAATATAATAATCTGCGAGGGATATATGGATGTCATATCCATGCATAAGGCAGGATTTACTCAGGCCGTGGCATCCCTGGGTACCGCGCTGACAGCCGGACAGGCAATGCTCATAAAGCGTTATGTAAAAGACGTTCTTATATGCTATGACAGCGACGGCCCGGGTGTAAAGGCAGCGCTGCGGGCCATTGGTATTTTCAGGGAGACAGGGCTGAGAACCAAAGTAATCAATATGGAACCCCATAAGGATGCCGACGAGTTTATCAAAGCAAGGGGAAGCGAGGCTTTTCAGGAAAGAATAGACAATGCGGAAAACAGCTTTCTCTTCGAGATGTGTATGGCGGAACGTGATTTTGACATTAACGACCCGGACGGAAAAACTGCTTTTCTGAACGAAGCGGCAAAGCGTCTGGTGGAATTTGATGAGGAAATCGAGCGCAATAACTATATTGAAGCAGTCGCGGCAAAATATTTTGTCAGCGCCGACAGCCTGAAAAAGCTTGTTGCCAGATATGCCGCCGGAAGCATTCCCGGGAAAACGCATGAAAGCGGCAGACAGCACGGAAGTGAAAAGATAAAGGACGACGGTATCCGTAAATCGCAGCGGATGCTTTTGACATGGATATGCGACGAGCCCAGATTATACGGGCTTATCAAAAAATATATAACGCCTGAGGACTTTACCGAACCCATGTATAAGGAAATTGCGGTTTTGATGTTTTCACAGCTGGAGAACGGCAATTTTAATCCGGCGTCAATACTCAATCATTTTGACGCGGACCAAAACCAGAGCATGGCTGCGGGGATTCTCAATACGGAAATACTGGACGATACGGCTACGCTCAGTGACCGCGAGAAGGCGCTGAACGAGGCGGTTATCAATATAAAAAGAAACAGCCTTGATATTAAAAGCCGTTCGGCAACGGATATTACACAGCTGCAGAATATCATTGCAGAACAGGCGGGGCTTAATAATCTGCATATTTCACTTAATTAGAGGACAAAATAAAATTAACTATGGAAGGATGGACATGTTGATGGATGAAAACATGGAAAAATTCAGCGAAAAGCTGAAGGAGCTGCTGACGCTTGCCAAGAAAAAGAAAAATGTTCTTGAATATCAGGAAATAACCGACATGTTTAGCGATATGGAACTCGATACTGACAAGATGGATAAGATTTTTGAGTTCCTTGAGGCGAATAACATTGATACTCTCAGGACAACAGATGATGATGCTGATGATGAGGATATAATTCTTGACGAAGAAGAAGAAATAGATGTTGAGAATATCGATTTGTCCGTACCTGACGGAGTTAGCATAGAGGATCCTGTAAGGATGTATCTCAAGGAAATAGGCAAGGTACCTCTTTTATCGGCGGACGAGGAAATAGAACTTGCAAAAAGGATGGAGCTGGGCGATGTAAATGCCAAGCAGAGGCTGGCAGAGGCAAATCTGCGTCTTGTTGTAAGTATAGCTAAGAGATACGTGGGCCGCGGGATGCTTTTCCTTGACCTTATTCAAGAGGGCAATCTGGGGCTTATAAACGCAGTGGAGAAATTCGATTACAGAAAAGGCTACAAGTTTTCAACTTATGCCACGTGGTGGATAAGGCAGGCCATAACCAGGGCTATTGCAGATCAGGCAAGAACCATAAGGATACCTGTTCATATGGTGGAGACTATCAATAAGCTGATAAGGGTTTCAAGGCAGCTGCTTCAGGAGCTTGGACGGGAGCCGACGCCTAAGGAAATTGCGGAGCAGATGGATATGCCGGTTGAAAGGGTTCGTGAGATCCTCAAGATTTCACAGGAACCGGTGTCGCTTGAAACGCCTATCGGCGAGGAAGAGGACAGCCATCTGGGAGATTTTATCCAGGATGATAATGTACCTGTTCCGGCAGAGGCCGCAGCTTTTACACTTCTCAAGGAGCAGCTTGACGAAGTTCTTTCAACGCTTACCGAGAGAGAGCAGAAGGTTCTGAAACTCCGTTTCGGACTTGATGACGGAAGGGCAAGAACGCTGGAGGAAGTCGGCAAGGAATTCAATGTTACAAGAGAGCGTATCAGACAGATAGAGGCCAAAGCTCTAAGAAAATTAAGGCATCCCAGCAGAAGCCGCAAATTAAAGGATTATCTGGACTAATGAATTTATCGAAACGGCTTAATGAGGTTGCAGGGTTTGTGACCAAGGGCAACAGCGTGGCTGACATAGGAACAGACCACGGATACATACCGGTATATCTGGCGCTGAACGGGCTTTCACCGAAGGTTATTGCGATGGATGTCAATGAAGGCCCATTGAAAAGAGCACATGCAAATATTCTGAAATATCATGTGGAAAATACAGTTGAAACAAGGCTTTCCGACGGACTTGACGGACTTGTGCCCGGAGAGGTCAGAACCGTTATCATTGCGGGAATGGGCGGACTTTTGATGATACGCATATTGTCAGGCAATATGGAGCTGGTGCGCTCCCTGGACGAACTTATATTATCTCCGCATTCGGACATCCGTCAGGTCAGAAGTTTTCTGAACGACGTTGGAATGGATGTCTGTGATGAGAAAATAGTAAAAGACGAAGGCAAATACTATTTTGTCATGAAAATAAATCCATCCGCAAAACCGGAGGGGGTTATGACGGAATTTGATTTAAGATACGGCAAACATCTTTTACGGAAAAGGGATACCGTGTTTTATGAGTATCTGCATAATGAACTTCACAAGAAAAAAAATATTCTTGAGAGACTTAACGGACAGGCGGTTTCCGGCAGTGAGCGGATAAAAGAAATAAGCGGCGACATAGCCATGATTGAAGCCGGCATTAGTCTGTATAACAACTGAGAATAAAGCTTAATTGACTGCATTTCATTGCGGAAATATATTTTAAGGAAGGGATTGTGATATGGGAGAGATGATTCTTCTGGAAAAGCTGGCGCAGGATGCACAGAAGGACTTTAAAAACAGAATCGTGCTGGCCAAGGTTGACGGAAAGCTGACGGAATTAACAAAGATGGTCGACGCCGATACTGATGTGGAATTTATAACGACCGCCCAGAACGACGGCGCTCTCACGTACAAAAGAAGCGCCACACTTATAATGTTAAAGGCAATATATGACGTTGTGCCGAGGGACGATATTGAGAAGGTTACGGTTGAATTCTCCTTAAGTAAAGGATATTATTGCACGGTAAGAGGAAATGTAAAGGTTAATGACGACTTTATCCTGTCGGTCAAAAAAAGGATGAGAGAAATAATCAATGCGGATTTGCCTATTGTCAAGGAGAACATCTCTAAAGACGAAGCGATTGAGCACTTCAGAAAGCACGGCATGCATGATAAGGAAAAGCTTTTTACCTACAGGAAAAGCTCGACTGTCAATGTATATTTACTAGGAAACTTTGAAGATTATTTTTACGGGTATATGGTTCCGTCTACCGGATATATTGAGTATTTTGATTTGTATCTGTATGACGTGGGATTTGTGATACAGTTTCCGACCACCGACTCTACCGATGAGATACCGGAATTCATGCCTCAGAAAAAGCTGTTCAATGTCCTTAACGAATCCATGGAATGGTACAGGATGCTTGGCGTGGAGACGGTGGGGGATCTTAATGAAACCATTGCGGCAGGAGGCATCAAAGAACTGATACTGGTTCAGGAGGCGCTTCAGGAAAAGAAGCTTGCCGATATTGCGCAGACTATAGCTTCGGATAAAACCAAGAAATTTATTATGATAGCGGGGCCGTCATCCTCGGGAAAGACCACAACGTCATACAGGCTTGCGATACAGCTGCGCGCCCATGGGCTGAAGCCTCATCAGATATCACTGGACAATTATTTCGTTGACAGGGAGTTTACGCCTAAGGATGCCGACGGGAATTTTAATTTTGAATGTCTCGAGGCTCTTGATGTGGAGCAGTTTAACAGGGATATGACCGCGCTGCTTGCCGGTGAATGTGTGGAGCTTCCCACATTCAATTTCAAGACAGGCAAGAGAGAATATAACGGAGACTACAAGCGTCTGGGGCCGAACGATGTGCTTGTTATAGAGGGTATACACGGGCTTAACGATAAACTTTCATATTCGCTGCCCAAGGACAGCAAGTTCAAGATATATCTCAGCGCGCTGACGCAGCTTAATATCGACGAGCACAACAGGATTCCGACAACCGACGGCAGGCTGATAAGGCGTATGGTCAGGGATGCAAGAACGAGAGGAACCTCCGCAAAGAAAACGATTTCCATGTGGAGTTCGGTGCGACGGGGAGAGGAAGAAAATATTTTTCCCTTTCAGGAAGAGGCGGATGTTATGTTCAACTCTGCTCTCATATACGAGCTTGCGGTTCTTAAGCAGTATGCCGAACCGCTGCTTTTCGGCATAAAGCCGGAGGATGCGGAGTATTCGGAAGCCAACAGGCTTATTAAGTTCCTTGATTATTTTCTTGGCGTCAGCACCGATAACATTCCCATTAATTCAATAACCAGGGAATTTATAGGAGGGAGCTGTTTTAACGTATAAGGTTTGCTGTTTCAGACAGCGTAGGCAGTAATACGACAATTCCATATTTCAGCGGACCGGATGGTCGCGGCTGCATTTTTGCAGGTGAGGAAAGTCCGGGCTTCACAGGGCAGGATGCCGGATAACGTCCGGTGGAGGCGACTCCAAGGCCAGTGCAACAGAAATATACCGCCGGAACCGGTTAATCGGGAGAAAAAAGTCTTTGGCTTTTTGTAATCCGTGTTTTCCGGTTACGGTAAGGGTGGAATGGCAGTGTAAGAGACTACCGCCTTTGCGGCAACGTAGAGGGCATATGTAAACCCCATCCGAAGCAAGACCAAACAGAAGCGATGACGTGGCCCGCCAGCTTCAGGTAGGTCGCTTGAGCCTGTCGGTAACGGCAGGACTAGATAGATGACCATTCAAGACATAACCCGGCTTACAGGTCCGCTGAATTTACATAAAATATCAAATTTTGTTACTATTTTTTAACAGGAGGAAAATATATTGGAGGCATCAAAAATCAAAGATTTAGTTGCGGCAATGACTCTTGAGGAAAAGGCGGGGCTCTGCTCAGGAGGTGATTTCTGGCACACGAAAGCTGTGGAGAGGCTTGGGATTCCGGATATTATGGTTTCCGACGGACCTCACGGGCTTCGTAAGCAGGACCTGGAGGGCGACCATCTCGGAGTCAACGACAGTATAAGCGCCGTATGTTTTCCGGCAGGCTGCGGGGCTGCAACCTCTTTTAACAGGGAACTGATTCAAAGTATGGGCGAGGCCCTCGGAGATGAATGCCAGTCCGAAAATGTTGCGGTGATACTGGGACCGGCGGTAAATATTAAGCGTTCTCCTCTTTGCGGACGTAATTTCGAATACTATTCGGAAGACCCGTATCTGGCTTCCGAGATTGCAGCGGCGCATATTAACGGCGTACAGAGCCGCAATGTGGGAACAAGCATCAAGCATTTTATGGCCAATAATCAGGAGACGAGAAGAATGTCCGTGAATGCTTTGATTGATGAGCGGGCGCTTCATGAGATATACCTTTCCACATTTGAAAACGCCATTAAGAAATCAAAACCGTGGACGGTCATGAGTTCATATAACAAGGTAAACGGTCCGTATGTGGGAGAAAACCGTCAGCTTATGACTGATTTCCTGAGAGACGAATGCGGTTTTGACGGACTTGTGATGAGCGACTGGGGCGCAGTGGGCGACAGGGTCGCAGGCCTTGAAGCAGGTCTTGACCTTGAAATGCCTACCTCAAAAGGGGTCAGAGACCGGCTTATTGTTGAGGCGGTAAAAACCGGAGCTATTGACGAATCCGTGGTCGATACCGCATGCGAGAGAATACTTGGTATTGTGTACAGAGCCGTTGAAAACCATAATCCTTCGGCCCGGACAGACTGGGACGATGAGCATGAGAAGGCCAGAAAAATAGCGGAAGAAACAATTGTGCTTCTCAAAAACGACGACAATATCCTGCCGCTTAAAGCCGGAAATGATATAGCTTTTATAGGAAAGTATGCACAAAAACCGCGTTTTCAGGGCGGCGGAAGCTCTCATATTAATTGTATTAAGGTAACGTCTGTCCTTGATGAGGTTAAAGCTCAGGGAATAAGCGGAGTGACTTATGCTCAAGGCTTTGACGATGAAGAAGACGTGGTTGACGAGGCTCTTGAGGCCGAAGCCATCCGGGCGGCAAAGGCAGCTGACGTCGCGGTTATATTTGCGGGGCTTCCCGATGCTTTTGAGTCTGAGGGATTTGACCGCAGCCATATGAGAATGCCTGACTGCCAGAACCATCTTATCAGCGAGATTGCAAAAGTACAGCCTAACGTTGTAGTTGTGCTTCACAACGGTTCTCCAGTAGAGATGCCTTGGCTTGATGAAGTAAAAGGCGTTGTCGAGTCATATCTTGGAGGCGAGGCAGTAGGCGGGGCGCAGTGCGATATTCTTTTCGGAAAAGTTAATCCGAGCGCAAAGCTTGCGGAAACATTCCCGTATAAGCTTGAGGACAATCCTTCATTCCTTACCGGATTTGGAAGCGGAGATGAGGTCGTATACAGTGAAGGTATTTTTGTGGGATACCGCTATTATGACAAGAAAAAAATGCCTGTAATGTTTCCGTTCGGATACGGCTTGTCATACACGACTTTTGAATACAGCAACATGAAGGTTTCGGATAAAATAATGGACGATTCCAAGACACTGACGGTCAAGCTGGACGTAACCAACAGCGGAACAGTGGCCGGAAAGGAGATAGTCCAGCTTTATGTGGCTGATTTGGAGAGTACGGCAATAAGGCCGGTTAAGGAACTTAAAAATTTTGAAAAGGTGTATCTTGAGCCGGGAGAGACCAAAACGGTCACAATGACTCTTGACAAACGCGCTTTTGCGTACTATGAACCGCGGATTAAGGATTGGTATGTGGAAGGCGGAGAGTTTGAGATTATGGCGGGAAAATCTTCACGGGATATAGTTTTAGGCGAGAAGATTACTTATGTACAGCACAAAAAGCTTCCTGTCCGTTATACCGTTGACACGACGATGGGAGATATTTTCAAAGATCAAAGGGCAAGGGCTGTTGTAGATCATCTGTACAGGGCTTACTTTGAGGGTGAACTGAGTTCTCAAAACGAGGCGTCTGAGGAGGCCATTTCCAATGCCATGAACGATGCCATGCTTGAAAATCTTCCGATTCATGCGGTCATTCCTTTTGCCAAGGCGGTAATCACCCCTGCCGAGATTGAAGAGGCTGTCAAAAAACTGAATATGCTTGATTAATATAAAACGGATATTTTAACATTGGTGCCATTTGTACCGTCTCCCAATTGTCAGATTTTGTCTGGCTTTTGGGGGCGGTATATTTTGTATTATCATGGTATTTTATGAGCGGTTATATGCCTGAATTTCAATCGGCAGGTTTATTATTATGTTGAAAATTGCGGAGGCTTAGTGTAATATCATGAATAGGATATCACCACAGATTATGAGGAGGACAGCATGATTGAGATTGACAATCTGACCAAAATCTATAAACTGACCAAGAAGCAGATGCAGAAGGAAAAAACCAAAGAGAGCATGAAGGTAGCGGTTGAGGGTGTATCGCTCAGGGCGGTTGAAGGAGAAATTTACGGGCTTCTGGGCCCCAACGGAGCGGGCAAAACCACAACGCTCAGATGCCTTGCGACGCTTTTGCAGCCAACGGAAGGAACAATAACCGTTGACGGCTTCGATACGGTAAAGGAGCCTGACGAAGTCAGAAAGAGAATAGGCTTTCTTACCAACGAGATTAAACTTGACGCACAGTTTACGGTAGAATATCTATTTGATTTCTTCGGAAAACTTCACGGAGTTGAGAAAGACATTCTTGAAAGCCGTAAGGCAGAGCTCTTTGATTATTTCGGTATCACTGAATTTAAAAACAAAAAAATAGAAGAGCTTTCAACAGGAATGAAGCAGAAGGCCGCTATAGCCGTGAGCCTTGTGCATAACCCCGGAATAATCATATTTGACGAGCCCACATCAGGACTTGATATTGTCACGGCAAGACTTGTCACCGATTATCTTAAGAAACTCCGGGATGAGGGCAGACTGGTGATTATTTCGACACATATCATGAGCGAGGCGGAAAGGCTTTGCGACAGAGTCGGAGTCATAATCGACGGACGCAAAGTGTGTGATGCGCCTTTGCCTGAAATATACGACAAGTACAATACCGACAATCTTGAAGATGCATTTTTTGAGATGTACAAGGCAAACCACAGGGAGGTGTTATGATGCACGGATTTAAGACAATAATGGGTAAGGAATTTACCCGTGTGTTTAAAGACAAAAAACTTATATTTTCAATGTTTATCCTTCCGCTCATAATAATAGTGGGAATATTTCTGCTTATGTTTGCGCTTATATCAAATCTTTCGGAAGACATTGAAAATCATGTGTCAACAGTTTATATTCAGAATGCGCCGGACGGTTTTTCCGAATTATTAAAAGAAGCAGAGGATATTGATGTGGAGTATCTTGAGGATGACTCGCAGATTGAACAAATCAAGGCGCAAATCAAGTCGGGAGACGTTGATTTGCTGGTAGAGTTTCCTGAGGGATTTGCAGAAGACATTCAGAATTACGAGAGCGCCGGAATACCGCAGGTGAAGACATATTATAATCCCAGTGAGGATTATTCCTCGGAAGCCAGAAGCAGATTTGTGGGAACGTATCTGGAAGGGTACAGACAGATACTTGTGACCGACAGATTCGGCAGCGCAGATTCCGTTGTGATTTTTACCGTGGACAGCGACAATGATGCATCCGAGATTATGGATGAAGATATGGCTATGGGCAAGATGCTTGGAATGATTGTTCCGTATTTCATCACAATGCTGATTTTTGCCGGAGCTATGAGCCTTGGAGTTGATTCCATTGCAGGAGAAAAAGAGCGCGGCACACTGGCAAGCCTGCTTCTCACTCCGGTAAAAAGGGTGGAAATTGTTATGGGTAAGCTTGTGTCGCTGGGAGTGCTCTCGGTTATGTCGGCCCTCGTATATCTTGTGGGAATGCTGATAGCCCTGCCTCTGGGCATGAAACAGCTTGGAGGAGAAAATATGCTTGAAGGCCTGTCGGTATCTTTTACAGCCGTACAGATTGTCCAGTTTGTTGTTCTTATAATCGGCGTTGTACTGATGTACGTTGCAATAATCGGAATAGTCTCGGTGATGGCAAAGAACATAAAGGAAGCACAGACCTATATAACGCCCGTATATATGATAATTATAGTGGCGGGAATTATTACGATGTACGCATCGGATACAAGCTCGATGGGAAGCTATTTAATTCCTCTTTTTAATTCTTCCGCTGCGTTCAAGGGTATTTTTACAAGGGAGATAACAACAATGCAGTTCATAGCCACATCGGCGGTTACTTACGGTTTTGCGGCGATTCTCATCGTTCTTACGGCAAAAGCGTTTAAGAGCGAAAAAATTATGTTTAACGCGTAAAATAGCGTTTTCCGGGGGAATTGTTCCCGTCCGGAGCCGGACATGACAATTCCCCAATTATATAGTGAGAAGGACGGTAGCTTACATGAAAAAGAAAACGGACATTTCAGAGGGGAGCTTTAATGAGGATTTCTCACAATTAGAGGAAAATTATATCGACTGTTATAAAAAAAATCAGGGAAGGCCTCTTAAGGTGGTTCTGGGACTGTACAGGAGCAGTTATTACAAATTTGCATTGGCGGCATTGTTTTTCGTGCTGAAACACAGCTGTGTGTGGGTTCTGCCTATTGTGACCGCCAATGTTATAAATATTGCGTCCGGACAGAGCGACGGCAGCATATACACCATACTTATCAATGTGGCGGTGATTTTGGCTCTTATATCAATAAATTATCCCATGAACTACCTTTTCACCAAGTGCAGAAGCCAGGCAACCCGCTCAGCGGAGGCGGGTCTGCGAGGAGCGCTTGTGCGCAAGCTGCAGCAGCTTTCGATAGCGTATCATACGCAGATGCAGTCGGGAAGGCTCCAATCCAAAGTCATGAGGGATGTGGAAGCGATAGAGACACTTTCACAGCAGCTTTTTGTGAATATGATGACCATAGCTCTCAACGTTATTGTGGCAGTGGTTGTCACAGGCTCCAAGAGTATAATTGTGCTTGCTTTTTTTGTGTTGTGCACGCCGGCGGCGGCAGCCACGATGGTGAATTTCAGGCGCAAAATACGAAGCACCAATGCGGATTTCCGTAAGGAGATGGAAGAAACCAGCGCCAAGGTTATGGAAATGGTTGAAATGATTCCCGTAACCCGCGCCCATGCACTTGAAAAAGAAGAAATAGGAAGAATGGAGGGGCAGCTTCTTCATGTGGCAAAAAGCGGATACAGGCTTGATATAGTGCAGGCAAATTTCGGGGCGGTGGGCTGGTGCGTTTTTCAGGCTTTTCAGGTAATATGCCTTGGATTTACGGGCTATCTCGCATTCAGAGGAAAGATAATGGTGGGAGACATAACGCTTTACCAGACCTATTTCGGCAATATCATCAATCAGATTACACAGTTTCTTAACCTGATTCCTATTATTTCCAAAGGCTTTGAATCCGTAACCTCGGTGGGCGAGGTGCTTCTCACTGACGATGTTGAGGACAATGACGGCAAGGAGAAAATATCAACGGTCAACGGAGAATTTGATTTTGAAAACGTATGTTTTTCATACAGTGATGACGGCAAGGAAGTTTTAAAAGGCTTTAATCTTCATGTGAACGCAGGTGAGACGATTGCGCTTGTGGGAGAATCCGGAGCGGGAAAAACAACGGTGCTTAATCTTGTAATCGGATTTATGAAACCTGACAGCGGCGATATTAAGCTGGATGGCAGAAGCCTGAAGGATATTAATTTGAGAAGCTACCGCAAGCATATTGCAGTGGTGCCGCAAAACAGCATACTTTTTTCGGGAACGATTCGTGAAAATATTACATACGGTCTTAAAAACGTCAGCGATGATAAGTTGAACGAGGTGCTGAAGGCGGCAAATCTTACAGAGTTTATTGACAGTCTGCCCGATGGTGTGGACACTCAGGTAGGAGAGCACGGAGGAGGCTTAAGCGGCGGACAGAGGCAGCGTATTTCCATAGCAAGGGCGCTTATGCGCGACCCGAAAATCATTGTGCTTGATGAGGCGACCTCGGCGTTAGACAGCATTTCCGAGAGGGAAATTCAGAAGGCTCTCGAAAACCTTAAGTCGGAGCGTACCACATTCATTGTTGCGCACAGGCTGTCCACAATACGAAACGCCGATAAGATTGCAGTTGTTGCGGACGGAAAAGTTTCCGAGTACGGAACCTATGATGAGCTTATGGCCGCTAAAGGAGGCTTTTACGAGCTTCGCAGACTGCAGGTTGAATAAAAGACAAAGAGGTGTTTAATATGATAAAGATTGTATTTGATATGGATGGCGTCCTGTTTGACACTCAGAGAATATATTACAGGACATGGTTTGATGTTGCGGACAGACTGGGGCTTTCCGACATAACGGAGCCGGCGAAGACTTGCATAAGAACCAACAAAAAATAACAGAACGACAACCAGAAAAAATATTACGGCGAGGATTTTCCGCTTAAAGAGTTTTACAGTCTTAAGGACAGACTGTATACGGAATATGTGGAAGCGAACGGTGTTCCGCTCAAGGAAGGGACCATTGAAATACTCGAATTCCTCAAGGCAGACAACGCAAAAGTTGCAATCGCTTCATCTTCAAGGAAACAAATGATTGAAAATCATCTTTCAAGACATAATATGATTGGGTATTTTGATGAAATTGTAGGCGGCGATATGGTTGAACACAGCAAACCAAGTCCCGATATATATCTGAAAGCATGTCAGGTTCTCGGTTTTGACCCGTCGGACTGCTATGCGGTGGAGGATTCCTACAACGGTCTGCGGGCGGCATATTCAGCCGGACTTAAGCCGGTGATGGTACCGGATATGCAGCCGTATAATGAAGAGATTGCAAAGATTGTGTTCAAAAAATTTGATTCACTTACGGACCTGAGAAAATATCTGGAGAGTGTGAGGTGAGATTTTGCGGTCAGGGGAAGTATACGTACCGTAACATGCCTCAGGGTAAACAGAGAGGATTATTATGAAAAGAGAATTAATAAGACAACTGATGGAAAGGCTTTGGGCAAAATACGAGTATGCTTCCATACTGATGAACGATGCCAGAGGCAAAAGGTATTCGGTGTCGGGCCAAGGTGTGTCCTGCGCAATGTCCAAGATGTTAAGCGAGTGCGGATATGTGATTAAGGCATATGACGGCAGATATTTCTGTGAATATTCTTTCGGAGAACTCAGAGAGGATAGTATCGACAGGATTGTATCGGCGGTTGGCGATGTTTTTGCGGCGCGGGAAAAGGCGGAGAAGGCAGGATTTCAGTCGATGGCATACGCAAAACCTGAGGAAAATGAGCTTGTAAGCTTTACCGAAAATGAGATGCATCAAAATCCTGATGAGTGCAGCGATGAGATAATTGTCGACAGACTGCGCCGGATAAGGGAGCATGCAATGTCACTTGACAAGCGTATTTTTGATTGCAGAACGGATGCCCAGTATCAGATATACTCTAAATATTTTCTTTCACCTGCAAGAGAACTGAGCCAGAAACTTTTGTGGATGACCGGAAGTTATTTTATGATGGCCAAAAAAGGTGAAATAATAAAATCATACTATAAGGCATACAGCAACCGTGACGGGATGGCTGTTCTTGACAAAATGGACGATGGTATTTCGGTTACGGTCAAAGGAGCGCTGGAGCTTCTTGATGCCTGTACCATAAAACCGGGAGAGTATGACTGTATATGTACTCCTGAGGTGACCGGGATGATTGTCCACGAAGCATTCGGACACGGAGTGGAAATGGATATGTTCGTGAAGGACAGGGCTCTGGCAAAGGATTATATCGGGGAAAGGGTTGCATCCGAGCTTGTGACCATGCATGACGGGGGAAAATCCGCCGTGGAGGTTGCAAGCTACGAGTTTGACGATGAAGGAGTTTCAGGAAAAGACACTGTAATTATAGACAAGGGCATTCTCAAAAGCGGTATATGCGATTACCAGTCTGCAATAACTCTCGGCGTGGAGCCGACAGGCAACGGAAGGCGCGAAAGCTATGAACGCAAGGCATATACGAGAATGACAAATACTTTTTTTGAGGGCGGCAGCGACAGCCTTGAGGATATGATTGCTTCCGTCAAATACGGTTTTATACTTGAGAACGCTACCTGCGGAATGGAGGACCCTAAGAACTGGGGTATACAGTGTATGGTAAATATGGCCCGTGAAATTTCGGACGGAAAACTTACGGGTAAAATTTTTTCTCCGATTGTTCTCAGCGGATATGTGCCGGATCTTCTTAAGTCCATCTCAATGATGTCTCCGAGAGAAGAGCTTTGCGGCAGCGGTTTTTGCGGCAAGGGCTGCAAGGAGTGGGTCAAGGTTTCGGACGGAGGCCCGTACATCAAAGCAAAAATAAGGCTTGGTTAGGTGACTGAAATGACAGAACGTATTTTAGACATACTCAAATCAGAAAAAATAGAAAAATACAGCATATATCAGGAACGAAGGGAAAGTTCGGAGCTGTTTTTCGTCCGTAAAAAACTTGAGCTTGTCAGGGGGAAGGACACGGTTGATGTCAAACTGACGGTATACAGGGAATTTGATAAGGAGGGGAAACACTGCCTCGGCTCATCAGAGGTGTTTATATATCCTGAGACGGATGACGAACAGATAAAAGAACTTATAAAGTCGGCATATGCTTCGGCGCTCTACGCGGATAATCCTTACTACGAACTGCCTGAGCCGGAAAAACCGGTGGGTGCGGGGGAGGAAAGCGCCATTAAAAGCTGTGTCGGCGGCTCCTTTGCCGGAGAACAGGAGACGGCGTGCAAGCTTTCCGATAACGCCATAGCAATGGCAAAGGCACTCTATGCGCCTGATACGGATGATGATTCCTGGATTAATTCTGCGGAAATTTTTGCCAAAAGAAATACGGTGCGCATAATTAACTGTAACGGATGTGACGTAAGCTACATTAAAGAATGCGTATGCGGAGAATTTGTGGTACAGAGCAGACTGTGCGGGAACGACGTCGAGCTTTTTGAGCAGTTTGAATATGACGGCGTCAATGCCGATGCGCTGAGTGAGAAGTGCAGAGACGCTTTGAGAACCGTCAAAGACAGGGCTGCGGCCGTTAAAGCTCCGGAGGATGTAAACGGCTATCCTGTTATTCTATGCGATGAGACTGTGGGTGAATTTCTCGGTTTCTATCTGTCGCGCTGCAATGCTTCATATATATATCCGGGATATTCGGATTATAAAATTGAAAAGCCGGTATGTCAGGATGTATCCGGAGATAAGCTTAGCCTTTTCATAGTGCCTGATGTCCCATACAGCAGTGAGGGCATAAAAAAGAATGTTCACAAGCTTATTGATGAAGGCATTGTAAAAACATTTCACGGAGGAAGTGCCTATTCTTCCTATGTAGGCATCAGGCCCATTGGGGAATATACCCGTATTGTCTGTGAAAACGAAGGCGCCGATGATGAGAAATTTTTCGCGGAGCCATACATTATGGTAAAAAATTTTTCGGATTTTCAGATGGATGCGATGGACGGAAGCTTCGGAGGCGAGTTCAGGCTGGCGTATCTGTGTGAAAACGGGAAAAAAACCGCTTTGACCGGCGGAACCGTAAGCGGAAATATATTTGACGCACAAAAAAAGCTGATTTTTTCAAAAAAGCGTTACGAAGAAGCGTCATACACAGGCCCGGCCATGGTAAGGATAGGGTAAAAATTATATTGACAGCGGATAAATCCCGTGCTATATTAACATTATCAAGTGTACTAGTTTACATAGTACAGTTGTGCTTTTAAATATAGGAAAGGGAGTAGATTAATGTACCAGATAGATGTTATGTCAAGAATACCGGTATACGAACAGATTGTGGAACAGACGGAAAAATTTATTCTTGCGGGAGTATTATGCGCAGGCGATAAAATTCCGTCTGTTCGCAGTTTGTCCGTAGAGTTATCGGTAAATCCCAACACCATCCAGAAGGCTGTTGCGGAACTGGACAGAAGAGGTCTTATTTTTTCTGTTCCCGGAAAAGGTTCGTTTGTGTCAGAGCGTGCGAGGGACGCTCTGACAGCGGCGAAAAGGGGAAATCTGGGCGTAATGCGTGATAAGCTCAGGGAATTTAAAATGGCAGGCATAGACAAATCTGAGGTACTTGAGGTCGTGGAGGAAGTATACGGAGAGGAGAACAGGGCTGATGATTAGCGTTGAGGGACTGACAAAAACATTTGACGGATATAAAGCAATTGACAATGTGAGCTGTAAAATACCGGAGGGCTGTATATACGGAATGGTCGGTTCCAACGGTGCAGGAAAATCCACATTTTTAAGAATTTTAACGGGAATATATAAGGCGGATGCGGGCAGCGTCAGCATAGACGGAAAGCCTGTGTATGAGAATCCCGATATAAAGAAAAATATGGCATTTGTGCCGGATGACTTATATTTTGTAAATAATTCGTCCATGAACAGAATGAAGAAATTCTATGCAGGAGTTTATGAAAATTTCGACAGAAAAAGATTTGATTTTCTGTGTTCCGCATTTAAGCTTGACCCGTCAAAATCAGTAAGCACCTTCTCCAAGGGCATGAGGAGGCAGGCTGCTATAATTCTTGCAGTGTCCACAAGGCCGAAATATCTTTTTCTTGACGAAACTTTCGACGGATTGGACCCGGTAATGCGCAGTCTGGTAAAAAGTCTTGTGTGTAAGGACGTGGAGGAGCGTAAAACTACGGTTATCATGACCTCACATTCTCTCAGAGAGCTTGAGGATACAT
The DNA here is from genome assembly GCA_944382105.1 of uncultured Butyrivibrio sp. Lineage (GTDB taxonomy): Bacteria > Bacillota > Clostridia > Lachnospirales > Lachnospiraceae > Eshraghiella. Next base: position 16,455 of record CALWMX010000015.1, read on the forward strand.
GTGACCAGCTTGCACTTCTGCATAAGGGAGGACTTATTTTTGAGAGCGATATTGCCAATCTGAAAACCTCTCTTTTCAAGGTTCAGATTGCTTTTGTGGAAGCGTATGATAAGAGCCGATTTGAAGGATTTGACATGCTTCATTTCTCCAAATCCGGATCGGTTTCAAATATAATAACCCGCGGCGACAGGGCCGAAGTCGAAGAAAGGTTAAAAGGTATGAGACCTGCAATTCTTGACATACTACCGCTTTCTCTTGAAGAGGTATTTACTTACGAGATGGAGGCATTGGGTTACGTATTTGACACCGGGATTCTGGAAAAGGAGGGCGAATGATATGAAAAACAGAGTTTTCAGTTCAGGGCTATTTTGGGAAGCTTTCAGACAGCTTAAGATTGTCGGAATTCTGGGATGCGTAATTTATGTATTTCTGTGCATATTTGTGCCCACAGGGATTAATATCAGCGAATCCGCGTATTATGTGAACGTTGGCAGATATGCTTCGGATGCGCTGGAATTTATGCCCGAAGAAATGCTTTTGGCGGGAATATTTATCTCGTTAATTTTTGTGCCGGTTATGATGCTGGTGGCGTTCCAGTTCCTCAATAAAAGAAACAGCTGTGATTTTTATCATGCGATTCCTGTTAAAAGATTACCGATGTATATGAGCATTCTTTTGGCGGTGCTTGTATGGACGCTTATGATGATACTTATTCCGGCGGCCGTGCTTGGAATCATGTGCGGTGCTCTTCCTTATGTCCATGTGACGGCCCGTTCATTGCTGCTTGTGGGTCTGAATGTACTTGCCGCGGCAGTTTTTGTTATGGGTGTTTTTTCAATCGGCATCGCACTCAGCGGAACGCTTTTTACCAATATATTGGTGTCGTTAATAATAATGCTTATACCCAGGCTGCTTTTTATCGCATATATGACGATTATCGGAAATGTTGCAGTCTATTATCCTGTTGACGGTATGCTTGAGCTTTTCTTTTCCAAAACCAATGTCATATCGCGATTAATTGTGTTTATGACCGGATATGAGGGAGAATTAGGACTCACAACAGTATTCTTTTCTGCTGCTGAGGGCATAATTTATCTTGTCGTAGGCGGAGTTGTTTTTAATCACAGAAAAAGCGAGACGGCGCAAAAACCGAGCCTTACAAACCGTGTGCAGATTATTCTGAGAATGATTCCGGCATATCTGTGCGGTACGGTGGGAGCCGGATTTCTTCTGTATTATTTTAACTACAGAAAATATTATGTATCGGTGTATTATGAAAAGGAATATCTTTTTTTCGGCATCGTATTTATGGCGGTAAGCATACTTCTTTATTTTATATATGAGCTGCTGACAGCGAGAAAATGGCGTGCGGTACTTAAAAGCTTTAAACAGCTGCCCGTACTTGTGGTTCTTGTGGCGGCAACATTCTTTGTGTTGAAGTTTGTAACATACAGAATAGAAGCATACAGGATTGATACAGATGAAGTAAAATATATTGAGATAAAAGAGATATCATATTTATCTGAAGATTTTGAAAAAGAATGGGATAAGCTTGACCGGAAAATATACGATTCTGAATATATTGACAAAATTGCCGATATATATAATAAACAGGCTGACCGGACGGAGGATTCATATACAACCGCTGATGAGACCCAGTGTGAAATTTCAGTAAAACAGGGAGGAGCCGTCTATAACAGGATTGTGTATATTCCGGATTATCTGCTTTCTGATATCATTGACATGATTGATGAACATAACGGCTGGACCGCCGGCATGAAGCTTCCGGAATATTCCGCCGGAATATATCTTGATATGAATATGGGTGAAGCCGAACTGAGCGGCAGCCAGACAGAGCAGCTTTACAATTGTCTTAAGCGGGAGATAGAGGAAAATAATAATTTAATGAATGTTTTTATGACCGACTGGGAGTATGAGATTGCAACCATGTATGTTAATCAGAGGCTGGATTTGCGGGATTCATATTATCTGACATACGGAATACCGATTTCCTATAAAACGCCGGAAACATTGGGGCTTTTATCGGACTTTGCAGGCGGCGGAGAAAACTTGGAAGATTTTATTACGGCCATTGGTGAATGCGACAACGCTAATGGTGAGATGACTATAAACGTCATAACGAAAGATGAAATTGAGGCTTTCTGGGTAAACATTTATTCCGGTGATGACGTGCTTGGCAGATATGCTGAATTGGCGGAAATTCTTGATAAATACGGGCAGAAGGGATGTGCCGCGGGAGCTGGCACCGTCATCATGAAAGGGTACGTATATCTTGAAGATTATGATGACTATTATCTGACGGGTTCAGACTATTTTTATGAAGTATACAGCCTTTCTGATGAAGGGATGGAACTGTTTAAGGAAATATGCACGGAGATAGGGGAGTATTGGGACTAATGAACCGGTACGGGCCGGAAGCTGAGGCCCCGGGCTTTTACAGATAAAAGAGGTTGACAATATGAGAATACTGCTGGCAGAGGATGAAAAAGACCTCAACAGAATAATCACCAAGGAACTGACTGAGGAAGGATACAGCGTTGACAGTTGCTTTGACGGTCAGGAGGCCATCGACTGTCTTATGACGGCTGAATATGACGGTGCGGTACTGGATATAATGATGCCCGTCAAGGATGGCTATGAGGTTTTGCGTGAAATCAGGAACCGGAACATGACTGTTCCGGTACTTTTTCTTACGGCCCGTGATTCCGTTTCCGACCGTGTGGAGGGATTGGACAGAGGCGCTGATGATTATCTTGTAAAACCTTTTTCCTTTGAAGAGCTGAAAGCGAGAATCCGGGCCATGACAAGAAAAAGCTTCGGACATCTGAGCAATCTTCTGACGGCAGATACGCTTACCCTTGATATAGCGTCTCACAGGGTTACAAGAGGTGAAAGAAAAATAACACTGTCAGCAAAGGAGTACGCGCTTTTGGAGTATCTGATGAGGAACAAAGGAATTGTGCTGTCAAAGGAAAAAATAGAAAATCATGTCTGGAATTTCGACTATGAGGGCGGAACGAATCTGGTTGCCGTATATATTAATTATCTGCGTGAGAAAATCGACAAAGGAGAAAACGTAAAGCTTATTCATACCGTAAGAGGTACGGGTTATGTTCTCAGAGAGGGGAACAACTGATGAAAAGATTGTCAATTCGTTTTAAAATAACGCTCTGGTTCAGCATAATGCTTATCGCAATCACCGCTGTCATTATAGGGGTCATTCTGTACATAAACTCAGAAGTTCTGAAAAAAGATATTCAGGGTGAGCTTATTACGGTAGTGGAAGACAATATTGACGAAATAGAATATTATAATCTGGTTCAGGACGCCTCCCCTGACGGAGACGGAGATTACTATATTGAATATAACGGCGGTTTTCTGGAGATAGATGACGATTTTCTTGATACGGTAAACGGAAACTATACGGCGCTTTATTTTTATGACGGAACGCTTGTGTACGGAGAAAACCCTGCATGGTCGGAGACATCGGATATATACTTTGAAGATTCAAAGGTACGTACTGTTAAAGGCAGCAGCGATACCTATTATATTTACGACAGGAAGCTGGACAGGGAAGGTCTGGAAGGTCTGTGGCTCAGAGGAATTGTTTCGTCGCAGTCGGGAGTAAGCAGGCTTAATTCAATTATTAAAATGCTGCTTCTTGTCTTGCCGGCCTTTGTTATTGTGGCTATAGCGGGAGGATATATTATCGCGGTAAGGATTTTAAAGCCAATAAACTATATCTCTGAAGCTGCATCCGAAATATGTGAGGGAAACGACCTGAAAAAAAGAATAGAGCTGGAAAACGGCAAGGACGAGTTGCACAGGCTTGCCGACGCCATTAACTCTATGATTGGCAGGCTTTATAAATCATTTGAAGCAGAAAAAAGATTTTCGTCAGACGCTTCACATGAGCTGAGGACGCCTGTTTCAGTGATATCGGCGCAGTGCGAATATACTCTTGAAAAGCCAAGAACCGTTGATGAGTATACACAGGCGCTGACAGTTGTAAGGCGACAGGCAGATAAAATGAATAAAATGATTTCCCAGATGCTTGAGTTTACAAGACTTGAAACTAATTCGGACAGATACGAGAAGAATAAAGTGGATTTCTCCGAACTGATAAAACTTACATGTCTTGATTTTCAATATATAAAAGAAAAGAATATTTCGCTTGAAAGCAGCGTTGAGGAGGGAATAAGCGTCTGCGGAAATTACGAACTGCTGACGAGGCTTGTGAGCAATCTGCTCTCCAATGCCTACCGGTACGGGAAAGAAAACGGCCACATAAAGGTTACGCTTACGTCTGTGGGAGATGAGGTAAGACTCTCTGTGGCTGATGACGGAATAGGGATTGCAAACGAGGATAAAGAAAAGATATTTGACAGGTTTTATCAGGCCGACAAATCAAGAAGCGGAAGCGGAACCGGTCTTGGATTGTCGCTGGTTAAGGAAATTGCCGAATTTCACGCCGGACGGGTAACGGTTGAAAGCGAACCGGGAAAAGGAAGCATTTTTTCCTATTATATGAAAAAATGCGAAAAGAGGTAGGAGTTATACAAAAAAATAAAAAATCTTCTGCTCTAATGTTACTTTAATATTTGCAGGTTATTCTATAAATACAACATAAGTAATTTAATGTTTAACTTGCGAAAGGAGCAGATATTATGAGTAAAATAAAAAATCTTTTTTCAACACCTAAGAAAGCCATTATTTCCGCAGTTGTAATTATTGTAATTCTAGGCATAATTGCAGGCGGCACTGTAATTACGGTAAGAGCTGTTGCAAAGAGCAGGTCAATCGGGGAAAGCAGGGCGGAACAGATTGCTCTTGCCGATGCGGGAACGGAAGTTTCACAGGCCAGATTCAGACCGACGGAATTTTCATTTGATGACGGCAGGTTCGTGTATGAAGTGGAATTTTATACCGAAAACGGAGAATTTGAGTATGTAATCGATGCGTCAGACGGTACTATTATCGAAAGGGACGCTGATATCCGGCAAAATATATCACATAACACAATAAATAAAGAGACAAATGCGGAAACGAACGCAGGAACGGAAAATCAGACAGATGCCACAACGGAAAATCATACAAATGCCGCAACGGATACGGTGACGGATGGTAAAACGGACGTGGCAACAGAACCGTCGGCAGACCAGATGCTGGTAAGCCTTGAATCAGCAAAACAGGCGGCTCTGGCGGATGCAGGAATGAGTTCGGCCGATGTGACATTTACAAAAGAGAAAACCGATTATGAAAACGGAATCAGCATTTATGATTTGGAGTTTTATTCTTCCGATGCTGAATACGATTATGAAATCAATGCCGCCACCGGGGAAATACTCAGCAAATCCATGGATACACATTTGGCTCAGGGAAACTCTTCACAGAACGGAACCGATTATATCAGCGTTGACAAGGCAAAAGAGATTGCTCTTGCCGACAGCAAAACAGATGCGGCAAGCGCGAATTTTATTAAAGCGAAGCTTGAAAATGACGACGGCAAAAATGTGTATGAAATCGAATTTTTAAGCGGAGGAACAGAGTATGATTACAAAATAAACGCAGCCGACGGAACTATTTTAGAGAGCGATTTTGATAAATATTGAGTTATATTTGTTTTCAGATTTACCGCGGGAGGTACGAAACTTCCCGCGGTATGTTTTGTATTAATCCGTCTGTGCTATTATTTTTTCCTTCTGTGTTCTGCTTAATTTTTTTATGGCATATTCACGTTTCATTGCTTCCTGCTTTGAAGCGAATTCTTCATAATATACCAGCCTGACAGGCAGACGCGAACGGGTATACTTGGCGCCTTTTTTGTTGTTATGTGCTTTAAGCCGGTGTTCAAGATTTGTTGTCCATCCGGTATAATAGCTGTTGTCACTGCATTGCAGTATATATACGTAATTCATTTCAACTGTTTTCTCCCGGATATACAACGCCGGTCTGACGGCGTATTTCATCCATTATTTTCATCATCCGGATTATTTCCCGGTGGGGCATCTGCGGGCATTCGGACAAACCCGAATTTATGGCGTCAATGCAGGCCTGTACCTGATATTCAAAGCCGGTAATCTGCAAAGGGGCAGAGTAGGTATCAATAACACGGCAGCTGCTGTCGTACACGGTTATGCCCTCACAATTGTTTATATTATTAAATATAACATATCCTTTGTCGCCGTAGACGGCGCCTTCCTTGTTGCAGGCCGCTCTTGCATCACAGTGCAGCACGGCCATCCTCCCGTCAGGGTATGTAAAAGAAATGCTGTCGGCGGCATCCGCTCCGGTAGGATAAAGGACTGCCTGAGCTGATATTTTATCTATATTGCCGCCGAATACCATTGAGGCAAAATTAATGCAGTAAACGCCTATGTCGAGCAAGGCTCCGCCTCCAAGAGAAAGGTCAGTGATTCTTGCCTTATCCGTGATGGGATACGAGAGAGTAGCGTACAGCGACTGAGGAGCTCCGATGATTCCGCTTTTTAAGATATTATCCATGGTATTGCGCATGGGAAGATAGCGCGTCCAAATGGCTTCAGCCAGCAAAAGTCCGTTGGCGCGCGCATAGGAAATTGCCTCCTCTGCCTGAGCCGCATTAAGCGTAAACGCTTTTTCGCACAAAACATGCTTTTTATGCTTCAGGCAAAGCATAATGTGTTCATAATGGAAGGAGTGGGGAGTTGCTATATATACAAGCTCTGTCTCCGGGTCGGAAACAAGCTCCTCGTAGGAGCCGTACGCCCGTTCAAAATTGAATTCCTTCGCATATTTTCTTGCTTTTGAAATATCTCTTGATGCAATGGCGTATGGAGTCACTCCGGGCATTTCATTTATCGTATGCGACATCGTCCGCGCTATATGTCCTGCGCCTATTATTCCCATCTTCATATTGGTATTCATCCTGCCTTTCAAATGTAAAAAATCATTTTATAGCTGTAATAAAGATTCCTTTGCGTTCATTATATACGGATTGTCCTAAAAATCCAATATTCTTTTCACAAAAATCTGATATGATTATAAGATTTTTGATATTTAAGAAAAAAGCGCCGTTTGATAAAATTTAAGCAAATAAGAGAAGGAAGGACAGTGCATTGAATAAGCTGAGAAAATTTATATCAATACTCCTTGCGTTTGCAATGGCGGCGACGCTTTTTGCGGGATGCGGGAAAAATAACGGAAATAACAATACGGTGGATGCGGATGCTACGGCGGCGGAGACAGAGGGAAGTAATGCATCGGAAGGACCTTCTGACATAACGGTCAATCTGCATTATCTGAGGGATGATGCCGACTATGAGGGCTGGAACGTATGGTTCTGGACTACGGGAGACGGAGCGGCCTATGAGTTCGGAAGCGAAGAGGATGAAAACGGCGTGGTCTGTACGGCAGTTTTTCCGGCAGCGACCGAAAGCATCGGGTTTATCGTAAGGCTTAACGAGTGGGAAGCAAAGGATTGTGAATCCGACAGATTTATCGACACGTCATCAATCCTTGCAGGGACCGTGGACGTGTATGTCATATCGGGGCAGGACGAAATAGAGGACATTGTATTTTCTGACGACTGCGTAAGAGGTACCGGCGTAAGCTCGGCGGTAATGAGCGATGATTACCGAAGCGTCACGGTGTTTTTATCGGACGACTGGACGGATGAGATGACCTTGGAAGTTGTCGATGAGGACGAAAAGGCAGTTGAGACCGAAAGCATTGAGCCGGACAGCAGGGATCCTAAAAAAATCGTGATTACGATGAGCGATGAGCTGGATGCTTTCAAGACATACAGGATAAAGTTTAACGGAACGTATCTTTTTGATATAACCGTACCTGATTTTTATTCGTCGGAAACTTTTGAAGAAACGTATACATATGACGGAGATGATTTGGGCGCAGTATGGAGCTCGGATTCCACAACATTTAAGGTGTGGGCTCCTACAGCCGAAGGCGTGAAGGTAAATCTGTATGAGAGCGGCGACAAATCGGCGGACGATTTAATTGAGTCATACGATATGGAAGCTGAGGAGCAAGGCGTATGGAGTATCAGCATAGACGGCGATTTGAACGGAACATACTATACTTATACGGCAGATTTCGGAAGCATGGAAAACGAAGCCTGTGACCCGTATGCCAATGCGGTGGGAGTCAACGGAGACAGGGCCATGGTAATCGACTTGGATTCAACAGACCCCGAAGGCTGGGATGAAGACACCAACCCTAACTCAGATCTCAATTATACTGACGCATCAATTTATGAGCTTCATATAAGGGACCTTTCATCGGATGACTCATCGGGAATAAGCAATACCGGCAAATACCTTGGACTTACCGAAACCGGTACGACCAACAGTACGGGCCAGTCAACGGGACTAGACCATATTATAGATTTGGGAATAACCCATATCCAGCTTAATCCTGTGTATGACTATGCGACAGTGGATGAGACGAAGGATGACGGGAGCCAGTACAACTGGGGCTACGACCCGAAAAATTATAATGTACCGGAGGGTTCGTATTCAACCAACCCGTATGACGGAGAGGTAAGGATAAAGGAATTTAAGGAGATGGTAAAAACCCTTCACGACAATGATATAAGCGTGGTCATGGATGTGGTTTATAACCATACATACAATACGGATTACTGTTATAACCTTCTTGTGCCTGATTATTTTTACAGGCCGGGATCCAACGGTTCGGGCTGCGGCAACGACGTTGCCACGGAGAGAGCCATGGTAAGGAAATTCATTGTTGAGTCGGTTACATACTGGGCCGAGGAATATCATATTGACGGTTTCAGATTTGACCTTGTGGGTCTTATAGACGTAGAGACAATCAAGGAAGTCAGGGCGGCTCTGGACGAAATAGACCCGTCGATAATCATTTACGGCGAAGGCTGGTCAATGACCACCACTACAACCAAAGACGGCGTGGCTCTTTCAACACAGAGTAATGCGGTAAATCTCGGATATTTCGGAATGTTCAACGACACTATAAGGGACGCTATAAAAGGCAATGTATTTAATCCTGAGGAAAAAGGATATGTAAACGGGGATATATCCAAAACCGACACTGTTAAAAACTGCATTCAGGGCAAGGTTTCATGGAGTTCTCTTCCGTATCAGCAGATTATATATGCATGCTGCCATGACAATATGACAATATGGGATGAGATTAACACCTCAAACGCCGACGACAGCATGGAGGCAAAGATAAAACAGAATCTCCTGTCCGCATCGATTGTATATACTTCACAGGGCATACCTTTCATCCTTGCGGGAGAAGAATTTTTGAGAACCAAGACCAACGAGGACGGCAC
>CALWMX010000016.1 GCA_944382105.1 uncultured Butyrivibrio sp.
CCGTCGCTACGATTTTTTCCGATGACAAGTATTATTTGCTCTGCTATGACGACAAACACGGGAATCTTGCGCACTATCGCATCGACCGTATGGCGAACGTGAAGGTTTCCTCGGAAGACATTACGCCCTCGGAATTGTCGGAGGTCTATGCCATTCAGAAGCACAAGCGGCAGCTTTTCGGGATGTTCAAGGGCGAAGAGTGTGATGTCGCCTTTGAAGCAGATAACACTCTCATCGACACAGTGCTTGACAAATTTGGTTTTGACACGCATCTGAGCGCTGTGGGGGAGCATACGTTCCGCTTCACTGCGACCGTGCAAATCAGCCCCGTCTTCTTCGGCTGGTGCTGTTCGTTTGGTTCCCACTTAAAGGTCATTGCGCCGGATACATTAGTTAAGCAACTCCAATCTTATATTAACGAATTAAAGTCTGTTTACGAGGTAGAAAAATGAAATATTTATTTTATAATCCGATGGAAATCCCGCAAAAAGCCCACATTGTATCCGAAGCATTTAATATTGATGTAACTTATGATACTTTTGAAGCAGGAAAACGCCCCATTGGTTTTGATGAATTATTTTCTTTAGCTCGGCTTGATTGTTTTGATGCTGTAGAGATTTATTTAACAACGCATGAGCAGGCATATTACAAAAAGAGTAAGAAGTCCTTGGAAGGTGTTCCTGTAACCGGATGGATAAATTTGAAGGAGTATAGGAACGGCGGCGGATATCTTGAAGATAAATCTTTGATCAAGATAAAGGATGGCACGAATGAATAATAAGTTTGACTATCTTTGGGATGATAACCCAGTAGACGTAACGCAAGAAGCAAATTTTATCTGGAGTATTGCAAACAAACTTCGTGGCACATATATGCCCGATAAATACGGAGATGTCATTATTCCGATGACGATTATTCGGCGCTTCGAGTGTGCGCTGAAAGATACTAAACAACAAGTAATTGACCTGTATAAACAAAGCCCCAATCTTCCCTCACTAAAATTTGAGCAGGTAGCGGGTTTTCAGTTCTATAATGTCAGTGAATTTGACCTAAAGGAACTGTGTAATGATTCCGATCATATGCTTGAAAACTTCAAGGAATATGTCAATGGTTTTTCTTCTAATGTACAGTCCATTTTGAAGAACCTTGGTATCTTTACGCATATAGAAAAAATGGATACAGGCGGCTGCCTTTATTCGGTCGTCAAGGCTTTTTCAGAGCTTGATCTTAATCCTGCAACTTACGACTCCATTAAGATGGGATATATTTTTGAAAATCTCATCGGTCGATTTTATCAGAACGTTGATGCCGGACAGTATTATACGGGTAGAGATATTATTAAGTGTCTTGTATCTGTTTTGACTGCTGAAGGCTGCGACGATGTTTTTGATGATCATAAAGTTATCACTGTTCTCGATCAAGCTTGTGGAACGGGTGGTATGTTGTCCACCGCATATTCCTATTTCAAGCACATCAATGCAACTTGTGATGTCAGGCTGTTCGGACAGGAATATATGCCGGATACTTATGCTATCGGCCTTGCCGAAATGCTTATTAAAGGGCAGGATTCCCGCAATTTCCGCCATGCGGATACGTTTAAGGTAGACTGTTTTGCGGACAAGCCTAAAATGCGTTTTGTTTTGGAAAATCCTCCTTTTGGTACGCCTTGGAGCGGCAAAGACGCTAAAGACGGACAGGAAAAGGCTGTCAAAGAGGAATACGACAAGAGAATGCGTGGCGAACATTGTCGTTGGGCAGCGGGTCTGCCTTCCGGCGGTGATTCTCAGCTCATTTTCATGCAATCTGCCATTGATAAAATGGACGATCGCTTAGGGCGTGCCGCAATTATTTCAAATGGTTCACCGCTTTTCACGGGAAGTACGGCGTCCGGCGAAAGTCAAATAAGAAGGTGGCTGCTTGAAAGCGATTTAATTGAAGCCATTATTGCTCTGCCTACCGATTTGTTCTACAACACCGGTATTCAGACTTATGTGTGGATACTTTCCAAGAATAAACGTAAAGAGCGCATCGGTAAAATTCAGTTGATTGATGCAAGTGCGATTTATCATAAATTGCGTAAAGCACTCGGCAACAAAAAGAATGAATTGTCTCCAGAAGACAGGAAACGTATCACGGAATTGTATGCCAATTTTGAGGAGAACGAGCTTGTAAAGATATTTGATAATACCGAATTTTTATATCGCGAGTATTCGGTTTATCAGCCTTTGCAACGCAGTTATGAAATTACAGAGGATAGCATAGAGAATATGATTTCCAAAGGAACGTTGTCTTCTATTTACGATGAAGGCAAGGTCTTTGAGATGGAGAACAGCTTTGAACCTTTGGATGATAAGGAAAAGAAGAAGCTGCAATCTTACTATGATAACAAACCTCTTTTCGAATCCATCATAGCACGACTGCGCGAAAATGTATCGGATAATGTTTATATGAATGTATCTGATTTTGAGCCTGTTCTTTATAGAGTTATGGCTGGTTTTGACAAAAAGATCATCGTAAAACTTATAGATGGCCTTTCAAGAATGAACAAATCTGCCGTGATTCAGAGAGATAAAAAAGGCAATATCATCTATGATAAAGAAACAATGGACATTGAAATCGTAAGGTATGATGAAGATATTGCCGATTATATGAAGCGGGAGGTATTGCCGCACGTCCCCGACGCAAAGGCTTTTTTTGAAGAGAATTTAACGGCAAAGAAGCCCGTTATTAAAGTTGGTGCGGAGATCCCCTTTACTAGGTATTTCTATAAATATCAGCAGCCCGAAAAGAGTGAAGTATTGGAAAAGGAGTTTTTGTCCATCGAAAAAAGCGTCAGCGAAAAAATTAAGACGCTGTTTGGTTGAGTTGGAGTAAAGTAATGGCATTACAGGATAAAATAGGAAGAGCGGCACTAGTAGATAAAATTTGCAGTTTAGTAGACTCGTTGAAAAAAGACAATAATTTTTGT
>CALWMX010000017.1 GCA_944382105.1 uncultured Butyrivibrio sp.
AGGTATACTGGGAGGACGGCGCGCAGGTCACTTCTCCAAAAGACGTGCAGATTATTGATGAGGTTAAGGCAATTAAGGATTACAATGTAGTAAAGACAATGGATAAGGACGAGGCCGTTAAAGCGGGTCTTTATAATGTAATCGGCGAAGATGTTGACGACAGATATATAGCGGCGCTTAAAGAGCAGGTCATTAATCCTGACGTAATTAAGGAGATGGGAGACGAGCTTGTTGCCGTTTACACACCGCTTCACGGAACCGGCAATATTCCGGCAAGAAGAGTTCTCAAGGAAGTAGGCTTCAATAAAATAATTGTTGTTCCGGAGCAGGAAAAGCCGGACGGTAATTTCCCGACGGTTGGATATCCTAACCCTGAGGATCCCAAAGCATTCGCGCTTGCCCTTGCCCTTGCCAAAGAGAAAAATGCGGACATTGTGCTTGCCACTGACCCTGATGCCGACAGGCTCGGCGTATATGCCAAGGATTCAAAAACAGGCGAGTATATGTCTTTTACAGGCAATATGTCGGGAATGCTTATTGCGGAATATATTTTATCCCAAAAGAAGGAAAAAGGGCTTATACCTTCCAACGGAGCGCTTGTCAAGACAATCGTTTCAACCAATCTTGCCGATGTGATAGCCAAGGAATATAACCTCAAGCTTATAGAGGTTCTTACAGGCTTTAAGTATATCGGAGAACAGATTAAGTGGTTTGAACAGAATAACACGTACCGGTATATGTTTGGTTTTGAGGAAAGCTACGGATGTCTTGTAGGAACACATGCAAGAGATAAGGATGCAATCGTTGCCGTTCTCATGCTTTGCGAGGCGGCGGCATACTATAAGAAGCAGGGACTTACGCTTTGGGATCAGATGCTTAGGATATACGGGAAATACGGGTATTTCAAAGAGACTTTGGTATCTCTTGAAAGAAAAGGCGTTGAAGGTATCGCAGAGATTAAGGCGATGCTTGAGAAACTCAGAAGCAATCCTCCTAAAGAGATTGGCGGATATAAGGTCATATCCTTCAGGGACTACGACAGGAATATTGTCACATACTCTGACGGAACAACCGGAGAGACAGGCCTTCCGAAGTCTAACGTATTGTATTTTGAGCTGGAGGACAATGCATGGTGCTGCGCGAGACCTTCGGGAACCGAACCTAAAATTAAATTCTACATGGGAGTCAAAGGCAGCAGTTTTGAGGATGCGGATGATAAGCTTGAAAAGCTTAAGGACGATATGATGAGTCTTGTATAGAGGTATAGAGAATACGGTTATAATTAAGCGGGAGTGGCATACGGCGCTCCCGCTTTCTGTGGATTGTGTGGAATTAGTGCCCGGAAAGTAAATAAATTTTATAGAAAATAAATTTTTATATCACGATTTTTCCTTATTTGCTACACAAAAAGTACACAAATTAAAGCTATACTCATTTACATAGAAAACGATAAGAACTCAAAAAGGAGATGCGTAATATGTATAATGATGAAATGAATATGGGAGCCGATAATCCGGCTTCGCACGGCGAAAGTACAAATTCACAGAATGTTTACGGACAGAGCGGCGGCGCATATTCACAGAATACCTATTCCCAAAGCAGCGGAGGGTATTCACAGAACACTTACGGTCAGAGTGACGGCGTATATAACAGACCTTTTACAAAAAAGGCTGTACGCGCGATGAAAAAGGTTCAGCGTGTGGAGAGAAAAGCTTCTCAGCCTAAACGTAAAAATCGTTTTGCCAGAGGGGTTGCGATGTTCGTATGTGCGGTATTGCTTGGAGGAGTCGCAGGAGTTGCCTGTTACGGAGTAAGTTATGCAGGATACAGCCTGTTTCCGATAAGCAGCGATGACGGTTCGGCGTCAGAAAGCGATAAGACTACATCGGCCGCGCAGCTTGGCAATGTGACTGTGAACAAAGATATTACGGCAACGGTATATGATGTGTCGGACATTGTTGATATGGTGATATCGTCTGTTGTGGCAATCAACGGTGATTATACTCAGGAAGTCAATTACGGTATGTTCGGCAGCCAGACATATCAGTCTACGGTCAGCGGCTCCGGAATTATTATCGGAACCAATGATGATGAGCTTCTCATTGTAACAAACGCTCATGTTATTGACGGTGTGGAAAACCTTGCCGTTACATTCTATGACGGCAGTCAGGTATCCGTTGAAGTCAAAAATAAAAAGAGCAGCTATGACCTTGCAGTGATATCTGCAAAGCTTTCGGATATTCCTGATGATGCGATTTACACGATAGCCACACTGGGAGATTCATCCTCTATCAGAGTCGGAGAGGCCGCCATAGCAGTAGGAAACTCAATGGGCTACGGAATTTCGGTTACAACAGGATGCATAAGCGCACTTGACAAGACGGTAACGGTGGATAATGTCGACTACAACAACCTTATACAGACGGATGCCGCAATTAATCCCGGAAACAGCGGAGGCGCCCTTTTCAACGCTCAGGGTGAGGTTATAGGAATCAATTCCGTTAAAATGACCAACACTGATGTTGAAGGAATGGGATACGCCATATCGATTTCTTCAGTAAAGGATATTATCAATGAGCTGTCCAGCAGAGACGCAAGACAGCTTGTGGATGACGACGAGAGAGGATATCTTGGCATAACAGGCGTAAGCATCACAAATCAGATTTCAAATACTTACGGATACCCTGTGGGAGTTGCAATCAGGAGCATATCGGAAGGCGGTGCGGCAGATAAGGCCGGACTTATTAAAAATGATATTATCTATGCGTTTGACGGTGAAAACGTTGAGACAATAGATGAACTGGTAGAGCTGTTAAAATATTATTCGGCCGGCGAAACGGTTAAGGTTGATTATTACCATATGAACAGTAAAGGTAAGTACGAAAAAGCTTCCGTGACAGTTACGCTTACAACAAATCCCGAAGAATAAATACTGATACCGGATTATAATCCAAAAAGTCTGCGGCAGACGGGGAAACCTTTGGCCGCAGGCTTTTTTGCCATATAAAAGCTGCTTATATTAAGGCAATTACTTACATTGAATTGTAAGATTAAATATGCTAAAATAGAGCTAATTACTCATGGAGGGAATTTTAATGGACGAAATTATTAACAATAACGACGATAATAAGAGTGCTGACGATAAAGAGAGAGATTACGACGAATACGAGAAAATATGTTATCTCTGTCACAGACCGGAAAGCAAAGCCGGTAAGATGATAGAAATGCCGCAGAACATTTGTATCTGCGCCGACTGTATGCAGAAGACCTTTGATTCCATGAACGGCCAGGGCGGATATGACGATTTGATGAAAATGGCAGGAATTCCGGGCATACATTTTATGAATCTGTCCGATATAAGCGAGATACCGCAGCGCCAGAAAATCAAGAAAAAGAAAAAAGACCGTACTGCGCCTCCGATTGATTTGAAGTCAATTCCGGCGCCTCACCAGATAAAAGCCATGCTGGACGAGTATGTTATAGGGCAGGAGTATGCCAAGAAGGTGATATCGGTGGCTGTATATAACCACTACAAGAGAGTTGCGACGGATACCATGGATTCCATTGAGATCCAGAAATCCAATATGCTTATGATTGGTCCAACGGGTTCCGGAAAAACATATCTTGTACAGACTCTTGCGAGACTTCTTGATGTGCCGCTTGCCATAACGGATGCAACATCCCTTACAGAAGCCGGTTACATAGGCGACGATATTGAAAGCGTTGTTTCAAAGCTTCTGGCTGCTGCCGACAATGATGTTGAGAAGGCGGAGCGCGGTATAATTTTTATAGACGAGATAGATAAGATTGCCAAGAAAAAAGAAACGCGAAACCGTGACGTAAGCGGAGAATCCGTGCAGCAGGGGCTTTTGAGGATATTGGAGGGTAGCGACGTTGAGGTTCCGGTGGGAGCCAACTCCAAAAACGCAATGGTGCCGCTTACCACTGTAAACACCAGAAATATTCTTTTTATCTGCGGAGGAGCTTTTCCTGACCTTGACAATATTATCAAAGAAAGACTGAACAAACAGTCATCGATAGGTTTTAAAGCAGACTTGAAGGACAAGTATGATAACGACCCTGACCTGCTGGAGAAGGTGACTTTGGAGGATTTGCGCGAATTCGGAATGATTCCGGAATTCTTAGGAAGACTGCCGGTTATATTTACGCTTAAGAAGCTTACCGAAGATATGCTTGTGAGAATTCTTAAGGAACCGAAAAACGCTATCCTCAAACAGTACCGCAAACTTCTTGAGCTTGATGAAGTTGATCTTCAGTTTGAAGAGGAAGCATATCAGGCAATAGCCAGAAAAGCGCTTGAAAAAGACACAGGAGCAAGAGCTCTGCGCTCAATCATAGAGGATTTTATGCTGGATATAATGTATGAGATGCCAAAGGACAAAAATATCGGGCGCGTCATAATAACCAAGGACTATGTTGAGAAAAAAGGCGGTCCCGTGATAGAGCCAAGAGGCGTTGCAATGATAGAGGCGCAATAGGAATTTTTATCTTCTGAAATTCATATAATTTTAAAAACTGTTCTGTCTGCGGCGGTTGTGAGAATACCGTAGTCGTATGCGGTCCGCCGCGCGGTAAACGGAAATTATAATGGATATATGCAGCGATTATTTTGCATCGGAGGAATACAGCGAATATATACTGAGAGAGGGATATTTTGCCAGAAAATCACTTGAACCGTTTGAGGATTACTGTATTTTGCATATTAATGACAAATGGATGATAGTATCCTTTAACATAACCGGTATAAGAAACAGAAATGAGATAACATACGAGTATTTAGGGTATTCATATTTACCCAAACTGTACGGGCTTTCCGATTTGGTTGCTGTTAATTCTTCAGGCATTACAGCGGTCAGGGAACAGCCCGTACTCGGGTTTTACGGTCAAAACACGCACATTGCAATAATTGATACCGGTATAAACTGGGAGCATGAGGCATTTATCAATGAGGACGGAACCAGTAAAATCGAACTGATATGGGACCAGAATACCAATGAAATATTTAATAATGATGATATAAATGCCGCCCTCAGAGGCGAGCGCGGGAAAATTCCGGGGGATGAAATAGGCCACGGCACGTATATGGCAGGAATCGCCGCTGGAAAAATAAACCGTGTACAGGGCTTTTCAGGGGTAGCGCCTCTTGCGAAACTGATTATTGTGAAGCTGAAGCCTGCCAAAAAATTTCTCAGAGATATTTTTTTTGTGGATGAAAATGTGCCTGCGTATTCAGAGGCGGATATTATGCGTGCTGTCGCTTTTATATCCGATTATGCGGAAAAAGAAGGAATTGCAGTGTCGTATGTTCTCGGAATGGGAACATCACTGGGTTCACACGCAGGGGTTACGCCTCTTGCCGACTATCTTGCCGATGAGGCCGAAAAGCCGGGACGATGCATAACTTTGGCAACGGGCAATGAGGGTAATGAGCGGCTGCACTTTTCCGGTCAGATAATCGGAGATGAGCCTCAAAGGGTGGAAATCCGGGTGGGAGAAAATGAAAAAGGTTTTGCCTGCGAGCTATGGTCCTTTGCACCTGAAGTATACACTGTAGAAATAATATCTCCCAGCGGACAAATAAGAAACAGACTGCCAAGCAGGAGCGGCAGAAGCAATGTACTCAGCTTCCTTTTTGAAGACACGATTGTTGACGTTTATTATCAGCTTTATGAGAGAACCTCAGGACAGAATCTGGTGGCGATGAGATTCAGAAGACCGTCGCAGGGTATTTGGACTATTAATGTTTACGGCAGGGATTTGAATACCGGACAGTATGATATCTGGATAATGAACAGGGAATTTCTGAATTCGGATACTTACTTTATAGTTTCCGACCCCTATGTGACATT
>CALWMX010000018.1 GCA_944382105.1 uncultured Butyrivibrio sp.
TCTCATGTCCTCAAGCGCCTTTTTACCGTATTTAAGCATCGGCTCATAGCACATGAGAGAATTGATTACGCCGGACTTTACGTAATGCGGAACCTCCTCATTCCTTGAAGAAACCGAGCTTTCAAAATATTTGGCGTAAGTGTCGCCTATACCGGCCCACATGTACCTGTACGGAGAATTGGCGATTATCTGGGTATCGATAAATGCATGTACAGGCGGTTTTTCAAAAAAATAAGGTTTCAGGAAGCTTCCGTCCGGCTTATACATAATCGAGACGCTGGTACAGGCCGAACAGTTGGAAGCTATTGTGGGAAATGTAAATACAGGTTTGCCGGCAGCATGGGCTAACGCTTTGGCAGTATCGATTGCCTTGCCTCCTCCCACTGCAAAAATCATGTCTGCCGATTTGACAGAAGACTGCAGGGCAAGCGCCTCCACATTTTCATAGCTTGCTTCCCCGCCGTACCACAGGCAGTCTGTAATCTCCAACTTTCTGTCCGAAACGGCACATTTAAGCTTAGGGACGGCTTTTTCCATAGCTGTCTTTCCGCCTATAACCACCGCTCTTTTTCCGTAAGGCTCACAAATTGAGCTTACTCTGTCATACACATCGCTTCCTATGGAATAACTTGGAAGATTAATATCGTAACTCATCAACTGCCTCCTGACCGTAAAAACCGAAATTTCACCTATAAAATTATAATACGAAGCGGAAGATATGTAAATGAAAAATTGATATAATCACACATATATGATAAAATATCATGGCATATAATTTGTCAGCATCAGGGAGGTTTTTCACATGATAAAACATTTTGTGCTTTTTACTTTTGAAGATAACTTTTTTACCGAGGACAATTATAATGAATATGTGCAGGCATTCAAAACAATAGAAAAAGCCTTCGACGGCATTAAATCCGCCAATGTTTTCTGCAACTGCGTCGACCGGCCGGCCAATATGGACCTGATGATAGAGATGGTTCTGGAAAACGAGAGCGTACTCTCACAATACCTTAATCACCCTGAACATATACGGATGGGCAGCAAATATAATCCTCACGTAACAAACAGAGTTTCTTTTGATTATCAGATATAAGAAACCCGCACAAAAAACGGCGTCGGTCAAAACCGATGCCGTTCATTTTGTTTCAAAGCTTGAAATATTGTCAATTATTTAACAATTTCTTTAACCTTAGCTGCCTTTCCTACTCTGTCTCTGAGATAGAAAAGTTTAGCTCTTCTTGCTTTACCGCGTCTTACAACCTGAATATCCTCAACAAACGGAGAATGTAAAGGCCATGTCTTCTCAACGCCGATTCCGTTTGAAATCTTTCTTACGGTAAATGTCTCGCGGTTGCTTCCGCCCTGTCTCTTGATTACGGTTCCTTCAAAAACCTGTATTCTCTCGCGGTTTCCTTCCTTAATCTTAGCTGACACCCTGACGGTATCTCCGACTCTGAACTCAGGGACAGACTGCTTCATCTGCTCTGCTTCAATGTTCTTGATAATGTCGTTCATTATAATTCCTCCTGATATATGACGTTCTTAATACTCTCATGTAACAGCGGACCGCCATTATTTATATGTGTCTTACGCATTTCTGCGTACTGCAACTGTTGTATTTTACCATATGGATACAATAAATGCAAGAAATATTTTCAAATAATCCCATACGGCATTTCATACACACTTGAGCATGTCAAAACAGCTAATCCCGAACGAATCTTCCTATTACAATTCTTGAAACTATTGCCGCCGCCAAAAGTAAAGCCCCAGTCCAGATAAATTCAATTTTCAGCTCGTTTAAAGCCATAAGGACCGGATGAAATACAAAAGAATAATTTGCCGCATACTTGTTATCCAGAGTATGGCTTCCGTAATAATATGCCGTAAATATATTGCCGCCTTTCTGCGAATGGTTACCGTTTTCAAACACGTCCGTATATTCCGTATTCTCCTCCAACACAGCCCTTGCGGCTTCACATTCCGAACTCTGTAATACCGGCGAACCAAGCTGTGTATTGCCCTTGTTTATCCATACCTCAACATTGTTTCCACCGGCCTCGCTTTTCTCTGCCGTATATGTTCCCGTAGTTTCGCCCGCATTTATCAGCTTTATCTCAGACGGATACACACATGCATTTTCATAAGTTCCAAAGACCACATAATTGCTGCCTATAGGTTTTTTTCCGTTATCTTTGTACAGCTTTTCTATGGTGTCCTCCGAAAATACACCGTCAAGTCTGATAACTTTGGATATCTCAAGATAATCATATTTTGTTTCGGGATTATTCAACAGGTCATTGTCACGTTCTGCAATAATATAATCGCCGCTTTCAACAAGCACTTCCCCTTCCTTGTCCGTTACATTACCGTAGAAACCGATATTTCTTGAGCGGCCCAGATTTTGCGAAAACAATCTGCATGCAACCACATACGGGTCTTCAAAAAAATATTTTCCTCCGTCCGGACTTACGATTGCATAAGCTCCGTATGGAGCTACTTCCGTCGCGTCAAGTTCTGACCACTCGTATTCTGAAACCAGTTTTTCCGCATAACCAAAATCCTTCTCATATACAGAATAGTAATCGGCTGCTCTGTATGCATTTTGGGCATCCGTAAAAAGCTCAGAGAAAGTTGCATCTTTTATTCTTATGGAATTGCTGATTAATTTTACGAAAATAATAACCACAAATACCGCAACCCAGATTATGGTAATTCCTGTTCTGCATTTTTTTAAATTTTTCATATATTATCCCCCCAGTTTATTTAAAATAATGTTCTAATGCGCTAGAATATTTCTCAGATTTAATACTCTCCTTATATCCATTGGCAATTTTAATAACTGCTGAATAATAATCCTCTTTCCCTATAGAAACAACAATGCTAACTGCATCAGTTAAATCAAAATCATATGTTTTTTTTGTATAAGTATGATTATAATAAAAATAAAATGGAACCGATGTTTTAGGTACATTTGTTTTATTAAGTTCATAGCTGATACTTATTGTGTATTTATTATATTCTTTGTATGTTAAATATTCTCCACTATAGCTGCTGTCGCCTGGTAAATCAACCACAACTGTTAGTGCATGTTCCATAGGACAATACTGTCCATCCTCGATATTTAACGGATTAAGATTTTTATCTGGTTTAAATACTTCACGTGCACTATATGTACTTACAAGTTTCGATGACAATAAAGTGTATTTTGTAATAGTATAATATGCAGAACAGGTTACGTTTGCACTAAGTCTATCCATAATTAGAGCATCGCCCCAAGATATAACCGATGTATCTATCTGCCTATATTTTGGCATTGGCTGCCATGTTAATACAGTTGATACGTTACAATAATTAGTATAGTTTATGACAACATGAGATACTTTTAATATAGATACATTCTCCAAGTCGACATCATATGCTTTTGCATAACATTTTACAGGTATTATACCTACATTTTGTAAAATTTTTTCTGCAACATTCTGCTCATTTGCCGTGTTATGTATTTTCTTTAATATATTATCTGAAAAAAATGTTTCTACATCAAAATATTGTTTACCAAAATAAGCGTTTACTTCATCTTGTGATAAAGAATATAATTCATTTGGTAATATTTTAACATCTTCCATTTGCTCAGAATCAACAACTGCAAAATAACCACATTTAATATCAATATCTTCTAAATTCACTTTACTTAATTGATTAATAGTATTTGAATCAAACTCATCAATATCTTCATCAAAAATACCATTTTTATTTAAATATTTTTCCAATTCAGGTTCAAGAAACGTATTATGCGAATCCAATTCTAAACATACTTTTTTATTAATAAACGAATACCTTTTTACGTCATCTGGATATCCCTCCATCGTGGTATCATCAAAACTTATATAACAATTGGCCTCATAATATTGATTTGTTTCCGCCATCACTGAACACTGAAATTGATATATCAAAATTAATACAACCCCTAAAAAACACAATAAAAGTTTTACATTAAAAAAATTTTTTATTTTATTCCTAGTTTTCTCCTCTTACTAAATATTTTACCCGCATTAAATTTTTATAATAAAGAGTTTACAATAATTAAAACCATCCTCCTCCTCAATAATACCTAGATACCAAAAACTTAACAATACACTACACATATATCTTATAATAAATATATAATATGATTTTTTTCTGTCAATTTTTTTGCACAAACAACATGCCATATAACTCAAACGACATTTTATGACTAAAATATAGCCATATAAACAGAACCGTCCTCCAAATAAAATCATCAAAAATATACCGCCAGGTCTTGCCATTCGTCTGCACAGTTTTCAATATAAGACTGAACGTCCGTATCATCCGCATAATTTTCCATTATATAATCATACCAGTATCCGTCGGCAGTATATTTTTGCTGAACTGCCATGGCAAAAAATGCAGAGCTGCTTCTGAAACAATAATAATCTCCCGACATCCTCTGCTTTTCTATTTCAGCAGCCTTCTCTATTACCTTCACTCTCATATCATCATCAAGACCGGAATATACATAATCCATAGCTAAAAATAGTTCCTGAGTGGCAATTCCGCTGTCGCGCTGTCTGGCTTCATATTCCTGTTCAGAATCGTATACCCCTGCGTTTTCCAAATCCGCTCTCAACTGCTCGTCATATTCAACCAGTTCTTCCTGAATGTAACTCTCTGCAAGAGCGGCTGCCAAATCATCCCGTCCGGCAAGCTCATCAGCCGCATTGAAGTTATCTATTATGTAATAATATGCGTCATAAGGATTTGCAAACGCATAATAGAAGATTTGCGGCCAATTTTTAACCACCTCCAATAACTCTGCCGTTCCGGCTTTTTCAAGAGCGCTGTCAGGTACATAGTATTTGGCAAACTCTTCTGTTGTAATGGTTTCCGCCGCCTGCTGCAAATCGAAAGGATACCATAGGCAGCCTTCATCGTTGAACCATTCCTCTTCCGAATAAGCCAGATCCGGATTTCTCTCATAATATGTGTCATAAAGATGTTTCTCTGAAGTGGTATCCGAAACGGCGGCAGTTGTCGCATCAGCCGAAGCCGTTTCCGTTCCCGATGTGCTTTCCCCGCCGGCTTTCTGTGTGCCGCTGCCTGCCGTACAGCCTGTAAATCCCATAAATGAAAACATAATTGCAATTGCAGCTGCGGTTTTTAAAATTCTTTTCATAATTATACCCCCTTTAAATATCAAGAAACTTTCGAAACAGCAAAAGCAACATAGGTACATCAGTTTTATTCTTATTTATAATCTAACTGCCAAATCCCCTCTTTTAATTATAATATCACGTCGACTGACGTCTCCGTGTGGGCATTCGCATAATGTCGGATTCCGCACGCGCAATCCACCACTACGCTCATTATATCATAAAATTATTACGAAAAAAAGATAGTTTTCATTCAATTCATGCAAATATCCGTATATTTTCTGTCACTGGCGCCGTAATCATCATTTAGCCATATACTTTTTTAAATATTCTTTGTCCGATGCAGTCAGATTTGCCTTTTCCAGCAAATCAGGTCTCAAATCCATGGTTCTCTCGAGCGATTTTTCCCTGCGCCATTTTTCTATATTGGCATGGTGTCCCGACAGCAGGACATCGGGTACTTTTTCTCCCATAAATACCTCCGGCCTTGTATACTGCGGATATTCCAGAAGATTATCGTAAAAAGTCTCTATCTCTGCGGACGCATCGTTGCCAAGCACACCGGAAACCTTTCTTGAGATAGCGTCTATCATGACAAGCGCCGGAAGTTCCCCGCCGGTGAGCACATAATCGCCGATTGATATATTATCCGTAACTATACGGTTAAGCACTCTCTCATCGACGCCCTCATAATGCCCACAAAGAAAAATAAGATTTTTCTCCCCGGCAAGCTCTTCTGCCATCGTCTGGTTAAAAACCTTCCCCTGGGGCGTGAGGTATATAACCCTGACAGGCTCTTCAATCCGCTCCTTAACCGACTGATATGCCCTGAACACAGGCTCCGGCTGCATAACCATTCCGGCGCCTCCTCCGTATGGGTAATCATCGACATGCCCATGCTTGTTATCGGTAAAATCCCGTATATTTACCGTATTCAGCGTAATACTGCCTTTTCTTATTGCACGTCCCGTAATGCTCTCTTTCAACACGTTCTGTATCATCTCGGGAAAAAGCGTCAGTACATGAAAATTCATCATAAATCCAGCAGTCCTTTCATCACATGCACATACATTTTTCCTGCCTCAAGGTCAACCTTAAGTATACATTCCCTGATTGCCGGAAAAAGATATGCATGTCCCGTATCGTCGGTTATTTCGTACACGTCATTGGCGGCGTTCTGCAATACGTCCGTAACCTTTCCTATAACTTTATTGTCTTCGTCAACGGCGCTTAAGCCTATAAGGTCGCATATAAAATATTCGTCGTCATCAAGTGGCACTGCATTGTCCCTTGTGACATAAAGCTCCGCTTTTTTATATTTTTCTATCTCATTGATATTATTGAACTGCCTGAATTTAAGAATTACCATATTCTTAAAAAACTTCACGCCGGCAATATCAAGCTCCAGCGTTTCCGCGTTTGGCCCCGTAGTTTTCAGTATGCATTTTTTCAGCTTCTTAAAACGGCCGGCATCGTCCGTTGTAGGATACACCTTAACCTCACCGGCAATCCCGTGGGTGGACGTTATCACACCGATTCTCAGTAAATCTTCCATCAAAACTCCTTTACCAGCAAGGGCTGCCACAACGGGCAGCCCTTAATTGTCTCGCACAATACGTGCTATATCGGCAAAACATATTGGTTACATAATCTCTACAATAACTTTCTTGTCTTCCTTGGTAGCTGCCGCCTTGACCACTGCTCTGATGGACTTGGCAATTCTGCCTTGCTTTCCGATTACCTTGCCTGTATCAGACGGTGCAACTTTAAGCTCGATGATAATTGCTTTTTCCTTAACTTTTTCGGTAACTGCCACTTCATCAGGATTATCAACAAGTGCTTTTGCAATAATTTCAACTAACTCCTTCATACGGTTACCTCCTGACCTGCCGTGTATGCTGATTATTTCTCAATTCCGGCAAGCTTGAAGATCTTACCGACAACCTCTGTCGGCTGTGCGCCGTTAGCAAGCCACTTCTTAGCAAGTTCCTCATTGACATTGAATGTGCTTGGGTCCGTATTCGGATTATATGTTCCGATTTCTTCGATAAACTTTCCGTCTCTCGGAGACCTAGAATCAGCTACGATGATTCTATAGAAAGGAGCCTTTTTCTGTCCCATTCTTCTTAATCTGATTTTAACTGCCATTGTTATTACCTCCATAATATTATTCTTGATATGTGTATTAAAAAGGAAATTTAAATCTTCCTTTTTTACCTGTTTTGCCGCCCATCATGCCCGGAAGCTGTTTCATCATCTTTTTCATCTGCTCCTGCTGCTTGACAAGCCTGTTGACCTCTGCTATATCCACGCCCGCGCCCTTGGCAATTCTGTTTTTGCGGGAAGGATTCAGCAGCTTGGGGTTGGCCCTCTCTTTCGGCGTCATTGAAAGGATTATGGCCTCTATACGGTCAATCTGTTTTTCATCCACATTATCGGCCGCATCCTTCATACGGCTGTCCATGCCGGGCATCATACCCATAACGCCGCTTAAGCCCCCCAGCTTTTTGACCTGTTTAAAGGATTCCAGATAATCATTGAAATCGAACTCCGATTTCCTGAGCTTGCGTTCCATTTCCCGGGCCTTCTCTTCGTCGATATTAGCCTGGGCTTTTTCAATGAGCGTAAGGACATCGCCCATTCCCAGTATTCTCGATGCCATTCTGTCAGGATAAAACTGTTCCAAATCCGAAAGCTTTTCTCCCATACCCACATAGAGTATCGGCCTGCCTGTCACCGCCTTGATGGAAAGCGCCGCGCCGCCTCTGGTGTCGCCGTCCAGCTTGGTAAGTATTACTCCGTCTATTCCTATTAAGTCATTGAACGAAGATGCCACATTTACCGCATCCTGACCGGTCATTGCATCCACAACAAGTATCGTCTGGAACACGTCCGTCTGTTCCTTGATTGCTTTGAGTTCATTCATCATGTCCTCATCGACATGCAGACGGCCTGCCGTATCTATAATAACTACATTGTTGCCGTTTTTTTCCGCGTGGGCAACCGCAGCCTTGGCTATATCCACCGGATTATTGTTCTCTCCTATTTCAAAGACCGGGACGCCCTGCTTTTCGCCGTTAATCTGAAGCTGTTTGATTGCCGCGGGTCTGTACACATCGCAGGCCGCAAGCAAAGGACGCTTGCCTTTTTCCTTGAGTTTTCCGGCAATCTTGGCCGCAGTCGTGGTCTTACCTGCACCCTGAAGACCTGCCATCATTATCACCGTCGGCCTGCCGTCCTTACGCATTGCAATTTCGGTAGTCTCGCTTCCCATAAGGGCGACCATCTCTTCGTTGACAATCTTGATTACCATTTGCCCCGGCGTAAGGCTCTGCATCACATCCTGGCCTATTGCACGCTCCGTGACCGTATTGACAAACTGCTTGACTACTTTGAAATTCACATCCGCTTCAAGCAGCGCCATCTTAACTTCCTTCATAGCCGACTTTACGTCGTCTTCGCTCAATCTGCCCTTGCCCCGGAGCTTCTTGAAAATATTCTGTAATTTATCGGATAAACTGTCAAATGCCATAAAACCCTCTACAATTCGTCTATAATCGTTTCCGTGATGGAAACTATCTTATCAACACTTTCACGGTTTGTCTCACCCGTAATATCTCCGGTAATTTTCTTAATCTCGTTGACTCTTTCTCTGACCGCAAGGAATTTCCTGACAAGGTGAAGCTTGCTTTCATATTCATTGAGCGCCTTATCCGTCCTCTTAATCATATCGTGGACTCCCTGTCTGCTTATCCCCTGCTTCTCCGCTATCTCGCTTAGGGAAAGGTTGTCAAGGACATATTCCTCAAATATCGCCTTCTGATGGTCATTGAGCAATTCGCCGTAAAAATCATACAGCATCGCCTGTTCAACTATTTTTTCCATATTTAAACACCTTGTGTATAATACAGCAAAAGAAATCGGCTGTCAAGTATTTTCTCTTGACACATGACATTTTTCTTTCCGCGCACGCTTTTTCTTGCAGCATGGGCATAAGCAAACGCCAACTTTTATATTGAAACTCCACCGCCAAAGTGGTATTATTTTAGAAAATGTGAATAACAAAAAAGATATTTTTATAAGGAGATTTTACAAATGGCTAAAAATTTTGACGAGATTTTGGCTCAGGTTAAAGCCTGCAGTAAAAAAAAGGTTTCTGTGGCCGTGGCTCAGGACGAAAATGTGCTTGAGGCCGTCAAGGCTGCCAGAGAGCAGGGAATAGCTGATTCAATACTTGTAGGGGATGCGGATAAGATTAAAGAAATTGCAGTTTCCATCGGCATGAACCTTGACGATTATGAGGTTATTGACGTAAAGGACGTGACGGAAGCCGCCCTCACTGCTGTCAAGCTTGTGCATGACGGCAAGGCTGACATGTATATGAAGGGGCTTATTGACACAAAAGGCTTTTTAAAGAGCGTTCTCGACAAGGAAGTCGGTTTAAGAACAGGTAAGCCGCTTTCGCATGTCTGTGTTTTTGACGTTAAAGGAATCGACCATCTTCTCTTCCTTACCGACGTTGCATTTATTCCGTACCCGACTCTTGAGGACAAGGTTAATATCATACGCAACACAGTTGAAATATGCGAGGCATGCGGAGTCCATAATCCTAAGGTTGCGCCTCTTGCAGCCGTTGAAGTTGTCAATCCTAAAATGCCCGTAACGGTTGAAGCCGCCGAGCTTACAAGAATGAACGAAGCCGGAGAAATCACAGGCTGTATCGTTGACGGTCCTCTTTCAATGGACCTTGCGATATGCCCTGAAGCCGCCAAACATAAAGGCGCTACCGGCCGTAAGATTGTTGGTGATGCGGATGTCCTTCTTTTCCCTGATATCCACGCCGGAAATATTACATACAAGGTAATGGTACACACCGCAGACCTTGTAAACGGCAACCTTATTACGGGAACCAAGGCTCCTGTAATTCTCACCTCACGTTCAGACAGTGTTGAGGTTAAAATAAACTCCCTCGCTTTGGGAGCCGTCGTTGCCGAAAATCTCAAAAACAACTAATCCGGCCCTGACCCATTATAACCATGCGTCGCTTGCCGTAAACTTATACTATTTTATATTTATTAATTTAAAGGAGATTCAACATGTCCATAAAAAGTTTAATTATCAATCCCGGTTCCACTTCTACCAAAATCGGCGTATTTGAGGACGAAACACTTCTTTTTGACGAAACCCTGCGCCATCCTACCGAGGTTATAGCCGGGTATGACAGCATTATCGCCCAGAAGGATTTCCGCAAAAATATCATTGTGGACTTTCTCAAAGAAAAAAATTTTGACATCCATTCCCTTGATGTAATTGTGGGCAGAGGCGGTCTTTTAAAGCCCATCCCAAGCGGTACCTATGCCGTAACAGACGAACTTCTGCATGATTTGGAGATCGGTGTTCAGGGTGAACACGCTTCCAATCTGGGAGGGATTCTCGCCAGGGAAATCGGTGATTCAATCGGTGTTCCTTCGTATATAGTTGACCCCGTTGTTGTTGACGAGCTCGAGCCCGTTGCCAGATATTCCGGCGTACCTGAACTGCCGAGAATCAGCATTTTCCATGCTCTCAACCAGAAAGCAGTTGCAAGACGTTATGCCAAAGAAACAGGAAAGACTTACGATTCAATGAACCTTATCGTAGTTCATCTGGGCGGCGGCGTATCGGTTGGCGCCCACAAAAACGGCAGGGTAATAGATATTTTCAATGCCCTTGACGGCGACGGAGCTTTTTCCCCTGAAAGGGCCGGTGCGGTTCCTCCGGGAGCGCTTGTGAAAATGTGCTTTTCCGGCAAATACACCGAAAAGGAAGTCTACAAAAAGCTCGTGGGAAACGGTGGTTTTAACGCTTATCTGGGAACCAACGATATGAGGGACGTTGAAAAAATGGTTGATGCAGGCGATAAGAACGCCGAAGAAATCCGTTCCGCTTTCATCTTCCAGCTTGCCAAGGACATCGGTTCAATGGCTGCAGTGCTTGAAGGCAAGGTTGACCGTATAATCGTTACCGGCGGTATTGCACACGATGAGATTGTGGTCGGAGGACTGAAAGAGCACTGCGAATGGATTGCTCCGTTCACGGTATATCCGGGAGAAGACGAGCTTCTCGCACTGGCTCAGGGCGGACTGCGCGTAATGACCGGCGAAGAAAAAGCCGGAACTTATTAAGAGAGCAAAACTTCCGGTTATCGCTTGTTTCATGCTTTAGTCAGAATTTAAAGAATTTAACAATAATTAAAACGGCAGATTTAAGACGATTTCAAATCTGCCGTTTTTGCATACGGTTATATAAAATGTTTTAACGCAGATGCGGATTGGCATAGATACATGCATCGTATTCACAGCTTACCGGATATCCGTCATCATCATATGTAAGTCTGAATCTTATAATGTCCGTATCCCCGTATGAGCTGTATGAATACAGACAGCCGTTGTCAATGAAAACTTCGTCTTCATCCCCTCCGCCTCTCCACTGCTCGTAATCCAAATCCGATGCGTCACAGATATTTCCGTAATCACAGAGCTTTCTTACCTCTCCCGTATCAACTACATATGCATACAATCGGGCATGTAAATCGTCGGCCGTATCGGGATATCCCCAGAAATATATACAGTTACCGCTGCAGTATATAAATCCCGCCGAATACCGGGCTGCATATCCGGGTATCACCGACACGTTTCCCATATTGTCAACAAGAGCAATATATCCCGCGTAGTCTCCCGACTCTGTTCCATTATTTTCATCAGCCTTATTATACTCTTCCTCAGTCTCCTTTGCGGCCAGCATCAGACCAACGGCATATTCATCCGTAAGACCATAATAATATTCCGACAGCTCGTATTTGTCATTGGGGAATTCCTTGGTATTATCCTCCTGCCCGGCATATCTGTATTCGACGTCCGACTTTATTTCCGTCCGGTTTACCGGAATATAACCGAATTCTTCCTTTTTGTATTCCATTCCGGCATTGTTGGTTATAATCTTTTCCCTGCCGGCTTCGTCCTTCATCTCCTGCACAATCAGATCGGCATCATCCGTATCAACCCTGTTAAGCCCGGTCTCATCGTCATAGCAGTACAAAACCTCGCCGCCGTCAAATAATGAATGCACAAACCATACCTTATCATCCACGCATCTGAGATACCGAATATATCCGTCGCTGTCTTTTATCCCGTCCGGTCCTGACCTTGGCTGCCATATTGTGGCCCTGAGAATAAAATATATTGCCGCACATGCCAGAAGCACTGCGCATATTATGATTCCGGTTTTTCTGTACTTTGCCATATTTTCTGCCCCCTTACAATTGGTTAAAATATATTAAAATCCGCTCCCGTCCGCAATAAATTAATTTAATATATTATAAATAAAATTCATTCTGAATTAAATGTAATAATTTCACATTATATACCGGTGTTTTTAAATCTGACAGCTTAACAAAATACATTATTTTTCTTGCATTTCCCTGTGAAAAAGGATTGTTAAATAATTGACAATGTATAATGTATAGGCTAAAATAATGTTAGCGTCAGACCATGAACGCTGTCTGTCTATACTTTATGAATAAAGTCAATTTGAAAGGAGATTTAATTATGTACGCTGATGCTAATGTGATTAAAATCAAACATGACGTACTGTACGAGGTTGCCAAGCTTGCGTTTAAAGGTGAGCTTGACGAAAAAAGAGACGACATAGCTTTTGAGCTTATCAAGGGGCCGAAGCCTCAGTTCAGATGCTGTATATATAAAGAAAGAGAAATTATCAGGCAAAGGGTAAGGCTTGCTGAAGGCAAGGCTCCAAGCGGCAACGACGACGGCAACGTTATACAGGTTATAAGCTCCGCCTGCGAGGACTGCCCTATCTCCAGCTATGTGGTTACCGACAACTGCCAGAACTGTCTTGGAAAGGCTTGTATCAACGCATGCAAATTCGGTGCGATTTCCGCAGGTGAAAAGCATTCCAAGATCGACGCAACCAAATGCAAGGAATGCGGACAGTGTGCGAAAGCCTGTCCTTACAACGCCATCGCCCACCTTGTCCGTCCGTGCAAAAATTCCTGCCCGGTCAATGCCATTACATACGACGAGAACGGGATTTCCGTTATCGACGAAAGCAAATGCATCCGCTGCGGACAGTGTATCCACAGCTGTCCTTTCGGTGCAATAGGCTCCAAGACATTCATTGTCGATGTTATCAATGCAATCCGCTCACAGCGTCCGGTATACGCCATGGTGGCGCCTGCCGCAGAGGGACAGTTCGGCGCGGATATAACCATGGCAAGCTGGAAAAAAGCCATGAAGGAAGTAGGCTTCACCGACATGTTTGAGGTGGGTCTCGGCGGAGATATGACCACGATGAGCGAGGCCGAGGAATGGGCCGAGGCGTACAAGGCCGGAGAAAAAAAGACGACCTCCTGCTGTCCGGGATTTGTGAACATGATACGCAGGCATTTTCCTGAGCTTGCCGATAAAATCTCAACGACCGTCTCGCCTATGTGCATGGTTTCGAGAATGATTAAATCAAAAGTTCCGGGAGCGTACACCGTATTTATCGGACCTTGTATCGCCAAAAAATCCGAGGTTGTTGACCAGAAAATAGAAGGAAATGCAGATGCGGTTCTCACATTCAGTGAAATACGTGCAATCATGAAAGCCAAAGGAGTATCTCTCCAGCCTGCCGAAAATACCTATCAGGAGGCATCCACCTTTGGAAAACGTTACGGAAATTCCGGCGGCGTTACCGCTTCCGTCCTTGAATATCTTAAGGAAACGGATAACGAAATCGATGCCAAAGTGTACAGAGCCAACGGCGCTGCCGATTGTAAGAAGGCGCTTCTTCTCATGAAGGCCGGAAGACTTCCTGAGGACTTCATAGAAGGTATGGCATGTGAAGGCGGATGCGTCGGCGGTCCGAGCGCATTTACCGGAGAGCTTGCGGCAAAGAAGGACAGGGACACACTTATAAGCTGCGCGGACTGCAGAACAATTGTTGAAAATCTTCAGAAAATTGACATGGGAGCTTTCGAGCATCACAGATAAACATTATGGACAATCACTACGGAAAAACAATCACGGCCTGTTTTACAGGCTATATAGTACAGGCAATAGTCAATAACTTTGTGCCCCTTTTGTTTGTCACATTCAGCAGCACTTACGGAATACCGCTTTCCAAAATAACGCTGCTTATCACCGTCAACTTTGTTGTACAGCTTCTTGTAGACGTATTGTCAGTAACTTTTGTTGACCGCATAGGATACCGTGCTTCAATGGTTATGGCACATATAATGGCGGCATTGGGACTGATTTTCCTTACTTTTCTGCCGGGCATCCTCCCGGATGCCTTTGCCGGACTGCTGATATCAGTCGTAATATATGCGGTAGGAGGCGGACTTCTTGAGGTTCTTGTAAGTCCTGTAGTGGAGGCTTGCCCTTCCGACAACAAGGAAAAAGCCATGAGTCTGCTGCACTCCTTCTACTGCTGGGGGCATGTTGCCGTCATAGCTGTTTCTG
>CALWMX010000019.1 GCA_944382105.1 uncultured Butyrivibrio sp.
TGTTTGTGCAATTATTCATTACACTGAATGTTGAAAATCTTTGAAATTTTCAGGGTTGTTTCACTGTTTGGTTATCAAGGTTCTTTTTTTGCTGTCCGCTGTTTCCTCAGCGACAGCTTATTCATAATACAACATCATAAGTGCTTTGTCAACAACTTTTTTAAACTTTTTTTGATGCTGTAACGGAGAAAGAGGGATTCGAACCCTCGCGCCGCGTTAGCGACCTACACCCTTAGCAGGGGCGCCTCTTCGGCCTCTTGAGTATTTCTCCGAATTCATAATAATATGAAATTTGTCCCAGTCAAAACCTGTGACGCAAAGTTAATTATACTAAATCAGATATATATTGTCAACAGTTTTTTTAACTTCTTCATATAAATTCATATAAATCATTGCCTTCGGAATCAATCACTACAATTACCGGAAAATCTTCTATTTCAAGTTTCCGTATTGCCTCGGTTCCCAAATCATCATATGCTATTACTTCGGATTTTCGGATTCTTTGGGACAATAAAGCTCCCGCGCCTCCAACTGCCGCAAAATATACTGCATTGTTGCGTACTATTGCCTCTTTAACCTTCAGGTTTCTTTTTCCTTTGCCTATCATCCCTGCCAGACCCAGATCAAGCAGCCTAGGCGCATATTTGTCCATCCTGGTAGCTGTGGTCGGTCCTGCCGAGCCTATGGGCCGGCCTTCTCTTGCAGGAGACGGACCCATATAATATATTATATTATCAGATATATCAAACGGAAGTTTATCCCCTTTATTAAGAGCATCATCCATCCTTTTATGTGCGGCGTCTCTGGCTGTATATATAGTTCCGGTCAGATATACATAATCTCCTGCCTTAAGGGTCATTGCTGTATTTTTGTCAAAGGGAACTTTTATATGTTTTTCCATTATCCGGATTTTCCTCCTAAATAACTCTGTGAGAATGTCTGTTTACATGACAGCATATATTAACCGCAACGGGAAGTCCGGCAATATGCGTCGGATATGTTTCAATATTCACTGCGTATGCCGTAACTTTTCCGCCCAGTCCTCCCGGTCCTATCCCCAGACCGTTGATTTTTTCAAGCATTTCCTTTTCAAGCTCTCTGACATATTCCACCGGAGATGGCTCGTTAATATTTCGCGTCAGTGCTTTTTTTGCGAGAATGGCGCTCTTTTCAAATGTCCCTCCTATTCCCACACCGACAACCATGGGAGGACATGCATTAGGTCCGGCATCTTTGACTGCCGTAAGTATAGCATCTTTAACCCCTTCAATTCCATCCGCCGGTTTAAGCATAAAAATACGGCTCATATTTTCACTGCCAAAACCCTTCGGAGCAACCGTTATGTCTATTTTATCACCACCGACAATTTCATAATGAATCACCGCCGGAGTATTGTCTTTGGTATTTTCCCTGTAAATAGGGTCTTTCACAACGGATTTACGCAGATAACCTTCGGCGTATCCCTGACGCACGCCTTCATTGACGGCCTCCGTTAAAAGGCCGCCTTCAATATGTACATCCTGACCTGCTTTTATAAAAATTACTGCCATTCCGGTATCCTGACATATAGGTATCATTTCTTTATCGGCAATTTCAAGGTTTTCCTGAAGCTGGGCAAGTATTTTTCTTCCCAAAGGGGATTCCTCCCTGCTTGCAGAATCATACAATACGTCCCGCATATCATCTGAAAGAAAATAGTTCGCTTCTATGCACATTTCTTTGATATTGCGCGTTATATCATTTACATTAATGCTTCTCATTATTTTTCCTCTGCTTCGCCGTCACTGTTTTCGGTGATTTCTTCTTCCCTTACTTTGGCAACCTTTGCTACTTTAACTCCCTTATCAAGGTTAAT
The DNA here is from genome assembly GCA_944382105.1 of uncultured Butyrivibrio sp. Classification (GTDB taxonomy): domain Bacteria; phylum Bacillota; class Clostridia; order Lachnospirales; family Lachnospiraceae; genus Eshraghiella. Next base: position 1,856 of record CALWMX010000019.1, read on the forward strand.
AAGCTTAACGCCTGACGTTATTCTTCCGAGCATTGAAATTCCGCTTACTTCCATCCGGATGATAATTCCTTCTGTCGTTATAAGCATAATTTCCCTTGTATTGCTTACTGCCTTGACACCGATTACGTTGCCTGACTTCTCGCTGATTTTATAGCATTTAACACCTTTGCCGCCACGGTTCTGAACGGTAAATTCATCAATAGACGTTCTTTTTCCAAGACCGTATTCCGAAACAATCAAAAGTGCATCGCCCTGACTGTCAAGCTGCATTCCGACTACTTCATCACCGGGTACAAGGTTCATTCCTATTACACCCATAGCGCTTCTTCCCGTAGGACGCACATCTGTTGCCTTAAACCTTATGCACTGTCCGTATTTGGTGACAAGGAAAATTTCTTTGGTATTGTCCACCGCCTTAACCTCTATGAGTTCGTCATTATCACGAAGCGTAATCGCCTGTATGCCTGTTTTTCGTATGTTTGCATATTCTTTGCAATGCGTTTTCTTGACAATTCCGTTTTTGGTTGCCATAAAGAGATATTCCTCATCATTTATTCCGTCAACCGGAACGATTGCCGATATTTTTTCACCCGGCATCAGCTGAAGAAGATTTACAATAGCAGTTCCTCTGGCGGTTCTTCCCGCTTCCGGAATCTCGTATGCCTTCAGCTTATATACACGTCCTTTATTGGTCAGAAGCAGAATTATATGATGGGTGGTTGTCATGAGAATATCTTCGATATAATCATCCTCAATGGTCTGCATACCCTTAATTCCTTTTCCTCCGCGATTCTGGCTTTTGAAATTGTCAGGAGTCATGCGTTTTATATATCCAAGATTAGTCATGGTTATAACCGTACTCTCGTCCGGAATCAAATCTTCCATCGATATATCAAAATCATCAAATCCTATGGCTGTTCTTCTGTCATCACCGTATTTATCCGCAATATCCGATATTTCTTCCCTTATTACCATAAGAAGTTTTTTCTCATCAGCAAGAATTGCTTTTAACTCATCAATTTTTGCCATGAGTTCTTTATATTCTGCTTCCAGCTTTTCTCTTTCCAATCCGGTAAGAGCCTTAAGACGCATATCCACAATAGCCTGTGACTGTGCGTCCGAAAGACCGAATCTTTCCATGAGAGCTGCTTTGGCAAGCGCTACTGTATCTGATCCTCTGATTATTGAAATTACTTCGTCAATATTATCAAGCGCTATGAGCAGACCTTCCAGTATGTGAGCGCGCTCCTCCGCTTTATTCAGTTCATATTTTGTTCTTCTTGTTACAACTTCTTTTTGATGAAGAAGATAGTAATTAAGCATCTCTGAAAGATTGAGAACTTTCGGCTCATTATTTACCAGAGCCAGCATATTTACGCCGAATGTATCCTGAAGCTGAGTATGCTTATAAAGCTGATTAAGTATTACGTTAGGGTTGGCATCTCTCCTTATCTCTATGCATACCCTTATTCCCTGCATGTTGGACTGGTCTATTATTCCCGTAATTCCGTCTATCTTTTTATCTTTGACAAGTTCGGCAATTTTCTGGATAAGCAGGGCTTTATTAACCATATAAGGAAGCTCTGTTATTATGATTTCTGATTTGCCGTTTGACAGTGAATTAATTTCCGAAACAGCCCTGACGCGTATTTTTCCCTTGCCTGTCCTGTAGGCCTCTTCTATCCCTCTTTTTCCGAGAATGACAGCTCCCGTAGGAAAATCCGGTCCTTTGACTATATCCATTAATTCTTCTATATCGGTATCCCTGTCCTCAATTACGGTATTGTCTATTATTTTGACAACGGCGGAAATAACCTCTCTCAGATTATGAGGAGGTATATTAGTTGCCATACCTACGGCAATTCCCGATGTTCCGTTTACCATTAGATTAGGATATCTTGAAGGAAGGACCGTAGGCTCCTTCTCAGTCTCATCAAAATTAGGGATAAAATCAACCGTATCTTTATTAATGTCGGCAAGCATTTCCATTGAAATTTTGCTTAACCTTGCCTCAGTATATCGCATTGCGGCCGCACCGTCGCCGTCGATTGAACCGAAGTTGCCGTGACCGTCAACAAGAGGATATCTCGTATTGAAATCCTGTGCCAGTTTTACCAGTGCATCATAAATTGAAGAATCTCCGTGAGGATGATACTTACCCATAGTATCACCGACAATACGTGCACATTTCCTGTGAGGCTTGTCCGGTCCGTTATTAAGCTCAATCATTGAAAAAAGTATTCTTCGCTGAACAGGCTTGAGTCCGTCTCTGACATCCGGAAGCGCTCTGGCAGCAATAACGCTCATGGCATAATCTATATAAGACTCTTCCATAGTCTTTTTAAGGTCTACATCATGAACTTTATCAAAGATATGTTCATCCATTAAAATTAATCTCCTTTACGCAATGCTAAATATCAAGGTTCTTAACAAACTTTGCATTGGCTTCAATAAACTCTCTGCGCGGCTCTACCTTGTCGCCCATTAGTGTGGAAAAAGTCACATCTATCTCTGAAGCGGTTTCTTCGTCAAATATTACTTTCTTAAGAATCCTGTGTTCAGGGTCCATTGTTGTTTCCCAGAGCTGAGATGCATCCATTTCTCCCAGTCCTTTATAACGCTGAATCTTGTTGTTCTGGTCGCGTCCTACTTCTTTGATAATGGCTGCAAGCTCATCATCGCTGTATGCATACCAGACCCTTTTATTTTTTTCAAGTTTATAAAGAGGCGGCTGTGCAAGATATACATGTCCTTTTTTTATGAGGTCAGGCATGAATCTGTAAAAAAATGTAAGCAGAAGCGTACTGATATGAGCTCCGTCCACATCCGCATCCGTCATAATTATTATCTTGTCATAGCGAAGCTTTGTTATATCAAAATCCTCATGAATACCTGTTCCGAAGGCTGTAATCATTGTTCTTATTTCCGCATTGCCTAAAATCCTGTCAAGTCTTGCTTTTTCAACATTAAGAATTTTGCCTCTGAGGGGAAGAATCGCCTGTGTTTCTCTTTTACGGGCGCTTTTTGCCGATCCGCCGGCGGAATCTCCTTCGACAATAAATATTTCACAATGTGAAGGGTCTTTATCCGAACAGTCGGCCAGCTTGCCCGGCAGATTGAATCCCTCCAGCGCAGATTTTCTTCTTGTCAGGTCTCTTGCATGGCGTGCGGCCTCTCTGGCCCTCTGAGCAAGAACTGACTTTTCACATATGGTTTTGGCTATTGCCGGATTCTGTTCAAGAAAATATGTTAGCTGTTCGGAAACTATCCCTTCCACCGCTCCTCTTGCTTCCGTATTGCCAAGCTTCTGCTTTGTCTGCCCTTCAAACTGCGGGTCTTGTATTTTAATGCTGATTATGGCTGTAAGTCCTTCACGGATATCCTCTCCGGAAAGATTTTGGT
>CALWMX010000020.1 GCA_944382105.1 uncultured Butyrivibrio sp.
ATGACATTACAGAAACCTAAAGCGATAAAACATTAGACAAAATAAATTATAAAAAAAGGAGATGAATATTATGAAAAAGTTAAGGAAATTTATACTGCCGGTATTGGTTTTTTCAATGATGACGACTATGCTTTCCGGCTGCGGAAAAAGCGGCGGCAGCAATGAAACCCTGAATATTCTTGTATGGTCTGAGTACATTCCGGAGAGCGTCCTTGACAAGTTTGAAGAAGAATATGACGTAAAAATCAATGTTACCACCCATGATTCCAACGAAAACTGTCTTGCAAAACTGAAATCCGAAAAAGAAGGCACTTATGATGTGATTATGTGCGGTGATTATATGATTGAACGTATGGCTGAAAGCGGACTGCTTCAGGAGCTGGATCATTCCAAACTGCCAAACATGTCAAATATGAGCGACGCGTATATGAATCCTTCCTATGACCCGGATAACAAGTATTCAATGCCTTATCAGGGTGGAATTATGGCAATAGCCGTAAATACCGATTTGATTTCCGATGAGATAACGTCTTATGCGGACTTATTTGATGAAAAATACGAAGGAAAGCTTGTTGTTGCCGATGACATGAGAATTATGCTGGGACTGATAGCAAAGACATTGGGCTACGGCTTAAATGAGACAGACCCTGATATTCTTGAAGAGGTTGAAGAAAAGATGCTTGAGCTTAAGCCGAATATCAGCGTATACGACAGCGACTCCCCTAAATCGGAGCTCATCAGCAGAGACTGCGCGATAGGCGTAACATGGAATGCCGAAATCGCCCTTGCAATGGCAGAGGACTCTGCGATTGAAATTGTTTATCCTGAAGAAGGCTCCTGCCTGTTCTTTGATAACTGGGCTATACCTGTAGGTACCGAGAAGACCGACCTTGCGCATGAGTTTATAAATTACATGATGGAAGCCGAAACCGCCAAAGCGGTAAGTCAGGAATATCCTTACCTTTGCCCTAATGAAGCCGGAATCCAGCTTCTCGGCTCCGAATATACGGATAATACGGCCAAAAACATACCGGCGGAGGAAATCGCAAAAGGCGAATACGTACAGAATATAGATAACGATTCGCTCGCAATTTACAATGACATCTGGACCAAGCTCAAAAATTAGCTCAAAAAACTTATCAAAAAATTAGTCCAAACCGCGGTATGCTTGACAAAAACCCTGGAAAATGCTAGAATCATACTGCTTGCTCGGAGGGCAAATCATTCGGTAGAAATGATTGGCCGGATAAGGCACAGACTGAAATGTCTGCCTTGTCCGGCTTTTTTTCTGTTTGGAAGGAGGATGCAAAAACCAATGGATTTACTTAACGGCAAAATAAAAAATGTCTATTTTAAATATCTGGCGGCCGCATTTGGCAGCGCCCTGATAACATCAATCTACTCAATTGTTGATATGGCAATGGTAGGCCGGTATCATGGACCGGAAGGCTCTGCCGCGCTGGCTGTTGTTGCTCCTGTATGGAATATTATTTACAGTTTCGGACTTTTGATGGGAATAGGCGGTTCCGTGCTTTTTGCCACAATCCGCGGAAAATCTGAGAACGGAGAAAGACAATCCAACGAGTATTTTACCGCATCGGTGGCAGGCTCGGTTATACTTGCTGCCGTAATCTGGCTGGTTGTTATTTTTTTTGACAGGGAGCTTTTGTTGATGTTCGGCGCGCAGGATGACACTCTTTCGCTGGCACGGGAATATGTAAAGCCGATTAAATTTGCGATTCCGCTTTTTTGTTCAATCAGATGCTGGCGGCATATCTGCGTGATTGTGGGACGGTGCGCTGATTATATTCTGAAAGATTATAAACCCTTCCGCATATTCGTATATGCGGATATGGAGAGTAAAATCAAACGCTGTATGGAAAAAGCGCCTGAGGACGAAAAAATGACGGAGAAAGATTTAAAAAATCATATTCTGGCAGTTGATAAGAAACGTGCCAGATATTACAAGCTCTACACAGGCCGTACATGGGGTGACAGGCTGAATTTTGATTTGTGCGTCAACACTACGCAGACGGTGATTAAGGAAATCGTGCCTGCAATTGCCAGACTTTTCGTATGACCGGTATTTTGCCCGAAGGAAAATAAGGATGAATGCACAAAAAGACTTTATGACATATAAATATAATATCCGGATTATTAAAACAAAAAGGAAAACGGTCTCTCTTACTATTGAAGATGACGGGAATGTAACGGTACGCGCCCCGCTGTATATGAGCCGGCCGGAGATTGAGAGACTTTTGAAGGACAAGTCCGGCTGGATAGAAAAACATCTGTGCCGGATAAAGGAAAGACAGCGGCTGATGTCATCCGAAGAGACCGGCGGCACGCTTTGCGCGCAGGAGCTTAAAGAACTGGCCGACCGCGCCGCGTCCTATATTCCCGAGAGGGTAAAATTTTATGCGGATATTGCGGGCGTGGACTACGGCAGAATCACCATAAGAAACCAGCGTACAAGATGGGGAAGCTGCAGCGGCAAAGGCAATCTAAATTTTAATTGTCTGCTGATGCTGATGCCGTCCGAAATAATCGATTACGTTGTTGTGCATGAATTATGCCACAGAAAAGAAATGAACCATTCCAAAGCTTTCTGGACGGAAGTGGAAAAAGTGCTTCCGGATTATGAGAAAAGGCGAAAGTGGCTTAAGGACAACGGCAATGACATTATGCGGCGGATGAAATAAACGTCCCGATTACTTAACAATTGAAATTTTGGCCAAATTGGAATATACTATAGGCGCAGCCGGATTCAGATGTGTCCGGCGGAAAGGAAGTTCAATGGCTGATAATAGAAACAAATCGGACGGCGGAGTTTTCGACGTGATTATCTACGGGATGATGATTGCTGCCGTAATATATGTCATAATACAATGTATATTGGGCAATAACGATACCCTTCATTTTAAACTGACGCTTGGTATATGGATTGTGCTTGCGGTGGCTGTTGCGGACTTTATCGGTCCGGTTGTGACAGGACGGCTTAACGGTATATCTTCCAAGGCGGCTGTGCTGTATACGGTTTACGCAATGATGGACGCCGTTGTGTATGCGGGACTTTATATTTTTGTAATTAATGTGAATATGACAAAAGAACCGCTTCACTATATTTTTCTGGGTATAGGAGTGGTGTTTTTCATAGCGAAAACCATTGTAAACGGCAAGTTCCGCAAAATGGCCGTGAATCCTGATGATGACGATGATGATATGGACGGCGGCGATTATGAGGGAGAACCAAAAATGCCTGACGAATCGGAAGATGACGACCTGAAGGTGTTAGTTTACAGAAATAAGTAATTATAACCTGCATATATATTAATGACAGAGATTGATATGTATGCAGGTTATTTATGTGGGGAAAAAGACTGGCGGCCATTGTTATCTGCGGAATAATATGCTTTGCCGCGGCAGCAGTGATGGAAGAAGAACCTCCCGCCGATGCAATAGAATTTGTGGCAGGGAAAAATTATTACGAAAAGACGGTTGCGATTACTTTTGACGACGGACCAAGGGCACGGACCACTTCAAGGCTCTTGGACGGTCTGAAAGAACGCGGTGTAAAAGCCACCTTTTTTGTGGTAGGACAAAATATCGAGGGCAATGAGGAACTGATAAAGAGAATGTATGATGAAGGGCATGTTATCGGAAATCATACATATACTCATGTGGAGCTGAACAAATTGTCAAAGTCGTCCGCAATCAATGAAATTGTCAAAACCAATGAGGCTATAGAAGCAATTACGGGAGAACCGGTGAAATTTATAAGACCTCCCTGCGGGGCATGGGATGAGGAAATGTACTTTGAGGTGAATATGACGCCTGTTTTCTGGAGCGTTGATCCCAAGGACTGGTGTACCGGTGATGTAACCGGAGTGGTCAGCAGGGTGATGGGAGATACCGCGGACGGAGATATCATTCTTTTTCACGATATATATGACAGTTCCGTCACGGCAGCGCTGGAGGTTATAGACAGACTCCAGTCACAAGGCTATAAATTTGTCACAATTGAAAACATATTAATCGAATGACAAACTTCTCCGATTGACCGAAAGAAGAGTTCAAAGAATCGAACAATCAATTGATTATATTTATAAAATGTGATATGATATTTTAAATAAAATATTATTTTCAGCGTAGTAACGTATTATTTTAAATACAAATAGCAGGAAAGGGGTAATGCTAATGAAAAGAAAGAGATTGGCGTTAATCATTCTTGCGGCGATTATATCCGTTTTGGCAGCGGGATGTGCCCGGGAAAGCGGGACAGTATCGGTCACGGAAAGCGGAAGCGTGTCAGAGACAGTGCAGGCGGAAAGCACAGAAGCAGCAGTCTCTACGGCAGAGCTGTATGAGACGGGACTGTACCATATAACGGAAGAAAGCTGGTACATTGTCAACATGTTCAGTTATCCTGAACAATGTCTTGACATGTGGATTGACGAGTGCGAGGAAATCGGGATGCTGCTT
>CALWMX010000021.1 GCA_944382105.1 uncultured Butyrivibrio sp.
CAAGCATTGCGCCCTGCGTAAATCTTGTCGTTATTGAAGCGTTGCGCGTTCCGGTTCCAACCTGCGCCCCTATGGGCTTATAATCTCCGTTTGCGCTTGTAGAGCGCGTCTGTAACGTCTGGTATAATAGTGATTTGAATTCCGCCGTGGAAGTCTTATAGCCTACGGAGTTAACGTTAGCCAGATTGTTGGAAATCACATCCAGATTAGTCTGTTGCGCTCTCATTCCCGAAGCGGCAGTATATAATGACCTCATCATAGTTTAATCAGTCTCCTTTCCGGTACATCATGCCGTAAAATATATACAATTATACAAGCCTTCCCAGCGAAACGGATTTTTCAAGCGTCTCATCTATAGCCTGTATAACCTTCTGATTGCTTTCATAGTCTCTTGTTACCGTAATTAAATCCACCATCTCTGACACAATATTGACATTGGAAGCCTCAAGATATCCCTGATGCACTTTACAATCCGCTTCCGTCTCTGCTGCGCCGTCAACGGCTATATACATATTCTCGCCGAATTTCTCAAGATAGTTGTAATCCTCAAAATCAATAAGCCGTAGACGCGCTATTTCTTCGCCGTCGGCAGTTATCCTTCCGGTCTCATCGACAGTTACGGAAACACCCTCCGGTATATTTATAAGCCCTCCGTCTTCGGCCAGAACAAAATCGCCATCCTTGGTCACTAATATTCCGTCGGAGTTCACCGTAAAATTGCCGTCCCTCGTATAACGAACCGATTCATTTCCGTTATTGTCTGCATATGATATCGCAAAGAATCCGTTCCCGCTCAGGGCCATATCATAAATCTGCCCCGTTTCTTCAAGGTTGCCGTCACTGTAATCCGTGTAAGTCTCTCCTATTTTAACTCCCAAATTCATCCTGCCTATACGCTGCGGAATATAATATACCGAACTGTCATTAATCTTAATCCCGTAAACGGAGTCAAAGCTCTGTGATGTAGAGCCTTCCTTCTTATAGGCCGTTGTATCGGAATTGGCCATATTATTGGTTACGATATCAAGTCTGTTCATCTGGTGAACCATGCCTGTACTGGCAGTATATAAACTTCTTACCATTTATCTCGACTCCTTGCCTGTATTGTTATTATCCGCGGCGGATTTGGGTTGTTTTATCTCTCGCCTGCAAGAAACTCTATAAACTTTCCTGTTCCGATTGCAACCGCAGTCATCGGGTCCTCAGCCGTCATTGTGTTGATTCCCGTTTTTTCCTCTATAAGCTCCTCAAGTCCCTGCAGAAGACTTCCGCCCCCTGTGAGAACCATTCCCCTGTCCGCAATATCGGCAGCCAGTTCAGGCGGTGTTTTCTCCAATACGCTGTGTATCGCCTCAACAATCTGCGACGTGGCTTCCTTGAGTGCCTCCTCCGTCTCTGCGGATGTAACAGTCACTGTCTTCGGAAGACCTGTCACAAGGTTACGGCCTCTTATATCCATGGACACAACCTCGGCTCTCGGAAATGCGCTGCCTATCTTAATCTTAATGTCCTCAGCCGTCCTCTCTCCTATAAGGAGGTTATGCTTCTTACGCATATAGCGGACAATGGCCTCGTCAAAATCGTCTCCGGCGATTTTGATTGAGGTGCTGACAACGGTTCCTCCCAAAGATATTACCGCTATATCGGTAGTACCGCCGCCTATATCGACGATCATATTGCCGCACGGTCTTGAAATATCTATTCCGGCCCCAATGGCTGCGGCAATAGGTTCTTCAATAATCGCAACCTCTCTGGCTCCGGCCTGATACGTGGCGTCTTCAACGGCTTTCTTCTCAACTTCCGTCACACCGCTGGGCACACAGACGCTTATTCTCGGTTTTTTGAGCATCTTCTTGCCCAGTGCCTTCTGGATAAAATATTTAAGCATCTTTTCCGTTACGGTATAATCTGAAATTACACCCTGACGGAGCGGTCTTACCGCAACAATATTACCGGGCGTCCTTCCAAGCATAAGCCTGGCCTCTTCTCCGATAGCTTTAATTTTATTGGTATCTCTATCAAATGCCACAACCGATGGCTCTTTTAAAACAACACCCTTGCCCTTAATATAGACAAGAATGCTGGCAGTTCCTAAATCAATTCCGATATCTGTGCTTATCATCTCGTTCCCCTTTCGAATGGTATAATAAAATATAATGAAGTCTGTACAAGCTGAACATACATAAACATTATATACAATATTACCAAAATTTAAAAGGGGGAATTTACATATTTTTCAAATAATGTACCATGTCCGCAAGGTTCGTGAGCAGCCTCACCAAGCGTTCAGGAATATACTCTCCATATGAATAATATATCGGCAAGAATCCACGAAAATTAACATTGACATATAAAAAGTAATTATGCATGTAATTACGCAGTCAAGCCGAAGGCTGTATCTGCCTCCGGCTTGAAATTAATTTTTATGGGAATATTTTTCTTTGGTGGCCATTCCTCCGCGAATATGGCGCTCAGACTTATTAACATCGAGCACTTTCCGTGCTTCCTGCGCTAACGACGGATTAATGCCCATAAGACGGTCAGTCACGTCCTTATGTACCGTGCTTTTGCTTATACCAAAAGCCTTTGCGGTCTGCCTGACGGTGGTTTTATTAGCAACAATATATTCCGCCATCTTTATAGCTCTTTCTTCTATATATCCTTTCAAAGGGTTCCCCCTGCATAGCTGTTTGTACATTGTATGCGGAGGATTTTGCAGTTATTCTAAAAGCTCTCCGTAGTTTTGCATCCGCGAAGTCAATAAAAATTCGGCTAAAATTTGTAATTTCTAATTTTAGCCGAACTTTTTCATTTGTCACACAATATTATGCTTTAGCCGCCGTCAGGCACAATCGGTCCGCCGATTGAGGTCCGCGGCGTCAGGAACAAGGGCGCATACTAGTAAAATATATTTGCCGTATTAACCGCATTTATCTCCTGTCGTTTCAGCAGTTTATCTCCTTTAAGCTCATAGATTGCCCGGTCGGTCAGCGCGTAAATCTTCCCTTCAAAGACATAAAGGCCAAGAGCCGACTCGTCATCCAGCGAAAATGTTTTCGTCTGGGAATCATCTGACAGATTAATTTTTGATACTATGGCAGAATTAACTCCTGACAGGACATATATTTCACCCTCCTCCGCCACGACCTTTTTAAGCGGCTCCTCCATATCTGAAATTTCCAGAAGTTCTCCGTCGGCCTGCATCTCACAGACTTTCAGAATATCCTGATTGCCGTTTTGCGAGATCAGCTTATTCTTTGCCAGATACAGCTTCTCCCCGTACAAAAACGGATATATCTCTTCGCTCGCTTCACTATTGTAGTATAACCGTTCGTTGATTTTTTCACCGGTGCCGTATCGATATACCCCCGTGAAAGCTTCTTTATCACCGCATACGGAATAATACACGGAGTCTCCTTCAGCATGGCAATGCTGAAATATGCCGGGTACTTCCTGCTGATTCAGCTTATCGTTAAAATCATCCGAATACAGGCTTACACAGACCGAATCTTCCGTCTGACTGATCAGAACATATCCCTCTTCAGACTTAAGGACCGCCATAATGCCCGTTTCGACATTTTCAAAACGTTCTATGCCCTGTTCCGTAAATCTGTAAATATTGTCGCGGTTATCGGCCGATACCGTCTCATCCCCGTACACTGAGCAGGTCAGCCAGAATGTCTCGGATCTGCTCCCGATTCTCTCTTCGTATACTCCTTCCGAATTAAAAACAAGAAACCCGGATCGGTCATTGTCTTCAACAATGTATACAATACCGTTTCCGCGATATATGCTGTTTTTTCTGTGGTTTAACAATACAAGCGACGCTATAATGACGACCGCCGTGATTGCCGCCCCCGCTATTATAAATTTCCGCTTACTGCGCATTTCTCAACACCTCGATGGTCTTCAAATTTGCCGCTTTCTTTATCGTCATTACCGTTGTCAGAAACATGACCAGATATGAAATGATAAGGCTTAACATTATCTGCCGGAAAGTAATATTCACCTCTCCCATATCCGGCATCCCGGCCGAATTATTCAGTAATCCCGCAAGAATAAAGGACATTACGGTTGCAAGCAGTGCAATCAAAAGCCACAGCATCAGAACTTCCATACTCAGAATGCCGAATATGTGTTTTTCTTTCATGCCCATCGATTTTAAAATTCCGATTTCTTTGTATCTGCCCTGTATGTTTTTGTTCAGCGTCGCGTTCATGACTATAATTCCCATTACCAGCAATACGACAATAATGGTTCCGCCCACCCACATAATCGTTTTGGCGAAGCTCGGCAGTTCATGACTGTACGCCAGCGCATATGATGTCATCAGACCTTTTGCGTCGATAGCTTCGGCAACTGCCGTAACATTGTCCACATCGTCTACGAATACCAACATGTTCTGCTTATACAGGCTTCCGTTTTCAATCTCTTTTTCTTCAACGCCATACAAAACCGCCGCCATGGAAAAAATACTTTTCGGAGACACGAGCGCCACATTATCGTACCAGGTTTCAACGACCGGCTGCTCATAGAATGCCACGATTGTATATGTATCGATTTCACGGAGCCCGGCCGAATCCGATACCCGCGCATTGTATGACACCTCGATGGTGTCGCCGACCTTATAACCCATTTCCTTAAATGACAAATCTAAAACAATGCTGTCATCTTTCAGACTAACGCTTTCCCCGACAAGATATGAAGCCTGAGCGTCATTCATTCCAATCGCCGCAACGTCGGTTCCACTGTCATCTTCTATGGCGACGGACAGGCAATAATCGTATACGCACATTTCCACATGGGAAACGCCTGAAATATAATCCGCCTCCTCGCCCGTTATTTCCTCTTCAACAGTGGATACGTTTATAATTTTGAGATTCTGATTTTCCGTAATATTCGCCGACGCGCTCTCTGCAACGGCGGATGTCAGCGTATAAGTAATGTTGAAAACTACTATTATCAGGGTAAAAATAACTATCAGCCCGATATTGCTTTTAAATAATCTCCTGAAATTCTTTTGTGCTATTTCAATTATATCTCTGATTTTCATCTTTCACCCCTTCCCGGTCACGCCGTTTCCATCCTGATCACACCGTCCGAAATACGGTAGACCTTATCGGAAAAGCCTTTTACAACTTCACTGTGAGTTACGATGACAACAATTTTGCCCCGGTCCGAAATCTTGCGGAACAGATTGAGAATCTGCTTTTCGTTCTCGCTGTCCACGTTGCCGGTCGGCTCATCCGCAAAAATCACTTTCGGATCATTGACAAGCGCTCTGGCTATAGCCGCTCTCTGCTGCTCTCCTCCCGACAGAGTCTTGGGAAAATGATCTTTTCTGTGACTTAAGCCGACGCTTTCCAACATATTTTCCACAATGCCCTGCCGCTCTGAACACTTTACATTCCTGTTCAAATACAACGGCACTTTTACATTTTCATAGCATGTCATGTTGTTTATAAGATTGTACTGCTGAAAGACGACTCCTGCATACTTGGCCAGAAACTCCTGTTTCTCAGACTTCTTAAGGGAAAAGATGTCTTTGTCATCCCATCGGTACTCGCCCGACGTACAGTCATCAAGCAATGACATTATATTTAACAGTGTGCTCTTCCCGCTTCCCGATTCGCCTACGATTGTCACAATCTGCCCGCTTTCAAAGGACATGTTAACGTCTTTTAATATGGATATTTTTTGATTCTGGAAGCATATATCCTTTTTCAGTTCTTTTACCTCTATTCTCATCCTGACCTCCTACCGTTAATTCAGTCCTATCAATTATCTTACTAATATCTTAAAAATCTCCAAAAAAAAATCGCAATAACTGTCTTACGACAATCATTGCAACCGAACAATCATAGCACTATTATCAAAAAATTTGATACTCCCACCTTAGACTTCAAGCTTTGCGACCCTGTATTTCTACAGGTGTGCCAAAAATATTCCCCTTACTAACCTCCGTAAGAATATCACGCCTCAAATAAAAAATCAACAATTTTTCCCAAACATTTTCTTTCCCCGACTTTTTTACCTATTATTTCTTAACTCTTTTGCATTCCGTTCTTTTCAAACGTGTGTTTCCCTCCTCATAACTGTTTTTACACTGTTTACGTAGAATTTTACGTCTATCCTAAAAGCTCCTGTCATATTTCTTTTTGCCGAACCGCGCCTTTATAAACGAAGTTATTTTGCGCCGCCAGTCCATACGTTCCGTACTGACAGTGGGAAGCGTCCTGTAGCCGTATCCGTTGTGAACAATCCACACATTCAGCAGCAATTCGCTGACCCTGCCGAAAAGTCTGGCCTGAAACGGGTCGTAGGATTTGTAGTCAACCTCCTTCTCCAGACGGAACAGAACGGAAAAAAGCCATTCACAGTATGCGTTGAATTTATCACGTCCCATTATCATCATATTAAACATATGTCCGCTCCGCTGTTTCATAACCTTGTGAAAAGCCGCCTCATACTGCGGGCATATATCTTTGATAATCTTAAGCGTTTTGTCCAGATGCTCCCCGTAATGGGTATGGGCATAATGGGAATAAAGACTTTCAATATAATAGTGTCTTTTTCTGGGCAGGATAATGTCACAGCCGGCGAGAAGCTTTTCAAGCTGTTCTCTGCCCGCAACATAGGCAAGCTTATCTTTGGCAAAATGCGCCTTCACCGATGAAACGGTAAAATATCTGCGGTAGTGAACCAGACCGTAGTAATCCGCCTCCACATTTTTCCACATCCAGTACAGACCGGTCAATTCACAATAATACGGGTTCATTGCAGATATGTTATCACCGCTGTCATCACGCGTTATCCCCAGACTGCCGCCGTATGCCGCGCCCACATGCACGGGAATATATATGGAATCATTGGGAAATCTGTATTTTTTATGTGATGCCACCAGTATTTTAATATCCAATGAAAAACCTCCCGCCGGTTACCTGGCACCCTTTCTTTTGAAAACAATGCCGATTGTTTTAAAAATTATCTTTATGTCAAGACCGATATTCCAGTTATCAATATATTCCAGATCCAGCCTTACAACCTCTTCGAAATCGTTTACGTCGTTCCTTCCGCTGACCTGCCACATTCCGGTAATTCCCGGCTTCATACTCAGACGCCTTTTATGGTAGCCCTCATAGCGTTTGAACTCATCAACCGTAGGCGGCCTCGTTCCCACCAGACTCATATCGCCCCTAAGCACATTAAAAAACTGAGGCAGCTCGTCAATGCTTGTCCTGCGGATGAATTTCCCCACCTTTGTTATGCGCGGGTCGTCTTTAACCTTGAACATATGGCCTTTCATCTCATTCTGCTCCATAAGGTTTTTCTTGCGTTCTTCGGCGTCCTTATACATGGAACGGAATTTGTAAAGATAAAAATACCTTCCGTTTTTGCCCACCCTCTTTTGTTTGAAAATAAGAGGCCCGGGCGACTCAATCAGAAGAACAGGCGCCAGAAAAATGCTGATCACCAGAGTTATTGCAATTCCCACAATCGATCCCGCGATGTCTATCAGGCGCTTTATAAGCATTTTGTTGGCATCATAGTAATTGTTGGCAAAGGTTATTACCGGAATACTGCCCAGCATTGAAAATGATTTTTTGAAATCGCTGAAGCTCTCCAGTATTTCAATATTAAGATGAACCACCACACCCATATTTTCCAGTTCCATTATATACGGGCGCAGCGACGCCCCCGTGGCATATGGAATGTCAATGAAAACCTCGTCTATGACTTCTTTTTTGATGTAATCAAGAAACGTGTCATTATCGGCGCGCACCGGAATCCCGTTTATCTCCTGTCCCACCAGATTATCGTCTATAATACAGATGCCGAATATTCTGTTAATCCAGCTTTCGTTTTTTCTGAGCTGCTCAACGGCATATTCCACTCTGTCAGTTGTACTGATTAAAAAGAACTGCACGTTCTTTTTTTTCTTGCTGTAAACTTTGGTGAGATAATATTTTACCACAAAATGAGCCGCATGCATAACGCCGATATTCAGCAGGGGCGTTATCACGAAAACGCCTCTGGAAGCGTAATCGGCATTTCCCCGCACAAAAAGCAGCACCGCGTACACGGCGGCAAATATAAGATTAATCTTAAGACAGTACGTGAATTCCTCAAAGGTGGAGCGCTTAAAAAAATCCCTGTTTACATTGAAAATAAATATTACAATAGCAAAGGAAAAAAGCACAATTCCAAGCGCATCAAGGAACTCAAGGCGCTCAGGGACATAATATCCCTTGATGAGTCCAAGCCAGATGCAGTTCGCGATAAAATAGCTGACAAATATTGTAATAATATCCACTATATACAATATTAAATTTTTAAGATTTTCTCTATTTTGATACATAATAGTATTTTCCCCTGATTTTATGACTTTTTATCAAAGACAGGTATTCTTATGTCCGCCGCGCTTCCTTTGCTCCGACAATATTTTCATTACATTCTATCATAAGATTATTTCAAATACAAGATTACGAATTGTCCGTACGTCACGTCAAAAATTATACCAAAGCCCTATTATTAAGCCTCATTAACCCAGCCCGTGCTCCAGCCACAGCCTGATATAAGCCGCGGACGGCGAGACCTTTTCCAGCACGCGGATCCCCATAGCCTCGTATTCTCTGCAGCTTTCATAATCTTTTCCCTCATAAGCGCCGGCAAGATACACCGGTATCCCATTCCGGCGGGCCTCCTCAAGCATTCCGGCAAACGGAGGATATTCAACGCAGACGGTTCCCGAATGGTAGGCGCTTATCAGAACGGCCTTAACCTCTTTTGAAAGCCGCGGGCATACCATTCCCGGATGCACGTTAATCCACAGGATGCCGGAACAGTCCCGGACTCTTTCGTCGTCGCCATCATCTGACAACGGGAAAAGAGAATATATCTCTGCATCCTGCAAATTGTTATTTTTTTCACGATCCGGTTGGGACAGGCAGAAAACACCGTCCCTAAACTCACCGTAACAGTCGTCGTCAAGACTGTAAAGGTAATCGCTGTACATAACATG
>CALWMX010000022.1 GCA_944382105.1 uncultured Butyrivibrio sp.
AGGGTACTGATCGGCTGCACTTTTCCGGTGAGATAATCGGAGATCAGCCTCAAACGGTGGAAATCCGGGTGGGATAAAGTGACAAAGGTTTTGCCTGCGAGCTATGGTCCTTTGCGCCGGAAGGTTACACTGTGGAAACAATATCTCCCAGCGGACAAATAATAAACAGACTGCCAAGCAGAAGCGGAAGAAGCAATGTACTCAGCTTTCTTTTTGAAGACACGATTGTTGACGTGTATTATCAGCTTTATGAGAGAACCTCCGGTCAGAATCTGGTGGCGATGAGATTCAGCAGACCGTCGCAGGGTATCTGGACTATTAATGTTTACGGCAGGGATTTGACTACCGGACAGTATGATATCTGGATAATGAACAGGGAATTTCTGAATTCGGATACTTACTTTATAGTTTCCGACCCCTATGTGACATTGACAAATCCGTCCAATGTTCCGGAATGTATTGCCGTGTCCGCATATGATTACAGGGATAATTCATTTTACCTGAAAAACGGCAGGGGTTTTAATGCCAACGATGTGATAAAGCCGGATTTCGCAGCTCCTGGAGTTGATATACTGGTACCGGATGCGTCAAGCACCGACGGTTATGTGAGGCGAAGCGGCAGCAGTATAGCGGCCGCTTACTATGCCGGATTTGCGGCGCTTTTGCAGGAATACGGAAATGTGCGCGGCAATATATTGTATCTTCAGACTGCTGTTATTAAAAACATAACCATAGCAGGATGTGTACGCAGACAGGGAATTATATATCCTAACCGTGAGTGGGGGTACGGGGCAGTCAATCTTTACAATTCATTGGAAAATCTCAGAAGAGAGTAGAAAATCAAAAGAGTATAAAAGCGCTCCGCCATGCAGCAGACAGTCATATAACGGCTGTCTGCCATAAGACGGGCATATCAGTAAAATATAAAAGTAATCAGTCGTCAAACGCAGGATTGAAAGCGTAAATGTTTTTACAGTCCATCTTTTCCTGAGTCATATTGAGCGCTTCGCCGAAACGCTGGAAGTGGACAATCTCACGTTCCCTGAGGAAACGAAGCGGAGCCACAATGTCAGGGTCGTCAATCAGCCGGAGAAGGTTGTCGTAAACAACTCTGGCTTTTTGTTCTGCCGCCATATCTTCCGTCAAATCACAGATTGGGTCGCCTTTAACCTGAAATTCACAGGCGTTGAAAGGAATACCGCCTGCCGCCTGCGGCCATACGCCCACAGTATGGTCAACATAGTAAGGCGCAAAACTTGAATTTTTAATCTGCTCCGGTGTCAGATTTCTTGTGAGCTGATGAACCATTGTGGCAATCATCTCGAGGTGCGCCAGTTCTTCCGTACCTATATCCGTCAGCAGTCCGGCCACTTTATTGTCAGGCATTGAATAACGCTGTGAAAGATAGCGCATGCTGGCGCCCATTTCTCCATCAGGTCCGCCATACTGTGAAATTATAATCTGCGCCGCTTTCGGGTCGGTTTTCTTGATGTTAATGGGAAATTGAAGCTTTTTTTCATAAATCCACATTATTCCATTCCTCCTTCCCAAGGCCAGGGCCCTTCAATCCAGCTCCAGTAATTGTCGCTTGTGACTTGCTGGGCGTTAATCGGACCGAAATTGTTCACATATTTATCAACAAGCTTATCGTACTGTTCGCGCATTTGCTGATAGTCACTGAGTGTCCTTCGGTCATTGGGGTGCGTATCCAGATAGAGGTTCAGGTCGTAAATGTAAAAGCTGTATTCCATTATTTTGCGCATAAGCGCGTTTCTTGACAGCATTTGAGTGTTCATATCATTCATCGACGGCAGCCTCCTTTTCCTAAAAATGGTTTGTCAAGTTCCTTATAAATCGTTCCTTTGACAAAAGCCGTTTCCATGTCAAAAACAGGGCTTCCGCTTTTCTGCCATACAACGCCTGCCATTGCAAGCGGTCCTGCGGCATTTTTGAAAATATCCTGACACCATTCTCCGGAGCTGTTGCGGTATGACATGCGCATGTCGTCGTTAACGGGACATTGAGGCCGACGGGATTCCGTTTCGGAGCGTGAACAATCAGACTTATTCTGCTCGGAGCTGCCCTGCTGATACTGAGAGCCTCGATTCATTGAGCCGCCCTGCTGACATTGGGAGCTTCGATTCATTGAGCCGCCCTGCTGACATTGGGAACCTCGATTCATTGAGCCGCCCTGCTGGTATTGAGAGCCTCGATTCATGGAACCGCCCTGCTGATACTGAGAACCTCGATTCATGGAGCCGTCCTGTTGACATTGAGAGCTGCGGGTATTGGAGTTATTTTGCTGACACTGTGAACAGCCCTGTTGACCTGCGCCCTGTGTCTCCTCCTGCCGGCATTGAGGTCTGCAAGAATCAGACCTGGACTGCATTCCGCCCATAAACCTGTTGTTATAATAAGGCATATTTTTTTCCTTTCGGCATATATTTACTTTCATTATAGAATATGTGCGTCGGCAAAAATTGTTCTCAAGGCAGAGGCATCACGTTTGAAATCGGTTTTTTACATATGGGCATGTTTAACAATTATATTTCCAAATTCTGCTGCATAACATCTGCACCTATATTGGTATCAAGCTCGTCGTCCATGTCGGTTCTGAAAGGCGAGGCCGCGAGACCATTGCTTCCGAAAAGAGTAGGAGTGCAGTAGTTGCTCCAGCAGTATCTTGCATATACCGGAGTGTTGACCTTATCCGAGCTGAATTCGATGGAAGATGGCTTAACTTTTATGTCTGCCGGATAAAATATTTTGTCCGCGCCGGCTATTTCGTAATATTCCGGTTCTCCCTTGAGAACAAGCCCTCCCTTGCAGTGCTTGAAAAATGTTTCAAGTACATTGCCGCGTATTTCCTTGTGGTCAAATATGGGACCGAAAGCCGCATCCTCATCTATAATTCCGTAAGGCTTAAATTCCGCCTGAAGCGCCAGACGGTATCCCACAGGCCCTTTGTTTACCGGATGGATTTCACTGAACTGCCCGCAGTCAGGGATGACGGCGATGCCGGTGTTATCAAGGCTGTCAAAAACATTCATCTGAGCCTCGCGGAGAATAGGCCAGTTTTTAAAATCAGGACTGCCGGAATACCTGTGCATCGGAAGCTGTGTGATGATAAAAGTAAGCTCTTCATCACCCCAGTCCTTGCGCCACAGCCTTATAAGGTTAGTAAGCAGTCTGTCATACATTCTTGGACGGATATCGTCGTTTTCACCCTGGTAATATATAAATCCTTTAAGCGTATACGGACAAATTTTGCGTATCATCTGCAGGTATTGTCCCGTGGGCCTGAAAGGGTTAAAATTATTAATAGGTCCCGGCCATTTGCATTCACCGATAATTTTCTGAGCTTCAAACCAGTCCATGTCAGGCTGCTCGGAGAAAAGCTTCTGAGAGCGTTCGTTCCATGCGGCATCATAAACAACATACTCATCGTAATCCTTGCGCTGTTGCTCCAAAGGTATGTCTTTATTCCTCTCGTCGAATTCATCCATGTATATGCGTGTCTGTTCGTCCGCCGTAATGGCTTCACGGCTCATCCAGCAGCTTGCAGATGTTCCTCCCCAATTGCAGCCTATAATTCCGATGGTAACGCCCAGGTCATCAGCTAATTTTTCCGCAAAAAGATAACCCACGGCAGACCATGTGCCGAACTCTTTATCATCGGAAAGCTGCCAGCAGGCCTTGTCAAAGGCCTCGTAATATTCATCGCAGACATACGGAAATTTGGGAGTGTAAAAAAATCTCACGTTGGGATGCGGAGACCGGCTGACTCTATCCCAGTCAGTGCAGTCAGAAAGGGGAAACTCCATGTTGGACTGCCCCCCGGCAAGCCATACCTCGCCGATTGCAATATTGGAAAGGGTGACGCTGCATCCGCCGCATTGGGCGGTAAGAGTGAGACCGTCGGCCGCCTCCATCGGCGAAAGCTCCGCCTGCCAATTACCCTCGCTATCGGCAGACGCTTTGATTTTTTGGTTGTTGAAAGTAATCTCCACTTCTGCGCCGGCCGGCACGTTTCCGAATAATTTTACCGGTTTCTGACGCTGCAATACCATGTTGTCGGTAAAAACAGCGGCAAGTATTTTTTTGTTCATGTGTATCCTCCATATATAATGCGGATAGCTTATAAAGGCTCTCCGTATAATAAACCTCTTGTACCGGTTGCAATATAAAATCTGCCGAAAGTACGCGCATCGCCGGTAATACAATCAATCTGACCGAACATATGTTTATCGTCATTTATGCGTATCCAGTCCGTTCCGTCATTGTCAGAGCGGTAAAAACCGTAAACTCCGTCGATGGAAGCCGCCGCGTAAATGGATTTCATACCGCCAAGATAATTGCCGTCTTTTCCTATGCCAAGTCCGATGCGGTAGAATGTTTTCCCCTCATCTGTCATACGCTTAAAATTGAGACGGTTTTCTGCGGCATTATATGTTATTTTCCATATTCCGTCCTCTCCCAGAGCCATATAGAAGACTCCCGTTTTACCCCGTTCGGCGCAAAGCGATGATTTATCCATTGTGTCTATAAGACTGAGCCTGTATTCCGGAACATTTTCCGGAATTTCGCATTGGTAAAAATTGTTTCCGCCGTCATTGCTCACATAGATGATTCTGGTGGTATCAAAGGCGTACATTATATTCGGAATACATCTGTCAGCGATAACCTTGGCAAAACCGCCGGTTACTTCATTGCCGGAAAAATCGTAAAATTTTGCAAGACCGAAAGTCCGTCCCATGTCATGGCTTACGAGAACCGCTTTAATCGGAAGAAATATGCGGTCCGCCAAAGTCCACACAAGAGTGGAGCCGTCTGCGCTTATTGTCACCCATCCGGAATTATGATTGACTTGCGCTATGCGCCCCAGCAAATCGTCAGTGTAGCTGTCAATCCCAAAAGGTAGAGCTATGTGGCGGAAGGTGCGGCACTGGTCTTCGGATATAATGATACCGCCGGTAGTTTTGCCGGTCCAGTTGCCCCTGGCAGTTACGACAACGCGGTTTGGATTACTGTCAGTATAATCGGCGTTTATGCATGTTATATATCTGTTGTTGTTTTCGTCGGCAAACGAGTTTGCACACGGTTTGTCGGTTTCGGTAAAAGCAAATCCGCCCAAATCCCCCACTGCGTCTATGGCAATTACGTCTCCTTCATGAGGACTGTATACGTTAAGATGTACCGTTTCTTCAATACCCTCGCACCTGTCGCACCAGCTGCGTTCATCCCTCGTGAAGCTATATGTGCCGAAAACGCCTGTCCCCGTATTGAATATTACGTCATCGGCATTAAACGGGTTTATCTTAATGTCGCTTAACCAGTGAATGAGAGAGTAGCCTCCGTTAAACTGCGGCTGCATATAGGATGTTTTAAAATGCATGCCGCCGACCTTAAGGCCGTACAGATTTACCTCCCAGTTTTCACCGTAATCCCTGGAAATAAAAACAATATCCCCGCGTTTTTCGCATAATGTGGAAGCGGCCAAAAGCCCCGGAATCTGAGGAGTTGAGCATATACCTCCGAAACCGCATTCGTTAATCCTGTCCTTATTATAACCATATGCGCTCCCGCATGGGGTTATGTCCTGAAAGTCTCCCAGAACTCCATCCGGACCGATTGGATAACGTATTATTTTGCCGTTGCATGCATCACCGGAATCACAGCTGTAGCCTTCAGCGTCAACGTGGCTCTCAGGACCGTTAGATGACAGTGTGACATATAAAAATCTGCCGTCGTAATCATACCGGTGCGCGACGAATCCCGCAACTCTTGTGTTTGAAGGAGGGGTACATACAGGCATTGAAAGTTTCTGCCACTGAGCCCCTGCATCATATGATACATACAGGCTGTGACCGCGCATACGTCCGTCTTTTGCAGAATTGTCTATGCCCGAGGTGCCTAACACAAGCACCTGAGAGCGGTTATTCCTGAATACGACAGGGCTTGCCCAGATAAAAGTGCAGTTGAGCTCGTTGTGCCTGTCCTGCGTTTCGATTGATAAAAATTCCCAGTCGGCACCTCTGTTTTCGGAACGCAAAAGTCCTCCGCGCTGGCTTGCAAAATAGATAATATCCGAGTTGTTAGGGTCAACAACAAGACGGCTGCCTGTGCCGCGGCCGGGGAAATTACCGTGAACCACACACGGAATCTCATGATATGTAAATGTCTCTCCGTAATCCTCCGAGCTTGCAAAAACACCGTTTTGCGGACAGAAACGGTCGTTCAATCCGCACGTCATATAAAGTCTTTCGGGATGCTTGGGGTCGAGCGCGATTGCAGTCACGTACGCTTGCGCGGGATTAATGTGTGTCACGCTGTCCATAAGGCTGACCCATTTTTTATCACGGAAATCATATCTGTATGTGCCGCCTATGTCAGTGCGGCAGTACAGGATGTCGGGGCATGTGGGGTGGTACGCAAAGCCTGTCACATATCCTCCTCCGGGAATCGGCATATGCCCGTATTTATATTCAATCCTGTCCATAAAAAGCTCCTTAATATATTTTGTATTCCTTGCCCTCTCTTACAAAAACCGGAATAATATCTAACGGTGCGTCAACAATTACGTTCTGGCCTCCCTCAAAAAGCTTTCCTGATGCCGCGTCCTTCCAGCGGCATCCGTACGGGAGATATACAGGACGTTTAAAAGTCTGCGCTTCCATAACGGGCGCCACAAGTATATCCGGACCGAACATATATTCGCCTTCATAGTCCCAGCAATCCTTGTCCGCAGGAAAATCAAAGAAAAGCGGGCGCATTACCGGAGAACCGTGAAGATGAGCTTCCATCATGCAGTTACGTATATAATCTCTCAGATTTTCTCTGATAAATAGAAATTTTTTCATTATTTCATAATTATCCTCGCCAAAGCTCCATACTTCGTTGTCCTGACCGGATGAAAAAGTCCTTACTCCGTCGATATACTCAACCTCGCGCTCGTAATATGGAAGCCTCTCGCCGTGCAGCCGGAAAACAGGGCAGAAGGCGCCCCATTCAAACCATCTTACCAGTAACTCACGGAATTCAGGGTTTTGACCGTCGCCGCCCACAAAACCGCCGATGTCGCTTGTCCACCACGGAATTCCGGCAAGTCCCATTGAAAGTCCTGCCTGAAGCTGTTCGCGGAAGGCCCTGAAAGTTGAGCTTATATCTCCGGACCAGGTAAGTGCGCCGTATTTCTGGCTTCCGGCCCATGCGCATCTTACAAGGCTTATAACGTCTTTTTCGCCTTCGGATTTAAGTCCCTCATAAAAACCCTTGGCGTACATTACAGGATAAATGTTGGTGCACTGCAGCGCAGGACCGGCATAATATCTGAATACGTCAAAATCGTACGGACCGTATTCAGGCTCGGCCTCGTCAAGCCAGAAACAGCGGATGCCTTTGTCGTAATAATTTTCCTTGCATCGCTCCCAGACGAATTCCCTTGCTCCCGGATGGGTTGCATCGAAGAAGGTTGTATCCCCCATCCAGTTCATGTGAAAGCCGGAAGCCCGGTCTGTCTTGACAAGATAACCACGGTCGTTCATTTCGCCGTAATTGACGGATTTTTCGTCTATTGTAGGCCATACCGATACCGCAAGCTCAACGCCAAGCTCCTTAAGCTCCTTTACCATTCCTTCGGGGTCAGGCCAGTCTCTCGGTTCAAAACGGAAATCACCCTGCCTTGTCCAGTGGAAAAAATCTATGACAACCACATCCATAGGCAGGCCGCGTTTTTTGTGTTCACGGACAATCTTCATAAGTTCATCCTGAGTTCTGTATCTGAGCTTGCACTGCCAGAAACCGAGGCCGTATTCAGGCATCATAGGCGAAAAACCTGTTGCCTTTGCATAATTTTCTTCAATCTGTGCAGGGGTATCGCCTGCGGTAATAAAATAATCAAGCTTCTTTGTGCTTTGAGCCGTCCATTCTGTTTTGTTATTGGCAAACGCAACGGATCCGACGGCAGGATTGTTCCAGAGGAAGCCGTAGCCTCTGCTGGAAATATAAAAAGGTACGCTGGCCTGGCTGTTGCGGTGGCAAAGCTCGAGAATGGCCCCCTTTTTGTTGAGGTGTTTATCTTGATACTGACCCATGCCGTATATACGCTCGTCGTCAAACGCTTCAAATCTTGCGGCAAGAGAGTAATCACCGGTGCCCGGTATAGGTTTAAGTTCACGGCCCTCAACCCTTAAAGGTACGCTGTATCGGTCAATCCGGTTGCGGTTACGCCAGTATTCCTGTGTTAAAAGCTCACCCTTCTGATTATAAAAAGATATCCAGCCTTCAAAAGAGACCCTGGCCGTTATTTTACCGTTGGTAATTGAGGCTTCTTTTGCTGTCTGGGAGTGTTTTTTAATTTCCTCCTGGGTATGCCACCATGGTTCGGTGGTGTCAATTTCATTTATTGTAATACTGCTTTCCGTGGGAACAGGCTCGGTTGTAAGCGCCCAGTCGTTGCCGTCCATGACGCTTTCCTTGGTCATGCGCACCCGAAGCGAATCCTCGCCCCACGGCGTAATCATTACGGTAGCGGGACCGTACTCGATTAACAATGAATTATCTTTTTGTGAAAGCCGCATATTAACCTCCATTAAAATAAATATATATTGAATACTGCCATGCAGACAGAATTACATTCTTATTTTACAAAAGCGGGTAAAGTCTCTCAAGCATAAATATGCTTATTTTTACATGCTATATTAATGTATTTTCGTATTAAAAATTTAAGATTTTTATCGCCGTCAGACAATACAATACCGGGTTCCGGGCTGTTCCCCCGGTATATTGTCTGGGACTGTATAATCTGCAGTATTATTACGGAAACCATATCTTCGAGAAAATAGCTGTCTTTAAATTCGTAAACCGCACTGCACAGTCTTTTTATCTGGGAAACCGACATGGCGGAAATGTCAAGCGTGCCGTTTTCTTTCAGGATTGAAGCCGTTGTGCTGGCAAGTCCGGCGACGATACGCGCCTCATTCTGCGCCTGCTCAAGCGTTACCCGGGTTGACGGAAGAAAGTCATACTCAGCAGGGAGATGGATGCCAATATTGTCAAGCGCCAGCGCCGTCCCTGTGTAAACGGCGGCAGGGAGCAGTTCTATAAAATCATCGTTGCCGTAAAGCACCGTAAAAAGCCTGTTGGTGTAATCTTCATCCGCAAAAATATTAAGCAGTCCGTCGGGATTTGCGTTGGCAAAAAGCTTTTTTTCATTAATCAGCGCCGCAAGCTCGGTAACAGTGGCAAAATCGTTCCGGATATCCGTTTCATCCCATCCGCTTACAATGTCAAGAATGTCGTTTGTAAGATAACCAAGACGCCCTTTCGGTATGTTTAAGTTAAGCCCGAAAAACGAATCGCCGTTTTTCCATGCATCTGCCGCAATCGGTGCGGCGGCGCTTACAAGCGGCGCTAAAAGCGCGGAATTGCGGATTGCATCATCCACGTCGTTGATAACGGTCTCTGCATCATCCAATGTAATATTGTTGTATTTAATAATATCAAGCGTATCGCATGAAAAGGATGCTATGTATGTAAGTTCCTTTGCAGGAGTTACGGTTCCGTATCCGGTTTTCTGCCTTGTGAGCAGGTTGAAAAAGTCCACGCCGCCCATATCGGCGCACAGACCAAGTATGGCGTTGGAATTTAGCTTGTCAACAGTCTGTGAAAGCTCCGTTTTCGTATAACAGTCCGAGGATATCCTGTCCGGGTCCAGTGCCCTGCATAAAGCCGAAACAGGCGAGCCGGCAAGTACAAAGGAGAAAAATCCTGCCGTTATGTAAATTAGAACCGAAGCAATCAAAGTCCATGGCTTTTGGGAAACAGCGTCCGATGCGGATAAAAGGGCGTCGGCATTTTTTTTGTCACGGCATTTTTTATATATAATATGATATAAAACTCTCAGAAGAATATAGATTATAATATATAACATCACAAACAAAGCAGAGACGGATAATGTGTGACCGAAAATTTTCATGATTTGATAAAATTCGGGACTATTAAACAATTCCGAACCCTGCTGTGATGAAAAAGTTTTGCCGAGTATATATATTACGGCGTCTGCGGTAATATTTCCAAGGGCGGAGGAAATGAGCCGGGAAAGCGAAAAAGCTGCCGCAGCGGAAACAACGCATGACGCCGCGGCTGTTAGGGCATGGCACAAATCTTTTTTTATACCGCACCAAATGGAAATCCCCATAAAAATTATGAATACAACAGTAAAAATTACAGATACCATGATACCTCCTTGTCAATAATAAAATTATAACTTTGACGCACAAAAAAATAAAGCACAAATCATCCTCGGTAAAAATATTATTTTATTCATAAAAAAGTATTGACAATTTTAAAATATATGTTATAGTACAGATAGAACAAACATAACATTAAGCTTCAGACATTATATAAAAACCGTATTTTGCGGCTCATGCCGGACGGTGCGGTGATTATGGGCTGGGACAGCCTGACAGAATGGAGGGATATTTATGAACATACAGAAATTCACACAGAAATCGGTGGAAGCGCTGCAGGACTGTGAAAAACTGGCATATGAATACGGCAATCAGGAGGTGGATCAGGAACATCTGCTTAGAGCTCTGGTTGACCTTGACGACAGCCTGATTGCGAATCTGCTTGAAAAGATGGGCGTCGATTTGTCATCATTCAGGTCGGAAGTGGACGCGGCTCTGAACCGAAAGACCAAGGTTTCCGGTGATGTCGAGCTTCACATAAGCCAGGCGCTCAACAAGGTGCTTCTTTGCGCTGAGGATGAGGCCAAAAATATGGGAGACCAGTATGTTTCGGTTGAACATATTTTCCTCACGTTGATTAAGTATCCTAACAAAGAGGCCGCTGCCGTTTTCAAGATTTTCGGAATAAACAGAGAAGGCTTTTTGAAGGTGCTCTCACAGGTAAGAGGAACCAGACAGGTTACAAGCGATAATCCTGAGGCAACCTACGATACGCTGAAGAAATACGGCGTGGACCTTGTAGAGCGCGCCAAGGAGCAGAAGCTTGACCCGGTAATAGGAAGAGATAGTGAGATACGAAATGTGATAAGAATTTTGTCCAGAAAAACGAAGAACAATCCTGTTCTCATAGGCGAGCCGGGAGTAGGTAAAACGGCAGTTGCGGAAGGACTTGCACAGAGAATTGTACACGGCGACGTTCCTGAAGGACTTAAGGACAAAACCATTTTTTCGCTTGATATGGGCGCAATGGTGGCCGGCGCAAAATACAGAGGAGAGTTTGAAGAACGTCTCAAGGCGGTTCTTGACGAAGTGAAGAAAAGTGAAGGCAGAATCATTCTTTTTATCGATGAGCTTCACACCATTGTGGGAGCGGGCAAAACAGAGGGCTCAATGGACGCGGGCAATATGCTCAAGCCCATGCTTGCAAGAGGCGAGCTGCACTGCATCGGAGCAACCACACTTGATGAATACCGCAAATATATAGAAAAGGACGCGGCCCTTGAGAGACGTTTCCAGCCGGTAATGGTGGATGAGCCAAGCGTTGAGGATACAATCTCGATATTAAGGGGAATTAAGGAAAGATACGAGGTTTTTCACGGAGTAAAAATAGCCGACAACGCTCTTGTAGCGGCAGCCGAGCTTTCGCACAGATATATCTCAGACAGGTTCCTGCCGGACAAGGCGATTGACCTTGTGGACGAGGCATGCGCATTGATTAAGACGGAACTGGATTCTATGCCTGCCGAGCTGGACGAATTGTCACGTAAGGTTATGCAGCTTGAGATAGAGGAAGCCGCACTTAAAAAAGAAACAGACGAGGTCAGCAAAAAGAGACTGGCGGAGCTTCAGTCGGAGCTTGCCGGGCTCAGGGATGAGTTTAACGCCAAAAAAGCACAGTGGGACAATGAAAAATCTTCGGTTGACCGTTTAAGCAAGCTCCGTGAGGAGATTGAAGAGGTCAACAGCCAGATTCAGATGGCACAGCGTGAATATAATCTGGAAAAGGCGGCGGAGCTGCAGTACGGAAAACTGCCTGCCCTTGAAAAAGCGCTTGCCGAAGAGGAGAAAAAGGTCAGCGAGAAGGATTTATCTCTTGTGCATGAATGCGTAAGCGATGAAGAAATAGCAAGGATAGTTTCCAGATGGACGGGAATACCGGTATCAAAGCTTAATGAAAGCGAGAGAAACAAGACGCTTAATCTGGCGGAGGAGCTTCACCGCAGGGTTGTGGGACAGGATGAAGGCGTTACCAAGGTTACCGAAGCGATTATGCGTTCACGCGCCGGAATTAAAGACCCTAAACGTCCTATCGGTTCATTTCTTTTCCTGGGACCTACGGGCGTAGGTAAGACGGAACTTGCAAAGACATTGGCGCAGAGCCTTTTTGATGACGAAAATAATATCGTCCGTATAGATATGAGCGAGTATATGGAGAAATATTCCGTATCCAGACTTATCGGAGCCCCTCCCGGATATGTGGGATATGAAGAGGGCGGACAGCTCTCCGAGGCGGTAAGGCGTAAACCGTACTCCGTTGTACTTTTCGATGAGATTGAAAAAGCGCATCCGGATGTATTCAATGTACTGCTGCAGGTGCTTGATGACGGAAGGATTACGGACTCACAGGGAAGGACTATAGATTTCAAGAACACAATCATAATTCTTACGTCAAATATCGGCTCACAGTATCTGCTTGACGGTATTGAGGCCGACGGCAGCATAAGCGGGGAGGCCGAGAAAGCGGTTATGAATGATTTGAGAAATCATTTCAGGCCGGAGTTCCTTAACAGGCTTGACGAAATAATCATGTTTAAGCCGCTGTCAAAAGACAATATCGGAAACATCGTAGGACTTATGATTAAAGACCTGAACAAGAGGCTTGAAGCACGTGAACTGAATGTGGAGCTCACGGATGAAGCCGTCCGGAATATAGCGGATAACGGCTATGACCCGGTATACGGTGCAAGACCGCTCAAACGTTATATTCAGAAAACCGTTGAGACGGTAAGCGCAAAACTGATACTTGAGGGAGGCGTCGGCCCGGGCGACACTATTCTCATAGATGCTGCGGATGACGGCAGTCTGTTTGCACGAAAGAAATAATACCGTAATATGCTGTTAATCTCCGGCGTTCATGCACAAACCGGCTGTATAGCGGTGCGGGCATGTATTGCCGGAGATTTTTATGTGCGGGAAGCTGTCTATACGAATTGGTTTGCGGTTTCATTGTAGCTGTAACCGGCGGCTGCCAGCTTTTTGCAGAGAGAATCCCTGTCCACGTCATAGCCGGCGCAGAATTCGTCAAGGCTTGGATATTCGTCACGCAGCTTTGTGTTGACGTAACTTAATAAAATTATGGGATCGGAAGGAATACCGTTCATTTTTGTTTCTCCTTGCATTATATTTGATAATTTACTCTCAGAAATATTGTGCACATTTTTGAACCGGATGTCAAACCAAAATTTTCCCGTTCCAAAATACAGTATGGAATTTTCGGGACGGCTGTGTTAATATCGGTATATATTGAAACAGGAATATGGAGGGATTTTTTATGAAAATAAATTTTGATGAAATGCAGGATACAGTACTTAAAGAATTCAAGGGTGGCACCGGTTTCCTGACTGCCAGAATGCATACGGATAATCTCGGCAAAATCATGTACGGCAGGCTCGAACCCGGCTCATCAATCGGTATTCACACCCATGAGACCAACAGCGAGATTATATATATTTTAAGCGGCAGCGGAAAAGCTGTTTATGATGACGTTCAGGAAAAGCTTACAGCGGGAGAATGTCATTATTGCCCAAAGGGACACGCCCACAGCCTGATTAATGACGGCAGCAAAGGTTTGGTTTTCTTTGCGGTTGTTCCGGAACAGTAAAAATTTTAAATAATGTGAGGATTTCAATCTCCCTGTACGAATAATAAGTGCAGGGAGATAGTTGTATATAGAATGTAATTATCCGGAAGCGGAAGCTTACGTGTTCCGGGAAATTGCAAATTCAACGGGCAGGAGAACTTTATGGATAATGGTGCATGCAGCTACCGCCATTTTCTGGAAGGAGACGAAAACGCTTTCTCTCAGATACTCGAAATGTATCGCGACAGTTTAATATTTTTCATTGACAGGACAGTGCATAATCCGGATATTGCCGAGGATATTGCCGCCGATTGCTTTGCAGAGCTGATAGTGCATCCCCGCAGGTATAATTTTTCGGTGAGCTTCAAGACATATCTTTTTGCAATAGCGCATCACAAAACCGTGGATTATATCAGGCATAAAAGCAGATATGTTATAACGGAATATGACGATAGGGTTGTAAAAAGCAGTTCGTATGAATCCTTTGAAAAATCAGTGTTTGACAAAGAAGAAGCCAGAATTGTAAATTCTGCGCTGGAAAAAATCAATTCTGATTACAGAGAAGCCCTGCATCTTGTTTTTTTTGAAGGACAAAGCTATGAGGAGACTGCACGTATAATGAAAAAGAGTCGCAAGCAGATAGATAATCTTGTGTATCGCGGGAAGAAAGCCCTTCGTGCAATTCTTGAGAAGGAGGGCTATGAATATGAGAAATGAAAAGGATTTTGAGGAATACGTAAAGGCTCTCGGCAGGAAAAAACGCAAGGCAAGAGAGGCGCGTATTGCCGTACTGAGAAAGGCGGCGGTGATAGCCGGAGGTTCGTTTGCAGCCTGCCTGTGCATATTTTTTCTATACAAAGGCAGTATGAATTCAGATTTGGCATCAGGCACGGCCGCAGAAAATGCGGAAATCCAGATGCATGATGAAAAAGAAAAATACTATGATGAAATCCAGGATTTGGACGGAAATCATACGGAAGAAAAAATGTCGGAGGAGTCATGTACGGAAATGCAAACGGTAACAGAAAAGGAGCAATAAATGTTAATCAGGGCAAAAAATTCAGAAACGGAGGTCAGATGATATGGGATACGCAGAATTTATTAAACGTGCTTTGTCAATCGCTGCGGCAGGAGTGGTTGTATTATCCGCCGGAGGCTGCGCGCTGCAAAAAGGAAGCGGTACGGATAATACCACGATAGCTGCAAAAGAGCTTACGGCAGGTCTTGAAAACGGAAAAGAGGAAATCGTATATTGTTATGATATATCGGAAACGGATTATGAAAAATTTCTGTCGGACGCTGCGGATTTTTCGCTGGAGCTTTTTAAAAACAGTATGGACAGTCATGACAGTACCTTGTTGTCCCCTGTGTCAGTAATGCTTGCGCTGGGAATGACGGCAAACGGCGCTGCAGGAGAGACTCTTGTCCAGATGGAACAGACGCTGTCGGGAGGAATCGGAATTGAGGACTTGAACGTGTACTGCAGGATTCTTTTGGATACACTTGCCGATGATGCGGATTATGAAAAGTGCAGCTTTTCAATAGCTGATTCCGTATGGATAAAAAACAGCATAAGCGAGAATGTAAAAGAAGAATTCCTTAAAGCAGCGGCTTCATATTATGATGCCCAAATATACGGCGCGGATTTTGATGGCTCCACGCTGAATGATGTCAATAACTGGGTAAGCGAGAATACGGACGGAATGATTGACAGCATACTGGAGGAAATCAAAGCTGATGATATAATTTACCTTATCAATGCCGTAGCCTTTGATGCGGAATGGGAAAATATATACGACAAAAACAGTGTCAGTGACGGAGAATTTACCAATATTGACAATGAGACGGTGACGGCGGAGATGATGTACTCAGATGAAAATAAATATATATCGGGTGATAATGTGACAGGCTTTATCAAGCCGTACATGGGGAACTACAGCTTTGTGGCATTGCTCCCGGATGAAAACGTAAGTCTTGAGGAGTATGCAGCCGGACTTGACGGGAAAACATTCAGAAACTTGATAAACAATGCAATTGACGCGACAGTGCATACCGCAACGCCCAAGTTTAACTCCGGGTTTTCGGCAGAGTTGTCCCAAATACTACAGAATATGGGTATGAAGGATGCGTTTTCCGATACCGCTGATTTTACAAATATGGGAGATTGGGATAACCCGGTATATATAGACCGTATAATCCATAAGACATTTATCTCGGTGGATGAAAACGGAACAAAAGCAGGAGCGTCCACGGTGGTTGCCATAACCGAAGAATCTGCCCCGGAACCGCAGCAGAAGACGTATACGGTAACTCTTGACAGGCCTTTTATGTACGCCATAGTGGATGATACAACGGGCATGCCGGTTTTTATCGGCACACTGACGGATATACAGATATAACGGATATACATCCGTATGAAACATGGAAAATCCAGTCCGAAAAAAATTCCCGTGCTGACTGTCCGTAAACAGGCGATATGATATTCATACCGTCTGCCGGAAGCCGCACGGGAAGTTTTTTTAATCGGCGGATTTATTTGCGCTTTTTCAATGCTTGACGAAGCCATTTTATAAACTGGATAATCGGAAGATTGACAAGCGCCAGTCCGTAAACAATGAGAAGCTGAATACCGGTCAGAGTCTGTACTTCAAACAGTCCCTCCAGAAAAGGTATGGTAAGAACGGCGGTTATCAGCACAAGTCCAAGCAGGAAGGCTCCAATCAGGTATTTGTTATTAAAGAACCTTTTTGTAAACAAAAGCGGCCTGTCGGATTTACAGTTGAAACCATGAACAAGTCTGGCGGTACACAATGTTCCGAATGCCATTGTACTTCCAAGAAGCGCGTCGCCGTTTGGGTCGCCGATCATCAGGTATCCGATATAGAAAGCAATCATTGTGGTTATACCGATTATCAGGCCCTCTATACCGATTTTGCTCAGGAAAAGCTTTGTAAGAATGGATTCGTTTTTAGGTCTTGGCTTTTCATCCATTACGGTGTTGGTATGCGGCTCAAGCCCCAGCGCAATGGCAGGCAGGCTGTTTGTCAAAAGATTGATAAACAGCAGGTGCACAGGAGCAAACGGAACCGGAAGTCCTGCGATTGAAGCGTACAGTACGGAAAGGATTGCACCGAAATTGCCCGAAAGCAAAAACTGTATGGAGTTTTTAATGTTCTGGTATACATTTCTTCCGTTTTCCACAGCCTTGACAATTGTTGCAAAGTTGTCGTCGGTCAGCACCATTGAAGCGGCATCCTTTGCCACTTCGCTTCCGGTGATGCCCATTGCAACGCCGATATCCGCCTGCTTTAATGCTGGCGCATCGTTTACGCCGTCTCCGGTCATGGCCACGATATTTCCACGCTCCTGCCATGCATGTACGATACGGATTTTATGTTCCGGAGAAACACGGGCATATACGGATATTTTTTCAACAAATTCTTTTAATTCTTCATCCGACATATTTTCAATTACGGCGCCCTCGCATGCTTCGCTTTCGTCTTTTAAAATGCCGATTCGCTTTGCAATTGCGGCGGCGGTTATTTTGTGGTCGCCCGTAATCATTATAGGACGGATGCCGGCCCGTTTACAGTCAGCAACTGCCTTGACGGATTCCTCACGAGGCGGGTCCATCATGGCAATCAGTCCCAGGAACACCAAATCGTTCTCATCATCCAACGAAAGCATGTGACCTGCCGGAACCTCTTTATAAGCAAAAGCCAGAACACGGAGGCCTTCTTCGGAAAAACTGCGGTTTTGGTCCTCTATGGCTTTCCTGTATTCGTCGGTAAGCGGTTTTACCGAACCGGAAACTTCGACGCTGTTCATACGGGACAGAAGCACATCGGTGGCGCCTTTTACAATCATACATGTCTTTCCGTCTATTTCATGCTCGGTTGACATGAGCTTCCTGTCGCTGTCAAACGGGTTTTCGCTTTTTCTCGGGTACAGGCTGCGCAGGGATTCAATATTCATTCCCTTTTTTACGCCAAGATTTATAAGCGCCGTTTCGGTAGGGTCGCCTATTTCAACGCCGTCAGTGTTTGTTGAATCGTTGCACAGTATGCTGAAAAGCATTAATTTTCTCTGGGCGGGCGTATCCGTGTCAATCAGATCTGCCGGAACAACGGCTCCGTCTGCGTAATACTGCTCGACGGTCATTTTATTCTGTGTCAGCGTTCCGGTCTTATCGGAACATATAATTGAAACGCTTCCGAGTCCCTCCACTGCCTGAAGCTTCCGGATGATTGCGTTTTCCTTTGCCATTTTCTGTGTACCGAACGACAAAACGATTGTAACGATTGAGCTTAATGCCTCCGGTATGGCCGCAACGGCAAGAGCTACTGCGAATAAGAATGCATCGCCTGCGCTGCCGCCTCTTATTACGTTGATTGCAAAAAGGATTGCGCAGAATATCAGAATAAGTATTGATAATCTCTGCCCGAACTTATCAAGATTAATCTGTAAAGGAGTCTTCTTTTCCGAAGTATTTTTCAGAAGACGTGCGATTTTGCCGACTTCCGTTTCCATACCGATATCCGTTACCAGGAAACTGCCTCTTCCGTAGGTAACGAAGCTGCCCGAATATACCATGTTGCGGCGGTCGCCAAGAGGAGCTTCTCCCTCTATGGCGTCGGTGATTTTTTCAACGCTTATGCTTTCCCCGGTGAGAGCGCTCTCGTCAACCTTCATGCTGGCGCATTCGAGGATACGGCCGTCTGCAGGGATGTAATCTCCCGCGTCAAGCATCACTATGTCGCCTACGGTTACTTCTGAGGCGGGAATTGGAGTAACGCTGCCCGAACGGATAACCTTTGCTTCCGGCGCCGACAATTGTTTAAGACTGTTTAATGACTGCTCGGCTTTTATCGTCTGTACGGTTCCGAGAATTGCGTTGATTGTGATTACGATAAGGATGACGGCGGCGCTTTCCCAATCGCCGAGACATCCGGACACAATTGCGGCAATTATAAGAATGATTACAAGAAAATCTTTAAACTGTTCCAGAAAAATCTGTACCGCATTTTTTTTCTTGCCTTCAATCAGTTCATTGGGACCGTATTTTTCACGGTGCTGTTGGATCTCTTCTTCGGTGAGTGGGTCAAGTTTACCGTTAATCTGCTTTTTTACTTCGTCTCCGGTATACTGATAATACTGTTTTGACATAATAGCTCCTCCTGATAGATATGCAATAAAAAAGACCTTTACTGCATATTCTGATAGTTATGCAATAAAAGTCTCACTGTTTCATTACGGCACGGATGAAAACATCGTATTGACGACACCGTAAACACAAATGTGTCAGTTACTCCCTTTTATTTAACGGTATTATATATCATCGGACATGTTGTGTCAAGAGTTTTATATAAGGATAAGTTAATTTACTGTGGCATCCGGACTAATAAATTTTGCCCCAAAATTTCTTGACACAGGTTCATTCCTGTGGTTTAATGAATATAATTTAACAGATAATATAAACCGTTGAAGTGGAGATAACGGTAGTTGTGCACACACAGAGAGTCCGGGGGGCTGAGAGCCGGGCTGAACGCAGATTATCAAATGGACCACCGAGGGCGCAGTCAAAGGCTTACAGCCGAGTATTCTGCGACGCCGAGGCACACGTTACCTGCCGGAGATATGTTGGTATCTCGCTAAGAGCACATTTTGTGAAACAAGGTGGCACCGCGATTGTATATTCGTCCTTGACAGTATTTTATAATACTGTCAGGGACTTTTTTTATGCATCAGACTCTGCTCTCCACGGTCATGCCGGCTTATGCCGGAGAAACAGGAGGTTAATATGATTTATCCGTCTTTTGAAGAAGCAAAACAGATTCTTTCAAACGGGGACTACAGGAGAATTCCGTTGAAAACGGAGTTGAATGCAGATATGATTACGCCGGTCATGGCGGTCAGAAGGCTGAAAAAAATCAGCAGGCATTGCTTTATGCTTGAAAGCGCGGAAGCGGACAAAAAGTGGGGGCGTTACACATTTCTGGGTTTTGACCCGACGGTTGAGATAACCTGCCAGAACGGTGTAATGCACATCAAAAGCGGAATTGATGTCACCGAGGAAGTCAGCCATCCGGGTGATGTGATAAGACGTATAATTGCAGATAACAAAAGTCCTGTAATCAAGGATATGCCAACCTTTACAGGTGGGCTTGTGGGATATTTTTCATACGATTATATAAAGTACAGCGAGCCCGCTCTTGCCCTTGACGCCGATGATGAAGAATCTTTCAAGGATGTGGACCTGATGCTTTTTGATAAGATTATAGTGTTTGATAACTACAGACAGAAAATAATTCTTATTGTGAATGTGAAGACCGATGACATTGAGACTTCGTACCATAAGGGAGAGCTTGAGCTTCAGACCATGAAAAAGCTTATCACCCAAGGAGAGATGGCGCAGAATCCTCCTCTCAGATTTAAAAGCGGTTACAGATATCTTTTCGACAAAGAAGAGTACTGCCGCATGGTTGAAAAGGGAAAGCATTACATCCGTGAAGGAGATATATTTCAGATAGTGCTGTCAAACAGGATTGACGCGGACATTGAAGGAAGTCTCCTTGATACCTACAGAGCGCTGCGCATGACTAATCCGTCGCCGTATATGTTTTATTTTTCCAGCGACGACATAGAGATTGCGGGAGCTTCTCCGGAAACCCTTGTAAAGCTTGAAAATAAAGTGCTTCACACCTACCCGCTTGCAGGAACCAGGCCAAGAGGCGCTGACGATGAGGAAGATTTGAGGCTTGAGAGGGAACTGCTGGAGGACGAAAAAGAGCTTGCCGAACATAACATGCTTGTGGATTTAGGGCGCAACGATATCGGAAAAATAAGCAAAATCGGAACCGTGGAGGTGGAAAAGTATATGGAAATTGAGAAATATTCCCATGTAATGCACATCGGTTCGACCGTAAAAGGGATAATAAGAGACGACAAAGATGCTCTTGACGCGGTGGACTCAATCCTTCCAGCCGGAACCCTCTCAGGAGCGCCTAAGCTCCGGGCGTGCGAGCTCATATGTCAGCTGGAAAACAACAAACGCGGGATTTACGGAGGAGCAATCGGATATATAGATTTTACGGGCAATCTTGACACCTGTATAGCCATCAGGCTTGCTTTTGCCAAAAACGGCAAAGTATTTATCCGCTCAGGCGCGGGAATAGTGGCCGACAGTGTTCCGGAAAACGAATATCAGGAATGCATAAATAAGGCTAAAGCCGTGGTGAACGCATTGGAAATGGCGGAAGGAGGTCTGGACTGATGGTACTTCTGATAGATAATTACGACAGTTTTTCATACAATCTGTATCAGCTTATCGGAAAATTCCGGCAGGATATCAAGGTAATACGCAATGATGAGCTGACGGTCGGAGAGATAGAAGAGCTTTGTCCGGAGTATATATTTTTATCTCCCGGTCCCAAAAGACCTGAAAATGCCGGAGTATGTACGGAAGCGGCAAAGCATTTTGCGGGAAAAGTCCCGATAATGGGAGTGTGCCTCGGGCATCAGGCAATCTGCACCGCCTTCGGAGGAGAGGTATCATATGC
>CALWMX010000023.1 GCA_944382105.1 uncultured Butyrivibrio sp.
AACATATCGGTAAGAAAAAGCTTTACCGCGTTTATATCCTCTCTGACATCATACAGGTATTCCGTAATCTGATTAAGCGTTTCGGCAATCATCTTGCGGTTAAATGCCTGAATGTAATTGGTTATAATTGTACAGTATTCGTTCATTTTGGCGTTATCCAAGGTCTTATCCCTCACCGCAAAATCCGGAAGAGCATCATAACCAACCGTGTGCTGGCCGTACTTACAGAAAAATCTCCTGCTGATAAGCGTTTCCGCCTGTGAGTATGATAAGGAAATTTCCGAAAGCTTTTTCACCGGACAGCCGTAAGCGAGAAATAAAGTGTCAAGAGGGCTGTCTTTCTGTGGAATTGCTTTATAATGGTCGAGGAAACGCTGAAATTTGTCCAGTGCATATGTACCCTTTAAAATAATAACATTTTTTCCGTTTTTTATTATGTGGTCAAAGGTGAAACTTCCGTTGTTTGTTACTCTGAGCAGTTCCGAAAACTGATATGGCATCGTATCGGCATCCCGCATATATTGCTCATAAATAACAACCTGATATATATCCGCTATAAGATTCATCTCAGCGGTATTAATAAGTTCGATATCTGCATGCCCCGTTACAAGGTCATCAAGAATTTCTTTTTTAGCCTTTTCGCGGTAGTGATGGAGAACCTGCGTTGTCTTTTTCTCGTCAAGAATGCTTTTATGGACTTGTTCAATTATAGAGGCAAGCTCGTCCTCATCTACGGGCTTGGTCAGGTAAAAGTCAACGCCCTGACGGATAGCGGACTGAGCGTATTTGAAATCCGAATATCCGCTGATAATTATTATTTTGCCGGTAAAGCCGCGGGCTCTTGCCGCTTCGATTACTTCAATTCCTTGCATTTTAGGCATACGGATATCAATAAGCACAAGACTTGGATTGAGTGCGGTAATCTGTGAAAGCGCATCAACGCCGTTGGAGGCATCGCCGCACACTGTAAAGCCGTATGCTTCCCAATCAATTATACATTTAAGACCTTCACGTATGGCCTGTTCATCATCTGCAATGAATACAGTTTCCATTCTTTACCTCCATAGTACAAAATGCATAAAGAATCAACCGGATAATTGTTGAATATATATAAAAGTATAAAAAAATTACGGCATTTTGTCAACTTATTTATACATACAAAATGCCGCATATAATTGTGATATATTGGATTTTTACAATCAATTCTGAAACCGTCAGTTTTACCTGCAATCTGTTTTAACAAGTATGAACCTTGATAACAACAGGAAAGCCGGTTGTATAGCCTGTGGCTTTAATGCGGAGACCGTCTGTTTCATGAGCCCATTCCGCTTTGCCGTTATATCCGAGAATTTCCACATCCGTGATAATGCCCTGGAATGATACGCTGTTGGCGTCCCTGCCGCAGGCAAGACTTTTAATGCAGATATCTTTGGAGCCGTCATAATTCAATGCAATTGCATATATACATCCATGTCCTGCCGTAAATCGAAAATCTTCATCTTTGTAAGCGGAGGCGTTGCCCTCGCTGAATTTGCCTTCTGCTTCCTCGGTAGGCCCTTCGGCGCTTGCACGCCATACCTTGCTGTCGTAAACAGCTTCTCCGTTGAGCTTAAGCCAATTGCCTATATCTTTTAGAATAGATACTTCTTTATCCGGAATTTTTCCGTCCGCCATAGGTCCCACATTGAGCAGTAGATTTCCGTTTTTGCTGACAACATCCGCCAGATAACAGATTATTTCATTGCTTGTTTTATAATCAAGCGTGGTGGTATAGCACCACGAATTTTTGGCAATTGCCGTATCGGTCTGCCAGTGATAAGGTTTCGCAGACGCAAATTTGCCGCGTTCCATATCCACAATACCGCTGCCAAAGGACATTGCATCATGCTTGTAGCAAATCGCCGCCTGAAATCCCCATTCCAGACCTCTGTTATAATAGTAGGCGGCAATCTTTTTGAGAGTATCCTTATAACCTTCATGCTGAATCCACCAGTCAAAATACAGAATCCTGGGACGGTATTTATCGATAAGCTCACAGGTTCTTACAAGCCAGTCATCGAGAAATTCCTTTGTCGGATAAGGGGTTGCGCGGACATCCTCCTGGTCCGGCTGCTCCTGAAGTGACGGCCAGTAAAAATCGCCTATATCGAGAGGCTCCTTGATATCGCTGTCAAAATCCTTGCCGTTTCCCATAAACCACAGGTGTTCGGCGCGATGAGAAGAAGTACAGAAAGTCATTCCGCGCTTTTCGATTTCTTCCTTGAGTTCACCCAGAACGTCGCGTTTTGGTCCCATATTGACACTTGTAAATTCGGAAAAAACGCTGTCATACATCTGAAAACCGTCATGATGCTCGGCAACAGGCACTACATAACGTGCGCCGGATTCTTTAAAGAGCTCGGCCCATTCAGCCGGATTAAAATCAGGTGCAGTAAACATAGGAATAAAATCCTTATAGCCGAAATCCTTGTGAGGACCGTAGGTGGCAATGTGATGTTCGTATTCAGGTGTTCCCTGAATATACATATTGCGTGAATACCATTCGTTATTAAACGCCGGTACGCTGTAAAGTCCCCAATGAACAAATATTCCGAACTTGTCCTTGATAAACCATTTGGGGATTTCCATTTCCGTGAGAGAGTCCCAGCTTGCTTTGTACGGACCCCTTGCAATTACCTCATCTATTGTGCGAAGGTAATCGTCTCTGTTTTTGTCATAGTTAGCAGGTTTCATTTTCTTTCCTCCAAATTAAATAGTAAAATATTTAAACTGAGTGTCAGTTATTGTCTTGCAGTTGTATTTTGGCTTCTGCTTCTCCTTGTGCGTTAATCATATCATATTCCAGTACCTGTGAATAGCCTAATGCGGCAGTGCGCAACAGAAGCTCGTCGTAAAGCGAACAGAATTCGTCCTCATCCGATGCAAATACCATTTTCCATGAATAAGATACAATGACGGACGCACACTGAACCCGTATGGTTGCAATTTCCGTTGACTCTTCGGATGCGGAATATGAGACTCCGGGAGAAACAATAAGCTGTCCGTTGTCAGTGAGGTAATCAATGACAGAAGAAGCACCCATACGTTTGGTCCAGTCTTTTTCCAAGTCCGACTGGTGAAGGGCAATAACCGAATCCCACCCGGAAAAATAATAAGTAAATCCTTCAGGTGAACGTTCAACGGTTGACACGGGCTTGAAATTGAGACGGCAGATGCCGTCCGCCCATGTACCGCCTCCGTATTCCTCCGGCATCTCCACGTCTGTGGAATAGAAAGCTTTTACACCGAAATCGGTAAGCGCCGGACCGTCATCTGTCATTTCCCAGGTAAGACCTTCTATGCCGGCGGTTCCCTGAGGGGAATCGGCGCAGCTTGCCATTATTCCTTCGGTTGAGTACAGCCAGTCTATAAAGCTGGCAAGTCTTACGGGGTCCTGGGCATTGGAGCCTATTGCTATTATCGATTCGTAATTTCCGTATGTTTTGCAGCCGTAGGAGTATATCAGCTCATCCTCAATCGGAACAAACATATATCCTTTGCCGGCGGACATGTTTTCACCGGTATTGTATACGGGCTGAGCAAGCCACGGCCACGGGGAAAAAAGAATCTGACCGTCCGCGTACTTGTCGGAAAGCTCCGAATAGTTCTGGTTTATGGAATCCGGATCCACCAGTCCCATGGAAAAAGCCTTATTGTAAAAACGAAGAACTCTCATATAAAGCGAATCCTCATCAAGTATGTTCTGAAAATCCGAGCCGTCCGCTTTTGAAAGGACAAAACCGTATTCGTCATAACCGTAAAAGCAGCAAGGCTGCTTAATGGCATTCATCATATTATTGTCCCAGTCCGAAAAAAGCGAAAAGGCATATGTAGGAGCACCGCTGTCGCTGTATGGATGATTCTCCTGCATCTGTTTGAGCACCGGGAGTAAATCCTCAAGCGTATTGATTGTGGGATAACCCAGCTCCGCATAATAATCCCATCGCAGATATGCTCCGTAGGTGGGGGCGGAAATCTCTGACGGGGTGTCCGGCGAAATGGTGGATATCATGGCCGGTATGGCATAAATGCCTTCCGGTGATATTTCTTTATTGAGAGCATCTATTTGAGTAGAGTATCGGTTATATATGTCGGCATTCCTGATATACGGCTCCATGTCCAGCACAAGCCCGGCATCCACCAGCCTCTGAAGCTTATTCCCCTTAGTGGGGCATATGATTAAATCACCTATTTCGCCTGCGGCAAAACGAGTTTCGAAAACATTATCGGAATCGCCGCTTATACTGGGGGAAATTATATTCAGTTCTATGTTGAATTTATCCTTAATCAGACTGGCATACCATCCCGACTGTATGCCTTCAAAATTGGCGCTGCTGTCATATACGTCTACCGTAAGGAATTCGCGGTATGCGGAATTGCTTTTCTCATAACCGGAGGAGGATAAGCCGCCGCATCCGGTCAAAAGTATCGTTCCCGCGCAGAATAAAGAAAGAAGTCTGTGCGGCAAAGCGGATATTCGGCTGCGTCTTTGTTTCATGGCGTTAAAACCTCCCCTGAGTTGAAGCATACAAAATTATACGATAAGTATAACAGAAATACGAAAATAATCATACGGGGAAAATTATAAAAATTACATTAAAAAGAATACAAAATATATGTAAAAATTAGAGATAAATATGCAAAAATATAATAAATCCGGTCAATAATAACTGGAATTATGAGCAAATATATTGTATAATTCAAAATGATACTGTGACTGATATAATTGGAAGTTGAAGGAGACTAAGAAAATATTTAGAAAAGGTTGATGTATTTTTAACTTCGTATTATAATTATAGTTATGAATCAGTCAGTATTCATAATAAGACTGTTAATATAATAAGGTTTAGGAGGAAAACTTTAAAATGGCAAGAAAAATGAAAACCATGGATGGAAACAATGCCGCGGCGCACGTGTCATATGCGTACTCGGATGTTGCGGCTATCTATCCTATTACCCCATCATCCGTAATGGCAGAATGCGCTGATGAATGGGCAACTCAGGGCAGAAAAAACATTTTCGGCCAAGAGGTTCAGCTTACAGAGATGCAGTCGGAAGCCGGAGCAGCAGGTGCGGTTCACGGTTCTCTTTCGGCAGGAGCTTTGACAACGACTTTTACGGCGTCACAGGGTCTTTTGCTTATGATACCTAACATGTACAAGATTGCCGGTGAGCAGCTTCCTTGCGTAATTGATGTTTCAGCCCGTTGTGTAGCTACACACGCGCTTAATATTTTCGGTGACCATTCGGACGTATATGCATGCCATCAGACCGGCTTTGCAATGCTCTGTGAGTCAAGCGTTCAGGAAGTTATGGACCTTACGCCTGTTGCGCATTGTTCTGCAATCAAGGGCAAGGTTCCGTTCCTTAACTTTTTTGACGGTTTCCGTACGTCTCATGAGATTCAGAAAATTGAGATGTGGGATTATGAAGACCTTAAGGATATGGTAGATATGGATGCAGTCAATGCTTTCCGCCGCCATGCACTTAACCCTGAGCATCCTTGCCAGAGAGGCTCGGCTCAGAACCCTGATATCTTTTTCCAGGCAAGAGAGGCTTGTAACCCGTATTATGATGCCCTTCCTGAAGTTGTTGAAGAGTACATGAACAAAGTCAATGCCAAAATCGGAACAGACTATAAGCTCTTCAATTACTATGGTGCGGAAGATGCAGAGAAGGTTATCATTGCTATGGGTTCGGTATGTGAGACCATAGATGAGACTGTTGACTATCTTATTAAAGCAGGAGAAAAGGTAGGCGTAATCAAGGTTCGTCTTTACAGACCTTTCAGTGTAAAACACCTGCTTGCAGTTATGCCTAAGACCGTTAAGCAGATATCGGTTCTTGACAGAACCAAGGAGCCGGGCTCAATCGGTGAACCGCTCTATCTTGATGTTGTAGCTGCTCTTAAGGATACCGAATTTGCTGATGTTCCTGTATTTACAGGACGTTACGGACTGGGCTCCAAGGACACCACGCCTGCACAGATTATTGCAGTATACAATAATACAACCAAGAAGAGGTTCACAATAGGCATCAATGATGATGTTACCAACCTTTCACTTGAGACAGGCCCTTCACCTGTAACGGCACCTGAGGGAATTACAAGCTGTAA
The DNA here is from genome assembly GCA_944382105.1 of uncultured Butyrivibrio sp. GTDB lineage: Bacteria > Bacillota > Clostridia > Lachnospirales > Lachnospiraceae > Eshraghiella. The sequence continues at coordinate 6,155 of CALWMX010000023.1, forward strand.
ATTCTGGGGACTTGGCGCTGACGGTACGGTAGGCGCCAATAAAAACTCAATAAAAATTATCGGTGACCATACGGATATGTATGCTCAGGCATATTTTGATTATGACTCCAAGAAGTCGGGCGGTGTTACAATTTCACACCTTCGTTTCGGTCATTCCAAGATAAAATCTACATACCTTATCAACAAGGCGGATTTTGTCGCATGTCATAATCCGGCATATGTTCGTAAGTATAATATGGTTCAGGACCTTAAGGATGGCGGAACATTTCTCCTTAACTGCAGCTGGACTCCTGAGGAGCTTGAACATCATCTTCCGGGACAGGCTAAGAGATATATGGCGGAGCATAATATCAAGTTCTACACGATTGACGGTATTAAGCTTGGTATAGAGACCGGAATGGGCGCCAGAATCAACACCATACTGCAGGCGGCATTCTTCAAGCTTGCCAACATAATTCCTATTGACGATGCAGTTAAGTATATGAAGGATGCGGCAACAGCCAGCTATATGAAGAAAGGTGAGGATGTGGTTAAGAAAAACCACAATGCGATTGATGCAGGTCTCGCCAATGTGGTTGAAGTGGCAATTCCTGAAAGCTGGAAAGACGCCAAAGATGAGGATTTGTCCTCAAAGGCAACAGGCACAAGACAGGATGTAGTGGATTTTGTCAACAATATCCAGCACGCAGTCAACGGACAGGAAGGCAACAAGCTTCCGGTATCTGCTTTTAATGATTATGTGGACGGATCTACTCCGTCAGGTGCGGCGGCATTTGAGAAGCGCGGTGTTGCTACAACCGTTCCTAAGTGGAAACCTGAAAACTGTATTCAGTGTAATTTCTGCTCATATGTATGTCCTCATGCGGTTATCCGTCCTGTAGCTCTTACAGAGGCAGAGGCGGCAGCGGCTCCTGAGGGAATGAAAGTCGTTGACATGACCGGAATGCCCGGAATGAAATTTGCAGTAACCGTATCAGAGTTTGACTGTATGGATTGTAAAGTATGCGTTAATGTATGTCCGGCAAAAGAAAAAGCTCTTGTTATGGAGAGATTTGACGATACTGACAGAACACAGCAGAATGCATTCGATTACGGACAGTCACTGTCTGACAAGCCTGAGGTATTAGCTAAGTTTAAAGAGACAACGGTTAAGGGAAGTCAGTTTAAGCAGCCGCTTCTTGAGTTCTCAGGAGCATGTGCCGGATGCGGAGAGACTCCTTACGCTAAGTTAATCACCCAGCTTTTCGGTGACAGAATGTACATTGCCAATGCAACGGGATGTTCATCAATCTGGGGCAACTCATCACCTTCAACGCCTTATACCGTTAATAAGCAGGGACGCGGACCGGCTTGGTGCAACTCTCTTTTCGAGGACAACGCAGAGTTTGGTATGGGTATGCAGCTTGCACAGAAAGCAATCAGGACAAGACTTAAAGCAAAGGTTGAAGAGGTTCTTGAGACAACTGCTAACGCAGATACAAAAGCGGCAGCACAGGAATATCTTGATACGTTTTCATGCGGAGCTACCAACGGTGCGGCAACAGAAAAGCTTGTGGCTGCCCTTGCCAATGAGAATACAGACGCAGCTAAGGAAATCCTTGCCGATAAAGATATGCTTTCCAAGAAGTCACAGTGGGTATTCGGAGGTGACGGTTGGGCATACGACATAGGTTTCGGCGGTGTTGACCATGTTATTGCAAGCAACAAAGATATAAATATTTTCGTATTTAATACGGAAGTATATTCAAATACAGGAGGACAGGCATCTAAGGCTACCCCTACCGGTGCGGTTGCAGAGTTTGCAGCAGCAGGTAAAGAAGTTAAGCAGAAAGATATTGCAAGCATCGCAATGAGCTATGGTTATGTTTATGTAGCGCAGATTTCCATGGGCGCTGACCGCAACCAGTGTATCAAGGCTATTGCGGAAGCAGAGGCATATCCGGGACCGTCGCTTATAATTGCTTATGCTCCATGTATCAACCACAGCATCAAGACAGGCATGTCTCATGCACAGGATGTTGAGAAGGCTGCTGTAGATGCAGGCTACTGGCATCTGTTCAGGTTCAATCCGGCGCTTAAGGCGGAGGGAAAGAACCCGTTCCAGCTTGACTCAAAGGCGCCTACGGGAAGCTACAGAGATTTCATTATGAATGAGGCACGTTACGCAAGACTTGCCAAGGCTAATCCTGAAAGAGCTGAAAAACTGTTCACTGCAGCAGAACAGAATGCAAAGGAAAGATATGATTATCTTGTTAAATACAGCAGGCTTTTTGAGTAATAATAAACATGTGATACAGAGGGTATGATATATTTCGTATCGGAATACATTTTATCTGATATTCACATGCTTGCAGCCTGAAGTCATTTTTATGGCTTCAGGCTGTTTTTTATGCTTGTAAATATGGAAAGAATAGAATACAATAAGGGCATAGATAAATTGGAGGAATGTGATGGATAACGATACAAACGGCGAAACCTCAGGAAAAAAATACCGATTTACATTTAAGAATGAATATGTGAAAATAGGAGTAATGCTGTTTTTGGTGGTAGCCTGCAGTATTTTATTCTATTTTCTTTTTTTCAGAGACCATAC
>CALWMX010000024.1 GCA_944382105.1 uncultured Butyrivibrio sp.
CCGTCACCTGATAAGCAATGGATTCAAGAGTCGCACGGATAAAATGCTCCTTCTGGCAGCCTCTTGTAATTCCGACTATGGTTCCTCTGGCATACTGCTCCCAGTATGGCGCTCCAAGGCCTGTAAAAGCCGGAACTATGTATACTCCCCCACAGTCTTCCACCGCCAGGGCATATTTTTCCGACTGGGCGGCATCACGGATAAGTCTCATCCCGTCACGAAGCCACTGTATTGCCGCCCCTGCCACAAACACGCTTCCCTCCAGCGCATACTGTATGTCCGGCCCCGTGCCGGCAGCTATGGTAGTAAGCAGTCCGTTATCCGACGTAACTGCATGTTTTCCGGTATTCATAAGAAGGAAACATCCCGTGCCGTAAGTATTTTTTGCCTCTCCGGGTTCAAAACAGCACTGTCCGAACAAAGCGGCCTGCTGGTCCCCCGCGGCCCCGGCAATCGGAATTTCTCCGCCCAATATTCCGGGTGCGCTCATTCCGTAGAAACAGCTTGACGGCTTTACCTGAGGCAGCATACTCTTCGGGATACGGAAATATTCAAGGAGCTCATCGCTCCAGCAAAGATTATGTATATCAAAAAGCATTGTTCTTGATGCATTTGTATAATCCGTCACATGGACCGCTCCCTTGGTGAGGTTCCATATCAGCCATGTGTCAACCGTTCCGAAAAGCAAGTCTCCCGCCTCTGCCGACTCCCGCGCGCCGGGAACGTTGTCCAGTATCCATTCTATTTTGGAGGCTGAAAAATATGCGTCGGGAATAAGCCCCGTTATTTCTTTAATCCTGCCTCCCATGCCCTCTGCATTGAGACGGTCTATTCTTTCCGAAGTTCTTCTGCACTGCCACACAATGGCGTTATACACAGGCATGCCTGTCCTTTTGTCCCAAACAATCGTAGTCTCACGCTGATTGGTAATTCCGATTGCATGTATATCATCGGCTGTAATCCCTGCCATCACCATGGCTTCCATGGCGACGGCAAGCTGCGATGACCATATTTCTACCGGATTATGTTCAATCCATCCCGCTCTGGGATATATCTGATCAAATTCTTTCTGTTTCATAGAACGAATCGCCCCGTTAATGTCATATATTATACATCTGGAGCTGGTAGTACCCTGATCAAAGGCCATCACATATTTACTGCCCATATATTACTCTACGACCTCCACTTTAAGCATATTGGTGGTTCCTGACCTTCCCATCGGGATACCTGAGGTTATTACCGTAGTATCGCCCACCTTTATAAGCCCTCTTGACTTTGCTTTTTCGATGGCATGGTCGAAAAGCACAAACACGTCGTGTTTTTCTTTGAGAAGTACGGGTGTTATTCCCCATACCATATTAAGCTGACGGCAGACCTTCTCGGTTGTTGCACAGCCGATTATATCACATGCCGGACGATATCTGGAAATCATTCTGGCCGACGTACCGGACTTGCTTACCACGATAATCGCTTTGGCGTTAAGGTCATAAGCCGTAGTGCATGTGGCATGGCATATGGCATCCGTCACATCCGGATTGGACTCTCTTTCCCTTGTGAAAAATCTTTTCTTGTAATTAACCTCCCGCTCCGTTCTGTCTGCAATGCGCACCATCATCTCAAGAGCTTCCACAGGATGCTTTCCCGCCGCAGTTTCTCCTGAAAGCATAATGGCGCTTGTCCCGTCGTAAATTGCATTTGCAACGTCAGCCGTCTCGGCACGTGTTGGACGCGGATTGTTAATCATCGAATCGAGCATCTGCGTGGCCGTGATAACCTGCTTGCCCGCCTCGTATACTTTCTTGATTATAACCTTCTGTGCAATAGGCACTTCCTCCTCAGGAAGCTCAACTCCCATATCTCCTCTGGCAACCATTATTGCATCGGAAACTTCTATAATCTCGTCAATATTGTCAAGCCCCTCCTGATTCTCAATTTTGGATATTATTTTAATTGCCTTGCCGCCGTTTTCATTGAGAAGACTTCTTATCTTCCTTACATCATCCGCACATCTTACAAAAGACGCTGCCACGAAATCCACATCATTTTCTATTCCGAAAATAATATCGGACTTGTCAATTTCGCTGAGGAATTCCATATTAATATGTGCTCCGGGAACATTTACGCCCTTATGGTTTGAAACATATCCTCCGTTAATTACGGTACATACAATATCCGTACCCTTGATTTCCTTGACATGCATCTCTATAAGGCCGTCGTCTATGAGAATTTTGGTGCCCACGGTCACATCCTTGTATAAATCCGCAAAAGTTATTGACGCCCGTGTGTTATTACCCATTATATCGTCACCGGTAAGGGTAAAATCCTGTCCGGTCTCCAACAGCACCTTTCCGCCCTCAAAATCGCGCACACGGATTTCCGGGCCCTTTGTATCCAGAAGTATGGCAACCGGTTTATGGCACTCCTCCCTGACTGCCTTAATCGCATCCATTCTCGCGCCCTGCTGCTCATGGGTTCCGTGGGAAAAATTAAGCCTCGCCACATCCATACCTGCCATTATAAGCTTTTTAAGCACCCCCGGCTCGTCCGTCGAAGGTCCCATCGTACATATTATTTTTGTTTTCCGCATTGCAAATCTCCTTAAACTATATTAAAAAAGCCGTACTATGACACGTGCTTTTTGATTTACTGATAAAATAACAAAATAAATCAAAAAATCACTCCAAATATACCTTATCACTTTTTATGTCAATACGCAAGCAGGCTTTTGCAATAAATATGTATTGCAAATTACACAAAAAGAAAGTATAATGACCGGGTATACATATTTTGCACAAATCAGGCGGCTGAATATACATTTTCGGCTGCCGAATATGTGACAGGAGGATATATGGATTATATTTTAACAACCGACAGCCTTACCAAACAGTATAAAAACGTAAAGGCCGTGGATTCCGTCAATCTCCATGTCAAAAAAGGAGATATCTACGGCTTTATCGGCCGCAACGGCGCCGGAAAAACCACTACCCTGAAAATACTTTCGGGACTCTCACATGCTACAAGCGGGGATTTCTGCATATTCGGAATGAACAGCAGCCTGATGCGCAGCCGCAATATGTTTTCAAAAATAGGCATCCTGATTGAAGAACCCGGGCTTTACGGAGATATGTCCGCCTATGACAACCTGAAAATGAAATGTCTCTGTTCCGGAATCAAGGACAAGGAATACATCTCAAAGCTTCTGTACATGGTGGGACTCGGCAATGTAGGGAAAAGACATACAAAAACATACTCGATGGGTATGAAACAAAGACTTGGAATTGCCATGGCTCTGGTCGGCAATCCCGAAATACTGATTCTTGACGAACCCATTAACGGACTTGATCCTCAGGGCATAGCAGAGATAAGGAAAACCTTGCTTTATCTTAACAGGGAGCAGGGCAAAACAATCATTATATCAAGCCACATTCTGGAAGAGCTGTCAAAAATAGCGACCCATTACGGCATTATCAACAACGGCAGGCTTGTTGCGGAGCTTACGCCGGATGAATTATCGGCCAAATGCGAATCCAGAATCGTAATCAAAATATACGATGTTAATTCCGCCGCAAGGCTTCTTCACAGCATTAACATACACAAATTCAATATTGCAGACCAGAATACAATCCATATCTACGAGCATATCGAGGACAGCTCGCAGATAAATATGGCGCTGTGCAAGGCCGATGTTTTTGTGTCGTCCCTATGGATTGAACAGGCCGGCCTTGAAGAATTTTTCTTTAATATGACGGGAGGTGCTGATAATGCTTAAGGCCCTGAAAATGGATTTTTACAGGTTTTTCAAAACCAAAAGCTTTTATATAATTCTTGCCGCACTAACGGCATCATGCGCAATAATGATATGGAGTTTTTATATAACTTCAACCGCAATGACCTCGGATATGGGACTCGATCTGGGAGAAAGCTTTCTGGAGCTGCTCCCTCACACCGTTGACGAATATTTTGACGCATTTCTGCAAGGCAATTTTCTGGTGCTTTTCACCGTAATTTTTGCGGTGCTGTTCTGCAGTGCCGAATATAAGAACGGCTACATCAAAAATATTGCCTCAATCGTTTCCAAACGTTCCGGACTGGTTTTTTCAAAGCTTATATGCATTCTGTGCGCCATAGTGATAATGCACATTATCACAGTCCTCTGCATCATTGCAGGCTGCGCGGGAATTATAGGAATAACGGAAGTTCAAAATATAAGAGGGATTGTGCTTGAAGTTATCTGGGGTATTATCATGAATTTTTCAATAGCATCCGTAATTGTAATGCTTTTTATGATAACGCGCAAAGCCACTTTTCCGATGATAACAGGAATAATATATGTTCTTATGGGAAGCTCGGTTTTCTCCCTTGCCGACCTTATCGCGGAAAAAGTATTCAAGGCATCTGATTTTACGGTTGCCAAATACACCAACATGGGCAATATGCTTTACTTCGTCAACTCATCGGCATCATCAGAAACCCTTATTCGTTCGGGAATAGTCGCAGCCGTATTTTTTGCATTGTCTTCGGTTGTATCCTGCATTCTTATAAACAGAAAGGACATACGTTGATACGTTTTTGTATAAAAAATTTCCCACGCAATTCCATAAAGGGACTGCGCGGGATTTTTTTGATGGGAATGCGCTTGAAACGTTGAAACGGTCCGTCTCCGCAAATCCTGCGATTGCACCCGTTTCATGATATGTGTTTATAATAACCGGTCCACAGCGCTTCCTTTGATATCATCATCAATAAGCCTGAGCCTTTCCAGCATCTCCTTTATTTCCCTATGTATATCCTGAACAGCCGGGCTGCCGTCCAACATCTCTTTCGTCACATCATCGGAAGAAATCTGACTGTCGGCTTCCTTGACAGCTTCCCTAATCTCTTCAATATTCTCTGACACGGCTTCTTTCTTTGCCTTGACCGACTCTATGAGTTCTTCCTGTTCTTCCTTATTCTCGGCGGCTTCTTCGGCTTTTTCAACAGTCTCCTCAAGCTTCTCGTCAACATGCTCCATCGCGTCCTGCATCATCATTCCCATGATTTCTCTGCCTGCGGCCGTCATAACCTCGTCTGCCGAATCGACGGCTTTGACTATGGTGTTGGATTTTATCCTGGCTTCCTCATTGCTTCTTACCGCACTCAGGTCTCCGGTTATCACGCTTTCATTATCCTGAATCTGAATTATGTAAGCCTCTTCATTCTCCAGAATATCCATACTTTGCCGCTGATATTCCGTCATCGCTCCGTTGTCAAGCTCATTAAGTCTTTTCAGCTCTTCGTCAGTCAGTTCCGATAATCTGTGCTCTTTTTTATATTGATATCTTTTTTCAAGAAGCTCTAAATCCGCCTGCTCCTCACTTTCCTCACTTATGCCATATGAGATTTTAAGATTTTCCCTCTCCTGCTCCATTGAACTGACATTTTCCTTCAGTTCTTTATTGGCGTATGTAAGCTCTTCAACCTCAGCGTGCCGTGCGGCGCTGTCGTCTGTTATTCGGGAATCGGAAGCATAAGCATCGTTTATTATCTTAAGCGCCTGCTGTTTTGCCAGCCTGCGCTTACGCTCTATCATGAAATCATTATCCTGACTGTCCGGACGGATACTTCCTGCAAAAAACGACTTTCGTCCTGACACCGTACGGTCTGCATCCGTCCCGCCCTGAAAAAACACCTCTCCCGTTATTTTCATAAACATAACCTCCGTGTAAATTGCGGCAGTCCTTTGCCTTGTTTTATTTAATATCGGCAGAATATCATATCTCTTTATATCTTGTGTGAAATTTGTCCTCGCCGCAGCAATGCTTGTCTCCGTTTGCTTCCTTTATTATGTAATCGCCTTCTCTTATAAAAATAATCCCGCGCCTGCTTGTGACAAAAGGACACATCAGCATATCATTATCCCCCTTCACACATACCAGCTTGTCCGTGGATACAAACCCCTGAGTAACCACTTCCGCCCAGGGCTTAAAACCATCCTCGATCCCTTTTCCTGCTTCGTACTTTACGGCCTCAACCTCAAATGGAACTCTCATATATTTTTTTCCCATATAAATCCTCCTCCGTTCGTATTGAATGTGCTTAAATCGTCCGTTCTTCTTATAATCTATTATATCACTTTATGCCGCCTGCGGCAATATATTCCGGCAACTTTTCTGTTAATTTCGGCAGTACCGAAGCATAAGGCATATAAAAATACGGACAGAGCCGGATGCTCTGCCCGTAAAAAACCGTTCGACCTCAAAACCTGCTGTCAGGCTCACGTGATACCGGGCTAATCGCTCGGGCATCGGTTACTCTACAGCATTCTGGCAAGCTTATTCAAATCGTTTTGAATCATTGCATATGAAACAATTGACAATCCCAGAATGTTCAATATCAGATATACCACGCTGTTGTCAGCTATCTGTATTCCGCGTCTGGCAGCGGCTTCGGATATGGCTTTGCCTCTGGTATATACCCAGTAAACATTATAGTAAGGAACCAGCATCAGCAAAAGATATTCCCCAACCATGTCACTCTGGTCGCCGTTAAGCATTCTGATTTTTTTTACCACGCTGTACATCCAGAACCACATATAAATGGAGCAGGTAACAAATGAAAGGATAATACATACCGCGATGTTTTTTTCCTGTCGGAACTCATCCGGAACAGGTCCCCCATAGCCCATGTTATAATTCATATTGTTAAAGTTCGGATTATAGCCCTGATTGTAATTTCCGGTATAGCCCTGATTATAGCCTTGGTTTGGCTGGCCATTATAACCCTGATTATAATTCTGGTTTGGCTGACCGGTATAGCTCTGGTTATAATTCTGGTTCGACTGGCCATTGTAACCCTGATTATAGTTCTGGTTTGGCCGGCCGTTATAGCCCTGGTTATAATTCTGGTTTGGCTGACCGGTATAGCCTTGGTTATTGCTGCCGTCAGTATTCTGACCGTTTTGATTGTCCATAATATATCCTCCTTATATTAAATGCTTTCCGCACCTTATTCAAAATTATATGTGCCGCAGACTGCTTATAGCATCATTGATTTTGGAACGCATATCCTGCTCGCCTATTATGTGTATTATACTCCACAAATCAGGCGTATTTGCCCTTCCTGTAACTGCAATGCGCACCATCTCGGCCACATCCGATATGCTTCCCTTATAGTCGTCCGGATTGGCTTTATACGCTTTCATATCGGCTGCAAATCCGAATTTGGCCGCAATCGCTTTGAGATTATCGAACCACTGTGAATTATCTGCATTGTGGTCATATGTTTCAAGGTATTCTTCAAGGATCTGACCTGTTATGCGGGCATCAGTCCTGAAAGCCTCGGAAGCCTGCGCGTCTTTGGTCCCGAAAAAATATCCCGTCAGTTCGAATATCTGTCTGGCATACACAAAATCCTTCCGCCTGCGCTTCATTCCGATTCCCATGTACAGTCTCAATACCGCCAGTAATTTTTCTTTGTCGGCAAACCATATCCCGGCCTTATCCGGCTCATTTTCAACCGCCCATTCATGCAGTAAATCATACATCTCATACTCGGACAGTTTTGCAAGCTCATTTTTGCATATGTTATGAAGCTTGTCCTTGTCGAAAAGCGCTCCCGACTGGCTCATCTTCTCGATTGAAAACGGAAATTCGTTAATATCCTTGTCTGGGAATTTCTCATACCATTCCTCGAAATTTGAATTAAGGAGCGTGAGAAGGTATACCTTCATTGCCTTAGGATGATATCCGTCCCTGCGGTAATAATCAAGCGAAAGCTCCGGGTCCTTTCTCTTGGAAAGCTTACGCTTTCCGCCGGTCTCCTCATCGAATTTCATAAGATGCGCCGTATGTCCGTATGCGGGCATCTTAAATCCAAGCACATGAAAAAGTTCATAATGGGTGGGAACGGATGCCAGCCACTCTCCGCCTCGGATAACGGTGGTGGTTCTCATAAGATGATCATCAACAGCATGTGCAAAATGGTATGTGGGAACACCGTCCCGCTTTAACAGCACTATATCGTGAATATTCTCAGGAAGCTTTATTTCTCCCATAATGCTGTCCGTAAAAGTTATTTCCCTGTCCGGGCTTCCCTGGGAGCGAAGCCTTAAAACATAAGTCTCCCCTGCATCAAGTCTGGCTTTAATATCTTCATACGTCAGATTCCTGCAATGGGCGTAAGCTCCGTAATATCCTGTAAGTACCTTGTCGGCCTCCTGTTTAAGCCTTATCTGCTCAAGTTCATTCTCGGTACAGAAGCAAGGATAAGCAAGCCCTCGTTCAACAAGGTCCTTTGCATACGTATGATATATTTCAACACGCTGACGCTGAAAATAAGGCCCGTATAAATTCTGGGGCGCATCCTCCGGGAAACCGGCGCCTTCGTCAAATTCTATGTCGAAATATCTCAGCACATTAATAATTGTATCGACCGCACCGTCAACCTTGCGTTTCTCGTCGGTATCCTCTATCCGCAGATAAAAAACCCCTCCGTTCCGATGCGCTATTCTTTCGTCCGCCAGAGCACTGTAAAGATTTCCAAGATGAATAAATCCCGTGGGGCTCGGAGCCATTCTTGTAACCTGGGCCTTGCCGGGAAGGTTTCTGTGGGGAAATTTATTCTCATAATAATCCGGCGTGACCTTCACATCCGGGAAAAGCAGTTCTGCTAATTTTGCGTTGTCCATTATAGCCTCCATACCTCAGCCGTCACTTTTCATAAGTGATAACCGGCTAAATTAACTTATTTGATTATTACATTCCGGACAGATATTGTCAAGACCCGGAGGTATGTCTTCCATAAGCTCGGCCATATAGCTTTTGCCGTTGTATGATTGTGACAATCTGTAATTTTCGATATGCTGCCGGCAGGTATCCTGAACTTCCTTCTCAAACTCTCTTGAAGAAATAAGCGCACAGCCCTCGCCGCGTATTATTATCTGTTCCATTCCGTCGGAGGTAACGACCGTTATGTCGTATTTTACACCGTTTTCATGTGCAAATTCCTCTATATAGCTGTCCGCCGTCTGGGCTTCCTTGGTATAAACCACATGAATATTGTTGATATCAAGCAGCTCCGTATCATGTCCCTTTATTCTGTATGCATCAAAAACAACTATAAGCTCCGTCTGTTTGGCTGCCTGGTAATTGCACATTATCTCAATCAGCCTGTCCCTTGCGCTGTCCATATTTACTCCGGCAAGCTCTGACAGGTCCCTCCATGCAAAAATAACGTTATATCCGTCCACAAGCATATAAGGAACCTTCTTGGGCAGCGGCTTATAGCTGCGCACAACCGGATATTCCCGTCCGTGCCTTTTGCCATACAGACCGCGATGCATGGGAGACTTTGGCGATTTGTTGGCGCCTCCGCTTTTGGCTATGATTTCGTCAATTTCCTCGGTTCCCATGGCAAGGTCAAGCTTTGTTTTCAAATCACCGTCTGCGGCTGCTTTTGCGGCGAAAATTTCTGCCGCTTCATTTTCCCCTTCGCAGCCGTCCCGATTATAGTCCATGCCGCCCGCATATACGGCGCTGTCAATATGCATATACTGCTCTGCTTCATACCACGGCACTACAAAACCTGCCCCATGAGCGCAGAATACGGAATCTGCCGTATTCTCAACATCCGTCTCAGGCTCGTAGCCTGCATTCTCAATAATCTCAGCCTCATTATGGCAATAATCGTATCCGTCAGGAACAAGCGTTATTTTTCCCAGGCCATGAGTGTATGACATTAGTTCTTTACCGTAAGACATCATACCGCTCACCGGAGCACGCCCGCAAAGAACTGCCGTCTGTCCGTTATTTTCAGGCTGTCCGAAGCTTCCGCTCATCTGCCGGATATCGTTCATCGCCCTTCCGAGATTCTCAGGCGGAAGCTCAATTCTGAAGCTGTAAACAGGCTCCAGAAGCCTGCACTGTGCCTTCATAAGCCCTTGTCTTACCGCCCTGTATACCGCCTGTCTGAAATCTCCTCCTTCGGTATGCTTTGCGTGGGCTTTGCCTGCAATCAGCGTTATTTTTATGTCCGTTATCTGGGCCCCGGTAAGAACTCCCTTATGCACGCGCTCTTCAAGGTGCGTCATTATAAGTCTCTGCCAGTTTTTCGCCAGTATATCCTCACCGCATGCGCTCTCAAAAATAAGCCCTGTGCCGCGCTCTGCTTTCTCAAGCTTAAGATGTACCTCCGCATAATGCTTCAGAGGCTCGAAATGGCCTGAGCCGATAACCGTATTATCGATTGTTTCTTTATATACAATATTTCCCGGGCCAAGACCGATTTCCATTCCCGTGCGTTCCTTAACAAGCCTTTTTAAAATCTCTGTCTGCACCTCTCCCATGACCTTGACGGATATACTGCCGTTTTCCCTGTCCATGACAATATCAAGTTCAGGTATCTCCTCACTTATTCCGGCAAGGGATAAGAAGGCCTCGGCCGCGTTGACACCTTCCGGAAGCATGATTCCGTATGATATAACCGGAGCGAGCAACGGCCTGAAATCGTTTTTTTCCGCTCCGAACACATCGCCCGCCTTGGTATCTGCCAGCCCCGTTACTGCACAGACCGTTCCGGAAGGCACTTCGCCTGCCGTCTCATATCTGCTGCCAGAATAAATCCTGATACTGTTTACCTTACCGCTCCAGCCCTCACCGTTTTCATGTATGCCCGATATTGTTTCACGGGCTCTTAAGGTACCTCCGGTCAGCCTTAGAAACGTGAGCCTTTCCCCCTTGTCGTCACGGCTTATTTTGTAAATTCGTCCTGACAGCTCCCCAAAATATGTTCTCTGCCTTACAAGGTCCGCCAGTTTCGCAATAAATTCGCCTACCCCGGTGAGCTTAAGCGCCGAACCGAAAAAGCATGGAAAAAGCCTGCGTTTCGCAACAGCCCGCCGGACGGATTCTCCGGAAATTGCGCCGTTTTCAAGATATTCGTCAAGCAGCGCATCGTCACAAAGCGAAATGTCCTCATATAAAAGCTCTTCCCCTGAAAAATCTATTATATTATCGGACAGTTCCTTATGCATTTCAGACAATATTTTCTCTTTATCCGTATCTGCCCTGTCCATTTTATTGACAAATATAAACACAGGAATATTATTTTTCTTAAGAAGCTTCCACAACGTAAGCGTATGTCCCTGCACCCCGTCCGGACCGCTTATCACAAGTACGGCGTAATCAAGTATCATCAGGCTCCGCTCCATCTCCGCTCCGAAATCCACATGCCCCGGAGTGTCGATGAGCGTTATATGAAGACCGTTAAAGTCCAGCTCCGCCTGTTTTGAAAATACCGTTATTCCCCGTTCCTTTTCCACGGCATAAATGTCAAGGAACGCGTCCTTGTTATCGACGCGTCCCACCTTATCTATAGTCCCGCTTTCATACAAAAGTGCTTCTGTTAATGTTGTTTTGCCGGCATCCACATGTGCCAGAATCCCGATTACCGTTTTTTTCATATTATTTCAGCGTCTCCACCGCTGCACGCTCCACAGGCATTGCCGCCCTGTATCTCTCAATAAATCTGTCAAAGCCTTCTGCATCGGCTTCATCCGGATTCATGGTAATGCCGTTATTGCCTTTAAAGACTGCCCTTGACAAAAAGGCGCCCAGACTTTCCGACGGTTTTTTATTTATCATGTAGGACGCTAAAAGCGCCATTCCCCATGCTCCGCCCTCTCCCGCCGTGTCCATGACGGTAACAGGAGTATTCATAGCCGCAGCCATTATGCGCTGACCTACAACCGGAGTCTTAAACAATCCGCCATGTCCCGTGATTCTGTCCAGTTCAACCTTTTCCTCCTTGAAAAGAATGTCAAGGCCCACCTTCAGCGCGCCTATCGCCGTAAAAAGATGCGTTCTCATAAAATTGGCAAGGTTAAAATGGCTGTCCGGTTTTCTCATAAATACCGGCCGCCCTTCGTTGAAGCCGGTTATATGCTCGCCGGAAAAATAATTGTATGCCATAAGACCTCCGCAGTCCGCATCTCCTTCAAGCGCTTTATTGTACAGTATTTCAAAAAGCCTGTCGTTGTCAACCTCAATCCCCGCACTCTCTGCAAATTCCCTGAAAAGCCCCACCCAGGCATTGAGGTCAGAGGTACAGTTGTTGCAGTGTACCATCGCCACCGGCTTGCCCTCAGGCGTAGTAACCATGTCAAGTTCTTCATGAAGGGCGTTCAGTTCCTTTTCAAGTACCACCATGGCAAATACCGAGGTTCCGGCGGATACATTGCCCGTACGAGCCTCCACGGCATCTGCGGCCGCCATTCCTGTTCCCGCGTCGCCCTCCGGCGGACAAAGCGGTATTCCGGATTGGAGTCTTCCGGATATATCAAGAAGCAATGCGCCCTCTCCGGTGAGTTTTCCCGCATCATCGCCTGCCATAAGAACCTCGGGTAAAATCCGGGATATTTCCCAGCCGTAATTATTATCCGCAATCAGCTCATCAAACTTATCAAGCATTCCGGCATCATAATCACCTGCCTCCGAATCTATTGGAAACATGCCGGATGCCTCGCCGATGCCGAGAACCTTGCGCCCCGTAAGCCTGTAGTGTATATATCCCGCAAGAGTTGTAATATGGCTTATGTTTCTTACATGCTCTTCACCGTTTATTATGGCCTGATAAAGATGAGCGATGCTCCATCTTTGGGGTATATGGAAATTAAAGCATTTGGTCAGCCTTTCGGACGCCTCGCCTGTTATTGTATTGCGCCATGTCCTGAACGGTACAAGGAGATTGTCGTCCTTATCCAAAGCTATATATCCGTGCATCATACCGCTGAAGCCCATTGCCGCAAGGCAGGTGATATCAGTGTTATACTTGTCCTTTACATCAGTAAGAAGCGAAGAATAGCAGCTCTGAAGCCCTGTTATTATGTCCTGCTCGCTGTAGGTCCATATTCCGCCCTCATATCTGTTTTCCCACTCATGGCTGCCCTGTGCTATTACTTTGCTGCAGTCGTCTGTCAGAACCGCCTTAATCCTTGTGGAGCCGAATTCTATTCCCAGCACCGCCTTGCCCGATTTAATCAATTCCGCTGCGTTCATGTATCCTCCTGAAAATTTATGATTATTATTTTAACTCATAAGGCTTGGATAGTAAAGAATTTTCGGCAAAAACCGCTTCGTATTCACCGGATAAAAGAGCTTCGCCATCATATTTCTCCTGAGTAATTCCGTTTGCATCTTCTGCTTCGCATGGCGTTTTCATGCCGTCCCCGCGTTCGCGTTCATCCTTATCATTTTCCGGGAGAGCGGCATATTTTCCCGTTTCTATGAATTCATTATGCACTTTATTTATATACGCTGTTCTGGCAATTATTTTCTCTGCAAAAGCCTTCTTCTCGCTTTGCGGAATGGCAGGATTATTCACGATTTTTTTCAATTCGGAAACAAATGCGTTCATTTTATTCATGCGCAGCTTATCTGCTTCATCTTTGGTTTTGCAGTTTTTGAGTTCCTCCTCATATGCCTGCTTTTCCATCTGTATCTCCTGATACTGTTTGTACAGCCCCGGGTTCTTTCTCATCAGATACTGCAATTCATCATAAGTAAGCTGACCGCCGGACTTAATCCTGGAAGAAATTTCCGCCAGCCTGCTGTTCTCGCGCATTTTTGCGGCGTCCTCCTTGTATTGCTGAATCATTTTTTCCTCGGCGGTCATTTCCTTGGAAAATATTTTGCCGGTCTGCTTCTTCTGCTGCCACTCATTATCCAGCTTCCAAAGTCTCACTGCGCTGCTTATTGAGCCTGAAATCAAAAACATAACAAAACCTCCTTGTCACACCGTATTTCCGAAATCCGTTCGGAGTGTTGGCAGATTATACTTTATAAGTATATCGGCGTGATAAGAAGGTTTGTTAAGTGATTTTATATTAGGCAATTAAAATGAAAACTATATTAATGAAGCAAGCTTGACTCCAAGGGCTTCACACTGCGCCGTGGCATCGGCATCCGGCGCTCCCATGCATATTACGCCTTCGCCGTCAATTACGGTCGCTCCGGCGTTGGTCATTCTGTCGGTCCAGTCGCGCATCCACTGTCCGTCTCCCCAGCCGTAGGAACCGAACAGGCCTATGGTTTTACCCGAAACCGACGTCTCCAGGTCGCTGACAAAAGGTTCCATCTCATTCTCTTCCAGAACTTCGGCTCCCATTGCAGGACAGCCGAGCGCAAAGGCTTTTGCACTTTTAAGTTGGTTCGCAGATGCATCGGAAACAAAAACAACCTCAGCATCTTTGCCGGCTTTTTTTATGCCGTCCGCAACTGCATTTGCCATAGCTTCCGTATTGCCGGACTGTGACCAGAATACTACCTGAATCTTACTCATTGAAATCCTCCAATTCTGACTGAAAGCCGCAGCTACACGGCCGCCGCACAGATTCTGTAATCCGGGCGCGCCTCCATGATATCTGCTACGCTCAGTCCCTGTGAAACAAGCATTATAAGGGATTCTTTGGCCCGCTCATAGCGTCTGAACAGCTTCAGCTTAGCCGGAAGGTCGGCATACACCTTCCAATATCCTGTATATAAGGAATTTTCCCCGCAGTTTTCAATAAATCCCGAAACATCCTCCGGAGGATACCCGAGAAACAATCCGAGTTCATGAGGAAAGCCTTTATTTTCCGAAGCATACTGCCTGTATTTTATTCTAAAACAGCGCAGCGTATCAATCAAGTTACAGCAGCCGTATCCCATTTTCCTGAGAAGCTTCCTTACACCGTCCTCCGACAGGTATTTTTTCAATCCTTCTTCGTCATACAAAAGAAAAGTGGTCTTATCCGCCGTCCGTAGCAGAATAAAATAGGACAGCTTAAGCTTTTCCAGCGACCTCACCGCATCGTAAAGCGTGTCATTTTCGATAATGAAAAGATTGGATATTTTAATTCCTGCTATAAGAGGTGCACATTGAAGTGCCATCTGGGTATTTATATCCTTTAAATCCATACCGCAGACCGTATTTAAAACTTCCCGTGTCATAATGCCTCCTGTAGTTAGTTATCTCTAACTTGAGTTAAGTATAGCTAATCACTTGAAAGATGTCAATATATTTTTGTGATAAAGAATTATCATTAAGAGAAATATTATTGCCGTATTTTGAAAATTTATTCGTATGATTCTCCGGTTATTATTTAAGATACCGCAACTTTATACATGTTTTTTCTGTTGATTACGCCTATTTCCTCAAGTGTGTTAATCATTCTGTAAACCGTTGCAGCCCCTATTTTGCCATCCTTCTCGGCGGCTCTGTAATATATCTCCTTGCAGCAGGAAAAATCCCCCTCAAGGATTATATCAAGAATAATCATTCTCTGTCTGGTAATCCTGCATCCGTGGTCTTTGAGTTTTTTTATGATTATATCTTTTTCCGACTGTCCCATATCTGTCTCCTTTCACTGCCGATTAAAAATTCCGCCGGGTTTTTACCGTATGGAACCGGAAAGATTCCTATAAAGCAGAAAAGGGAACCATAACCGGTTCCCTTCTGTAATCTGTTTATGCGTTCGCTTTCTTTGTTTTAACTTTTACCTTAAGAGTATTGCTTTCCTTGTATGGTCTGAAAAGCATATAAAGCAAGAATGCAAGCACGAGAACCGCCGCAATCGTTCCGATTGCATTGCCGTTGCCTGTAAAAAGGCTTCCCAGCTGATATACAATAAGCGATATTGCATATGCAAATATGCACTGGTATCCGATTGCAAACCATGTCCATTTTGCACTGTTCATCTCTCTCTTGATTGCGCCGATTGCCGCAAAGCAGGGAGCACAAAGAAGGTTGAAAATAAGGAATGAGTACGCTGCAAGCTGTGTCATGCTTACGAAATCAAGCACACCGAATACTCCGACAACCTCTTCTTTGGCAACCAATCCCATGATTGTGGCAATTGCCGCCGTGGCGTCGCCAAATCCAAGAGGTGCAAATATCCACTTGATGCCGTTTCCTATATAACCAAGAACGCTGTCCGAAAGTTCCATATCCAGTCCGAAGCCAAAGCTTCCGCCCACATTGCCGAAATGCGAACCTGCCCAGATTACAATTGACGAAAGAAGGATAATCGTTCCCGCCTTCTTGATAAATGACCAGCCGCGCTCCCACATTGAACGGAGTACATTGCCCACTGTCGGCCAGTGGTATGCAGGAAGCTCCATTACAAACGGCGCCGGGTCGCCTGCAAACATTTTTGTCTTTTTGAGCATAATACCGGATATGACAATCGCTGCAACACCGATGAAGTAAGCGCTTACCGCCACAAAACCGTTGCCGCCGAAAAGCGATGTCGCAATCAGCGCAATAATCGGGAGCTTTGCTCCGCAAGGGATAAAGGTTGTTGTCATTATGGTCATCTTACGGTCGCGGTCATTTTCGATTGTTCTCGACGCCATAATACCCGGAACTCCGCAGCCCGATCCGATAAGCATAGGTATGAAGGATTTTCCTGAAAGACCGAATTTGCGGAAAATTCTGTCCATTACAAATGCAACACGCGCCATATATCCGCAGCTTTCAAGGAAAGCAAGGAATATGAAAAGCACAAGCATCTGAGGGACAAATCCCAGCACTGCTCCAACGCCTCCCACAATACCGTCAATTATGAGGCTGTACAGCCAGTCTGCACAGTTTACGGCGTCCAAGAGCCTCTCAACAAGAACAGGAATGCCGGGCACCCACACGCCATAATCGGCAGGGTCCGGAGCGTCCGCAAATTCACCCTCCCCGTCAAGCGGAAGAACCGCATCAAGGTCATATCCCGCTTCCGCAAAAGCGTCGGCATATGAGCCGTAGGCTTCTTCAAAAGCGCCGAAATCTCCGTCCTCGATGGCCCCCTGCAAGTCCTCTGCGCCTACGATATCCGCTTTGCCTGCATCGTCAACCACAACCGAAAGCTCTTCTGTAAACACATTCCGGACCGCGTATTCATCCACTGCTTCATTGTACCCTGACGTGCCTATTCCAAACAGGTGCCATCCGTCTCCAAACAAACCGTCGTTTGCCCAGTCCGTTGCAAATGTACCTACAGTTGTTACGGACACATAATATACAATAAACATTATTACAGCAAAAATAGGAAGCGCCGCGAATCTGTTTGTAACAACCCTGTCAATCTTATCCGATACGGAAAGTTTCTTTTTCCTGGACTTTTTGCAGCACTCGCCTATAATAGATGAAATATATGTATATCTCTCATTGGTGATGATGCTTTCCGTATCATCATCAAATTCATCCTCAAGAGCCTTGATTTCAGCAGACACATCCGGTACGGATTTCATGTTCTCAATAATTTTATCGTCTTTTTCAAGAAGCTTGATTGCGAAAAATCTTTTCTGTTCTTCGTCTATATCCTGCCCCAGCTTATCTTCAACCGAGCTGATTGCCGCCTCCACAGTGGCAGCAAATTCATGAACCGGAGCATTCACCGTTTTTGACCGTGCCAGTTCAACCGCTTTTTCAGCCGCCTTTTCAATACCCGTTCCCTTGAGGGCCGAGATGGCAACCACAGGACATCCCAGCTTTGCGCTGAGTTTGTCAAGGTAAACCTTGTCTCCCGATTTTTCCAGAAGGTCCGACATATTTACGGCAACCACAACAGGGATGCCTAACTCCATAATCTGTGTTGAAAGATACAGGTTTCTCTCAAGGTTCGTACCGTCAACTATATTAAGAATAGCATCAGGTCTCTCAGTTATAAGGTAGTTTCTTGCAACTACCTCCTCAAGTGTGTAGGGTGAAAGAGAATAGATACCAGGAAGGTCCATAATCGTCACATCCTTGTGGCCTTTAAGTCTGCCTTCCTTTTTCTCCACCGTGACTCCCGGCCAGTTTCCCACAAACTAATTGGAAACAGTCAGGGCATTAAAAAGCGTTGTTTTCCCGCAATTGGGATTGCCCGCTAATGCAATTTTAACAGCCATTTTTTGTTTTTTTTTTCGTATTTGTTATAACTATCAACAATTAAACAAAACTATCTTGTATTTGTCATACCTACTTTATGTTAGTTATAACTAACATATGTATAAAAAAAATTACTCCACTTCTATCATTTCAGCATCAGCCTTCCTGAGAGAAAGCTCGTATCCTCTGACCGTCACCTCAACAGGGTCGCCCAAAGGTGCCACCTTCCTGACATAAATTTCAACGCCTTTGGTAATTCCCATATCCATAATACGTCTCCTGACAGGGCCTTCTCCCGTCAGCTTGACAACCTTGACCGTCTCGCCACAGGCTGTTTGTCTCAATGTCTTCATTACCTGCTCCTTTCTGACATCAGTGTGCGGCTGGCTTATTTCCCGCATTTCAGACCATAATCTTGTTTGCCATATCGCGGCCTATCGCCACACGCGAATCTTTGATATTGACGATAAGATTTCCGCCCGTCCCGGAGATAACCATGACGTCGCCGCCCGGCACAAAACCAAGGTTTTCAAGAAATCTGCGCGTATCTTCCTTACCGCCAACCTTAATAATTGTATTAACCTCTCCTTCTTTCGCCATCGATAAAGGCATCATCTTATCCTCCTTTTAAAATAAGTAAGGTGTATAATTGATATTTCTACGTTGGTTAGTATAGTCTAACTTCTATTAGCTGTCAATAACTTTTTTGAATATTTTTTCAGAATTTTTTTCAATAAGATATATTTGAAAAATATGAAGATGAATGGTATAATATGAGCACTTAATGAGCACAAGCGCAGCGCAGTGCGAATTTAGTGCGAATATATACCTGTGCACTTAATGAGGTACTTCACGAATTTAGTGCACATGGTATAATATGAGCACAAGCGTAGTGCGAACATATACCTGCGCACTTGGCGAGGTTTTTCACGAGCCTGGCGAGAACGGTGTAATACAGGAGGATTTTGTTATGGTACACAATGAATCAACTGAAAATTATCTTGAGACAATACTTGTACTCAGCTCTAAGCTTCCTGTGGTCCGTTCGGTGGACATAGCCAACGAGCTTGGTTTCAAAAAACCAAGCATAAGCATTGCAATGAAAAATCTCAAGGAAAAAGAATATATTACGATATCGGATGCAGGATTTATATCGCTTACCGAAAGCGGACGTGATATCGCCGAGAAAACTCTTGAACGTCATGAATTTTTTTCGTCATGGCTTGAAAGTCTCGGGGTTGACAGTTCCACCGCCTCATCCGATGCCTGCAAAATCGAGCATGTTTTAAGCGAACAAAGCTTTAATGCAATCAGAGACTTTGTAAAACGAAACGGATAAATTCTACCGTTCTTTTGGCTGGTAAAATCTTCCTGAAAGCTTTTGTGTTTTCACTTCATTTATGAAAGCATCGGGATCAACCTCTTTTACGGCGCAGATTACCTTCTTAGTCTGTGCGGCGGAAACGATTGAATAAACCACATTTCTCTCACAGTGTTCATAAGAACCCTCTCCTTCAAGAATTGTCGCTCCGTGTCTGCTGACCTTATAGATTGCCTCACTTACCTCTTCCGGCTTGTTGGTTACAATAAAAAACGTACTCTGCTGAAATTTCTTGTACAGCAGATGCAGTACAATCGTGGAAACATACTGGAATATTATAGAATACAAAGCTTTGTCCCAGCCGAACATAATTCCTGCAACACACAGGATCACCGCATTAAATCCCAGAATTATATTAAAAGAATCGATACCACGTTTTTCGGACAGGAAAATAGAAATAAAGTCGGTTCCGCCCGAAGTCGCTCCCGCATTGAGACATATACTGATGGCCAATCCGTTGATAATTCCTCCGAAAATACTTATAAGCAGAACGTCCTCAGTGATAATATGACCCGGAATCAAATCGGTGAAAATACTGTTAAGTAAAATCATCAGGCATGAATAAAGTGTAAATCTTTTTCCGATATAACGGAAACCTATGTATACCGGAACCGAATTCAGCAATATGTTGACAACGCTGAAAGGCAGCCGGATATTGAACGTTTCATCGAAGGCTCTCTGAATCAATATGGTAAGTCCCGTAACTCCGCCCGGATACAATCCTCCCGTATTGACGAAGGTTTTTGTGTTCAGCGCCATCAAAAAAGCGGCGCATATTACGGCGGGTACAGTGATAAACTGTTTTTTTACAGGTTTCATTGTTACGTGCACCTCTTTCCTTTGAAAAAACATTCAACGGATTCATCCGGCTTTCTCTCCGCAGCCCCCGCGGCATTCCAAATTGCCGCTCTTATATTCCCGTGGAAAATCGCGGCTATCTATATATTTTATATTAGCACCAAAGCTTAATATATTCAAGACTGCTCTGCACCGAGTATTTTCCTGGCATTTTCAACCCGCTCTTTATCCGGAGGCCGGACGCCCTCAAGAGGATACGGTATACCAAGCATCTCCCATTTGTGAACGCCGAACACATGATAGGGAAGCACCTCCACCTTCTTCACGTTATGAAGAGTCCCGATAAATTCCGCAAGCCTGTGAAGCTGTCCGTCATCGTCACTTGCGCCCTCGCCGCCGGGAACAAGAACATGACGTATCCACACGGATTTACCAATCTCATCAAGATATTTGGCACAATCAAGAATATTCGCATTGGAATGCCCTGTGAGAATGCGGTGCTTATCGTCATCTATATTTTTGATGTCAAGCATTACAAGGTCCGTGTATTTCATAAGCCCGGCGAATTTTGAAAAAAACGGCTCCTCTCTGGTAAACGGCTGCCCGCTGGTATCAAGACATGTGTTTATGCCCTGCTCTTTCGCTTTCACAAACAGTTCAGTCAAAAAATCAATCTGAAGCAGAGGTTCTCCTCCGCTTGCGGTGATTCCTCCTTCGTTTCCCCAATACGCTTTATATCTGAGAGCTTTTTTTAAAAGCTCCCCGGCAGTGTATTCCGTCCCTTTTGAAAGCTCCCATGTGTCCGGGTTATGGCAGAACTGACAGCGCATATTGCAGCCGGTCAGAAAAACAACAAATCTTATTCCCGGCCCGTCAACCGAGCCGAATGTCTCAATGGAATGAATATATCCTTTCATACCTTCTCCCTTCCTGCGGTCTATATTTTAAAATTACAAAAGGCGGAGTGTAAGCCCCGCCCTTTGCCTGTGTCATTATTTTTATCTTAAAGCGCTCCGTGGCAGGTTCTTGCTATAACGTCAAGCTGCTGCTCCCTTGTAAGGTCAATAAACTTGACCGCATATCCCGATACACGGATTGTAAAGTTGGCGTACTCTTCCTTCTCCGGATGCTCCATCGCATCGATGAGCTTGTCCGTACCAAATACATTTACGTTAAGGTGATGTGCGCCCTGCTCAAAATATCCGTCCATAACACGTACAAGATTGTCAACTCTCTCGCCTTCATCATGTCCGAGAGCATCCGGATGGATTGTCTGTGTGTTGGAAATTCCGTCCAGCGCATATTCGTAAGGCAGCTTTGCAACGGAGTTGAGTGACGCAAGAAGTCCGTTCTGTTCGGCTCCGTAGCTTGGGTTTGCTCCCGGTGCAAACGGCTCCCCTGCCTTTCTTCCGTCAGGAAGCGCCCCTGTGGCCTTGCCGTACACCACGTTGGAGGTTATTGTAAGGATTGAGGTCGTAGGCTCGGAATCACGGTAAGTCTCAAACTTCTCCAGTTTTCCCATAAAAGTCTTAAGAAGCCAAACGGCAATCTCGTCCGCTCTGTCATCATCGTTGCCGTATTTAGGGAAATCTCCCTCAACCTCATAATCCACTACAAGACCGTTTTCATTGCGGACTGTTTTTACTTTGGCGTATTTTATCGCACTGAGTGAGTCAACAACATGTGAAAATCCTGCAATACCCGTTGCAAAGGTACGTCTCACGTTGGTATCGATAAGAGCCATCTCAGCCGCCTCATAATAATATTTATCATGCATGTAATGGATAAGGTTCAGCGTATTTACATACAATCCTGCGAGCCAGTCCATCATCTTGTCGTATTTTTCCATAACCTCGTCATAATCAAGATATTCTGAGGTAACCGGCTGGTATGCAGGCCCTACCTGGTCTCCCGATTTCATGTCGACACCGCCGTTAATTGCGTAATTAAGGCATTTTGCCAGGTTTGCCCTTGCTCCGAAGAACTGCATTTCTTTTCCTGTCTGTGTTGCGGACACACAGCAGCAGATTGAGTAATCATCTCCCCATACAGGTCTCATCACATCATCGTTCTCATACTGGATTGAGCTTGTTTCAATCGAGATATGCGCGGCGTACTTTTTGAAATTATCAGGAAGCCTCTTGGAGTAAAGCACCGTAAGGTTCGGCTCCGGCGAAGGTCCCATGTTCTCAAGCGTATGGAGAAATCTGTAGTCGGTCTTTGTTACCATTGAACGTCCGTCCTGGCCGAGTCCTGCAACCTCAAGAGTCGCCCATACAGGATCCCCGGAAAAAAGCTCATTGTATGACTTGATTCTCGCAAACTTAACCATCCTGCACTTCATCGTCAGATGATCTATAAGCTCCTGGGCCTCCGACTCCGTAAGTATTCCTGCGTCCATATCCCTCTTTATATATATATCAAGGAAGGTTGACACACGGCCTACGCTCATCGCTGCGCCGTTCTGGGTTTTGATTGCCGCAAGATAACCGAAATAAAGCCACTGGACTGCTTCCCTCGCATTGGCCGCAGGCGCTGAAATATCATAGCCGTAAATCCCCGCCATCTCTTTCATGCCCTTAAGGGCTTTTATCTGCTCCGCAATCTCTTCTCTGAGACGTATAACCTTCTCGGTCATTGTCCCGTTGCCGCACTCGTTCAAATCCTTCTGCTTCTGTTCTATAAGATAATCCACACCGTAAAGGGCAACCCTTCTGTAGTCGCCAACGATTCTTCCTCTTCCGTATGTGTCGGGAAGCCCCGTCATTATCTTGTTTTTACGCGCTTTACGCATTTCAGGCGTATAAGCGTCAAAAACAGCCTGATTGTGCGTCTTGTGATATACGTTAAATATTTTGTGAAGCTCAGGAGACGGCGTGTAACCGTACATTTCACATGACTCCTCAGCCATCCTTATACCGCCGAACGGCATAAAGGCTCTTTTTAACGGTTTATCTGTCTGAAGGCCTACCACCTTCTCCAAATCTTTATATTCATCGCAAATATATCCTGCGCCGTGTGATGTGAGAGATGATACTATATCGGTATCCATATCAAGCACTCCGCCCTTGGCGCGCTCCTCTTTCTGAAGCTCCTGAAGCTTGCCCCAGAGTTTATCCGTCGCCTCCGTAGGACCTGCAAAAAATGACTCGTCACCGTCATACGGTGTGTAATTTTCCTGAATGAAACTGCGTGTATTTATTTCTTCTTTCCAGATTTTTCCTTTAAATCCTTGCCATTCTTTTCTCTCAGGCATTATATTTT
>CALWMX010000025.1 GCA_944382105.1 uncultured Butyrivibrio sp.
TGGATTCATTGACTGCCGATGCGCAATAGCCCTGAGGCGTTGCCGTAAAAATAACGTCAGCCTCCTCTGCCAGCTCTTCCATATTGTCATCCATACATTTGGCATCAACCAGCTTAAACATGTTGCGGTAAACTTCCTGATATTTCTTATCAATATAGCTTCTCGAACCGTACCATACAATCTGCGCGTCCTTATGTCCCAATAATATTCTTACAAGCTCATTGCCGGCGTAGCCTGTGGCTCCTATAATTCCAACTTTAACCATAATGCCCTCCGCTTTTTGTCCGCCGCCCTGCGGCGGCTTTTCTCTAATGATAATATTACTATCGTCTCAATGTGTAAAGCTTTTTCTTAAAAAACTTTTTCATAATTATACATTTGTTTTGTATAATATGCAAGTATTATTTTATTTTTATTCATATAATAAATTAGTTATTGCATAAATCCTACAAATGTTGTATATTATGTCTAGTTAAAAACGTTCAGGAGGAAATTAATAATGAAGGAAAAAGTTATTCTTGCTTATTCAGGCGGTCTGGATACCACAGCCATCATTCCATGGTTAAAAGAAAATTTTGACTATGAGGTCATCTGCGTATGTGCGGACTGCGGACAGGGAGAGGAACTCGACGGACTTGAAGAAAGGGCTATATCCTGCGGAGCTTCCAAATTATACATAGAAGATTTGACGGATGAATTCTGTGATGAGTACATAGTTCCGTGCGTACAGGCACATGCCGTATATGAGAACAAGTACCTTCTCGGTACTTCAATGGCAAGACCTGTTATTGCCAAAAGGCTTGTGGAGATTGCCCGTAAAGAAGGCGCCACTGCTATCTGCCACGGCGCCACCGGCAAAGGTAATGACCAGATTCGTTTTGAACTTACAATCAAGGCTCTTGCGCCCGATATCAAAATCATCGCCGCATGGAGAAACGATAAATGGACAATGAATTCACGTGAAGAGGAAATCGAATACTGCAAACAGCATGGCATAAACCTTCCGTTCTCTGCAGATACAAGCTACAGCCGCGACCGTAATCTCTGGCACATAAGCCATGAGGGACTTGAACTTGAGGACCCGGCCAACGAGCCGAATTACAAGCATCTTCTTGTTCTGGGCGTTTCGCCTGAGGACGCTCCTGATGAAGGCGAATATGTAACCATGACATTTGAGAAAGGTGTTCCTGTTTCCGTCAACGGAAAGAAAATGAAAGTTTCCGATATTATAAGAGAGCTTAACCGTCTTGGCGGAAAGCACGGTATCGGTATCGTTGATATTGTAGAAAACCGTGTTGTCGGAATGAAATCACGCGGTGTTTATGAGACTCCCGGGAGAACAATTCTCTACGAAGCGCATCAGCAGCTCGAAGAACTGATTCTTGACCGTGACACAACTACAATGAAGCTTGATATGGGCAACAAATTTGCACAGATTGTATACGAGGGAAAATGGTTTACTCCTTTACGTGAAGCAGTTCAGGCATTCATTGAGAAAACCCAGGAAAAGGTTACCGGTGAAGTTAAGTTCAAGCTTTATAAAGGCAATATTATCAAGGCAGGTACAACCTCTCCGTACTCACTATACAATGAATCAATCGCATCCTTCACAACCGGAGACTTATACGACCACCATGATGCAGAGGGATTCATCAATCTTTTCGGACTTTCCCTTAAAGTTCGCGCAATGAAGGAGCAGGAGCTCAATAACAAATAAACTATTTAACTGACAGATGTATTGACAGAAACACCCCGAATACCGGCAACTGTAATCCGGCATCGGGGTGTTTATTATCTGACATATTATTAGGACCGATCAGATGTTTTCAATAGGTCGTCTTACATTTTTGCACACTACGGACATAATTATCGCTCCTGCGGCAAATACTCCTGCTATTATCATCAGTTCCTGTTTTATTAAATTCATTGCTGTCAGCATCGGATGAAATGTATAGCTGTAATTCACCGCGTAATCTCCCTGAACAAAGCTTGAACAATATGAGACCGTAAATATATTGTCTTTCTTGTCTGAGGTTGGGCCGTCATCAAATACCGCCGTGTAATCTGTATTTTCATTCAGAAACTCTTTTGCACTTTTGCAGTATTTATTTTGAACCACTATTGATTCCAACTGGGTATTTCCCTTTCCCGACCATGTCACAACGTCTTCAAGTTCTGAATATTCAGCCGCATTTTCTGCCTTATATACAGTTCTTTGGCCCATGTCGTCGGTGATTGTGAGTTCTTCCGGATAAATTACGCTGGCATCATATGTACCCTTAATTGCATATCTGCCGCCTATAACTTTTCTGCCGTTGTCTTCTGCCATCTGCTCCAGCGTTTTATCTGAAAAAATACCGCTTAAAAGAATAACTTTGGACACATCAAGATATTCTTCCGTATCGGCATCACGGATAAAATAATTATCGCGGTTTGCAATTACCATATCCTGGCTTTCCACAAGAATATTGCCGTCTTTATCGGTTACGTTGGCATAAAAACCCATATTCCCGCTTTGTTTCAGTATGTCCGAAAAGAGCCTTGAAACCGCTGTATATGGCTGTTCATAACATACAACCTCTCCCTCCGGCGTCGCAATGGAGTGTATCTCATGGCCTTCATATATAAAAGTCTCATCCAGTTCGTCCCATCCGTATTCACTGATGATATCTTTTACATAATCTTCATAATAAGTATAATACTCATTATAATAGATTGCCGCAAACCTGGCTGCTCCGGCTGTGTTCCCGTACTCGATGTCATACTCGTATTTTACGGATATGCTTTTGTCGATAATGAGATAACCCTCTATACCGACAAGCATCACCGCAAGTATTATCAGCAGCTTTTTTAACATACCCTTTTTCATCATAAACCCTCCTCGAAATTTCATTTCCAACTATGGATTACACATCCATTATATTCATTTTGAACTAATGTTACACTCCCACCCTTAATAAGGGTAATTACTGCACTCCATTTATTTGTACTTGAAAAAGATACTGCAACATTCAGCAAATCTGTCCATTCATAATTTAAATTTGCTTTCTTATATGTGTGGTTATAATAAAAATATACCGGAAGCTGTTTCGAATTTATTCCTGTCTTTTTTACATCATATGTAACTGATACTGATATTTTGGTATAATCTTTATAATACATATAATATCCATCATCATACGCTCTATCAGATGGTAACTGGTATACACAAACCATATAATGCTCCATAGGGCAGTATTCTCCAACACCTAAAGCCAACGGATTGTTGTTTAATTTCAAATTCGATACTTCCCTTGCACTATAAGAACTAATCAACGTATTTTTAACTAGAGTTCTTTTCTCAAGAGTGTAATACTTAGAATAGTAAACCGTTATTCCACTCTCAAGATTTTCCAGAATGGCTCCATCACCCCAAGCATATGCAGCTATATCAACCTGTCTGTATTTTGGCATAGTATCCCATGAAAACGTAGTATTTATATTACAATATGACCCTTTGTTTATAATAATATGAGAAACCTTTAATGTTGATACTTTCATATCAACATTATACTGTTTAGCATAACATTTAACCGGAATAAAACCCAGACTTTGAAAAACATTTTCAATCATGTTATTGTCTTTTGTTTCAAATTTATTAAAAGAATCCGTAAAGCCTGTATTTTCATTGTAATAATGTTCCCCAATATAGGCATCTAT
>CALWMX010000026.1 GCA_944382105.1 uncultured Butyrivibrio sp.
CCCACATTATATGTATACGCCTTAAAAACAATTCCGGTATAATAATCAAGCTCGCTTAACATTCCCAAATCGAATGTTACGTATTTTTCCACACCGTAAACCTTAAGAAGCTCATATATTTTCTTAAGGTGTGCAACAGCTTCGAGTGAAATGTCATTGTCGGTCAGGCCAGAAGCCGTATCGAGAACCTCCACGCCGCCGAAAAGCTGAGGGAGCTTATAGAATACTTCTCCGGAAGCCTTGTCAATTTTTTCGTCCCGGATTATTTCTTCCACTCGGAAAATGTTTTTGTTGCGGATAATGGTTCTCATCTCCGCTTCTCCTTCAGGGCTTAACCCTGCCATTGCGGCAAGTCCCTTGAAATATCCGATATGTCCTACCTCAACCTGGAAATCGGTTAAACCTGAGCTTAATATGGCCTCAATGAGAAGAGCAATCATCTCCGCATCAGCCTCAAGCGACGCATCGCCTATAAGCTCGCAGCCTGTCTGTGTGGTTTCCTTAAGCCTTCCCTGATATCTTGAGTTGTTGATGAACACGTTGCCGGTGTAGCAAAGCCTGACAGGGTTTGTTTCGTCCTCAAAATATTTGGCGGCGCATCTGGCGATTGACGGGGTTATATCGGGCCTTAGCACCAGCGTATTTCCCTCCCTGTCAAAAAATTTAAACATATTGCAGGAGGCGACCGAACCTCTTTCTTTGTTGAATATATCAAAAAATTCAAAAGACGGCGTCTGTATATCATTGTAGCCGTACAGCTTCAACACATTGTGAAGCCTGTCCTGTATAAGAAGCTTGTCCGAACATTCACCGTTATATATATCCCTTACGCCCTCCGGCGTATGAAGCAGTTTTCTTTCCATAGTGACCTCTTTTCATTTTGCTTTAATATGATAAATCGCTAATTCGCTACCACAGGAAAACATATCACAATTCAGTCTGATTGTCAACCCGCGAATCCAAATCCATCTGAAGCTGTTCAAGATAATGAACAAGGACTCCACCCTTCTGGCGAATCATGTATGCATGGTCTATTTCTTCAAATTTAAAATGTTTTAACCCGCCGTTTTCGGCTCTCTTAATAAATCTGCTTATATCCTTGAAGGGGATATAATATTTTTCATCCCTTGATGTGTAATACACTATTATAAAAGATATTCCGCCCTGGCGTTCAAAATCCTGCATGAATTTAAACTGATGTTCATGTATGTTCTGAAGCGGAAAATTATCCGAATGGCATTCCTTGGCGTCAAAGCATACGGGAATCCCCTGAACGGCTCCTATGTAGTCCACCGTACTTTTCCGGTCAAAATATGCAAGCGTTATATGCCTGCTTTCCTTGTCTATATTAATGGGGGTAATGGGAGTGGGAACTTTCTGTATAAGCGCAAGTCCGTTCTCCCTGTACGCCGTATTGGACATATTAATCATCTCTTCAAGGACCGAGCCTCTTAATCCTCTTGTATCTGCCATTTGAAAAACCTCTTAAAATCTTCCGGATAACCGGAACGTACCTTCATGCCCGATATATTCTCAAAGCGTCCGCACAGTTGGGGGAAGATAAGCTCATATGAGTGTAAAAGCTGTCTCTTTACATTTAAGCTTTTGGAAAGTCTGACAGAAAACCCGGTGCCGTATTTAATGTCTCCCAGTATCGGATACCCCATTGATGAAAGATGCGCCCTTATCTGGTGTGTCTTTCCTGTGATAAGCCTGACCTTTACAAGTGTAAGTGTTATATCGGAATAAGGCAGTCTGTCATCCGTAATGCCGCAGACCGACGTAAAGTCCACGGGTTCATATTCGGTATCAATAAACATGTCGCCGTCCGACGGGAAAGCATTTACAGAAACCTTGTTCAGAGCTTTGTCTTTGTGAATGTATCCTTTGAGCCTGCCTGAAGTTTTTATTCTTCCGACAGCAACGGCAAGGTAATACTTGTCTGCTGTGTGGTTTTTGATTATTTCCGACATTTTCTGCAGGCCTGCAAGAGATTTGCCTCCGACCATGAGGCCGGAGGTATTCCTGTCAAGCCTGTTGCAGAAAGCCGGAGTGAATGTGTGCGTTATTATATCCGCCTGTCCGGTTTCTCTCAAATAATCAAGCAGAAGCTCGTTCATGGAATAATCTTCCGGCGCGGATTTCTGGGAAAGCATACCCGCCTCCTTGTCGGCTATTATTATATTATCATCCTCATAAACAACCTTAAGCTTTCTGTGCGTTTTTTTTTCAGGCGGAATTATATGCGTTCCCATAAATTTATCTATGGTGGCGTCAGCCATATAAATCTGGACTGCATCTCCCATGCCGAGTATTTCACTGCCCTTTGCTTTGGAGCGGTTGAGAGTTATGTTTTTGACACGGAGCTGCTTATAAATCAGGCCGGTTCCGGCGTTCTTAAGAAGCTTGGTGAGATATTTATCAAAGCGCTGTCCCGCTTCATTGTCGGTAATTATAAATTCTCTCATAAATCAAATACTCATAATAGAAATTTTTTCAAAAACAAGCTCAATATGCTCGTTTTGTTCATCCGTAAGTTCATGGTTTCGTTCGGCAAGCTGCTTTGCTCTCTTGTTGAATTGGGAGCTGTCCTTAAAAAGCTTCACCTTTGCATTGAAATCATAATAATTCAGGAAATTTGTCACGCCTTTCTCGAATTTCTCCGGTTCAGCCTTTGCATCGGCGGTGTATGCAATAATATTTTCGTCCTTGTCAATCAGCAGAAAATTTATTGCAAAGCATTTTTCCTGTGCTGTAATCAGAAGGTCAAAATATACCTTAAGAGGAGCCGCGCTTTCTTCGGCTTTATTGTATTCATCATCGCTCACCTTGCAGCTCCACGGTATCATAAGATACTGAACAAAAATCTTTGCGGTTGGCAGAATGACAAGAACCGCCAGAATTGTCACATAGTTTTTGCCCGTATTAAATATAAGATATCCTATAAAGTATATAAGAATCATCATGAGGAATCCCGCAAGCGTGCCGATTCCCAGCTTTATTTTTCTTGCGTGCATATAGCCGCGCTGTCCTTTGATTGCTTTTTTCATGTATTACACCTGTATTCCCGTAAAATTAAATTCAAAAAATTATTTGGAGTTAAAAACCTTCATTACCAGCTTGTGGGGCAGAATTTTGGCGGCGGTCTCCGCCATCTTCATCGTTACGCCGTACACACTGATTTCATTGCCAAGGGCCGCATCCTTGATGGCTTTAGTCACCACCTTTGAAGGCTCGCTGTATTTTAACTTCATGTCTTTTTCCCCGGCAATATCAAAAAACTCAGTGTCCACAGGTCCGGGGCATACGGCAGTCACCGTTATTTTGCGGCTTTTCAGTTCGGCATTGAGCGCTCTTGAAAAGCTCAATACATATGCTTTGGTTGCGGCGTACACATTAAAACCGGGCTGCGGCGAAAATGCAGCCGCGGATGCCACGTTGATAATTCTGCTGTGGTTTGATATATACGGAAGGCACAGGCCCGTAAAAAGCGTCAGCGCTTTGCAGTTTACATCAATCATCCCGCACTGTTCATATATGTCCAGTTCGTCAAAACGTCCTGTTTTGCCGTATCCGGCGCAGTTAACGAGCAGTTTTATGTCCGGATTGTTTTCTTTAAGGAAACCGTCAAAGGTATTCATATCCTCGTTGTCGGTCAAATCCATGGCAAAAACCCTGACAGGAAGACGCAGTTCTTTTTGAAGCTCAATAAGCCTGTCCTTGCGTCTGGCAATCAGCCAGATTTCATCCATCTTTCCGTATTTGCCCGCAATCTGTACGGCAAATTCCCTTCCAATCCCTGAAGACGCTCCCGTAACCACTGCAATTTTCATTGTATTTCCTCCTTAAGCTCGCAAAAATTATTTATGTAGTAATCGGCGCTTTGCCGCTTTATGTAATCCACATCCGCAGAATATTCGTCATAAACCGCGCAGACCTTCATTCCTGCGTTATGACCGGCCTCTATTCCAACTACAATATCTTCGAATACAAGGCTGTCGGCAGGACTCACATTGCAGAGCTCGGCGCATTTGAGGTATACGTCGGGAGACGGCTTTCCCGCTCCCACATCGCAGCCGGTAACCACCGCATCAAAATATTTCATCACGTCAAGAGCTTCCAGACAGCATGTGGCAAGCTCTTTGGAATTGCTTGTGGCTATCCCCAGCTTAACGCCGTTTCTC
Source organism: uncultured Butyrivibrio sp. (assembly GCA_944382105.1). Taxonomy (GTDB): domain Bacteria; phylum Bacillota; class Clostridia; order Lachnospirales; family Lachnospiraceae; genus Eshraghiella. The sequence continues at coordinate 4,185 of CALWMX010000026.1, forward strand.
TTAAGGCCCGGAAGCAGTTCGGACACTCCGCTTTTAAGGGGAACCGAAAATCTGTATTTGTCCATTGCCATATCGTTCCAGATAACCTTAATTTCATCAACGGTTTCAGGAAGTCCGAATTCTTCTTTGAAAAAACTTGCGGTTTCCGTAAAACACATACCTTCTATTCTTTTTTGGAGGTCTTCCGGAAGCATGATTCCACGCCTCCCCAGAAATTCTATGTCTATATCGCGCCACATCCACATGGAATCTATGATTGTTCCGTCCATGTCAAAGAAACACGCCTTAATATTTTCAAGCATAAAAACCCTTTCCTTTTATATTAAAGATATTAACATACTATTAAAGTTTTTTTACATCCTCAGCCGATAATCTGACATACTCTCCGGGCTTCAGATTTTCAGGCAGCTTGAGCGCTCCCATTGAAAGCCTTTTAAGATATGTCACCTGACAGCCCATGGCTTCCATCATCCTCTTAATCTGGTGATATTTGCCTTCTCGGATTGTAATGTAACAGCTTGAATGCGTACTGTCTGCCTCAATAATTTCAAGAACCGCCGGAAGCGCCTTAAAGTCCTCGTCTACCTGCAAGCCCTCCTCCACAAGTTTTACATGATCGCTTGTAAGCGTTCCCAGTACCTCGGCGTAATATTTTTTGTCAACATGCTTTTTGGGAGACAAAAGATTGTGGGCAAGCATTCCGTCGTTTGTAATCAACAGCAGACCCTCCGTGTCCTTATCAAGCCTTCCTACGGGGAAAACATCTTTTTTTGCCTCCTTAATCAAATCCACGACCGTGGCGGCATGCGCGTCCTCAGTAGCGGAAATCACGCCGGCCGGTTTGTTGATGACGTAATATTCATATCTGACGTATTCCACAAGCTCACTGCCGAAAAAAATATTGTCGCAATCCGTATCAACTTTGGCGTTGGCGGAAGTTATGGTCTTTCCGTTTACCGACACCAGACCATCCCTGATAAAATCCTTAATCTGTCTGCGGCTTCCTATTCCCATATCCGCAAGATATTTGTCTATTCTGAGCTTCATTACATCCATCTCCAGCCCGGCAGGTATTTATTTTTGATTGTGAGTCCGCCAAGCCGTCCCCATCCGAGAGGGAAGCCGTCGACGGTCACAAGGATATTTTTGGAGCTTCCGGTAAGTTCTTTTTCATTAATTTCTATGGTTTCGCCCTTGAGATATTTTATCACATTGGGATTATCCGAAGCAAGACGGGCCGTAGTGGAATAATCCTCCGGTCTGACGGTCATTGCAAGCGCCTGACTTGGTTCAAAACGGTTCTTTTTAAGCTCTCCCAAAAGCAGTCCGTTTCTGAGAATGCGAAGTCCTTTAATTTCCGCGTCATATTCCGGCCTTAAATAAACTTTTTCGCCCGAAACCGTTATTCTGTCAGTATCAAAGCTTTTTTTGAATTCACTGAGAAAATCAAGGAGTTCGCCCGGAAGCTTTGAGGATTTTCCCGTTATATTAACTGCTTTTGCTCCATATGTATCTGAAAAGATTTCTCCGGCAGCATTTGTATTTATGCCGCCTTCATCCACAGTCTTTTCCTTGCCGGATTTATCGTCTTTATAAAGCAATGCCACAAAATGTCCTTCTCCGTCAATGTGATGAGGGAAAAGACGTACGGCTTCTTTCATACCGAAGGCCCTTACGAAATCCGGATATTCGTATATTTCCCGGAGGGCAAAATCAGGATGACCGTCGAGGAAATATCTTATATTGTCTTCATTCTCCGGCCTGGAAAAAGTGCATGTGGAATAAAGCATGTATCCGCCGGGCCTTAGCATACATGCGGCGCTGTCAATTATTGTTCTCTGGAGAGGCGCAAAGAACTCCGGTCCCTGTGACTCCCAGCTTTTAATCAGTCTGCCGTCCTTGCGGAACATGCCTTCGCCCGAACACGGAGCATCCACCAGAATTTTGTCGAAAAAACCGCCGAATGTTTCTGCCAGTTTTTCCGGATACTCACAGGTTACAAGAACGTTGCCTATTCCGAAGATTTCGATATTCTTAAGCAATGCTTTAGCCCTGGATGCGCTGACATCATTTGAGACGAGAAGACCCGTCCCTTGAAGTCTTGCGCCCAGCTCGGTGCTTTTACCGCCCGGAGCGGCACATAAATCAAGCACTTTGTCGCCTTTTTCTATAGGCAGAACATTGGCAGGAGTCATTGCGCTGGGCTCCTGAAGATAATACAGTCCGGCAAAATAATAAGGATGCTTTGCCGGCTTATCATCTTCGGAATAATAAAATCCGTTTGGTATCCAGGGTATGGGTGTGAGCTTAAAGGGGCTTATTTTGAGAAAATCTTCTGCCGATATCTTGGCCGTGTTGACGCGCAGCCCGTACAGACGCGGTTTGTCAAAGCTGGCGAGATACGCCTCCAGCTCCTCGTCTCCCAAAAGCTCCCTCATTGAATTGATATATTTTTCAGGTAGTTTCATAATGTCCTCTGATTGTGTTTTTATGCGGTATGTTTTTGTCCTGATATTAATCTACAGGCTCTGCGCCCTGTAGCCTTCGGCGATTATATCTAATTGGCGTGCAAAGCTTCTGAGCTGTTCAAGGTCATTTTTCTTGTATATCTCAAAAAACTCATCCTGGATTTTGATGACTTCTTTTTTGTTGGCCACCTTATAAAGATTCTGGATATTGTTAAGTATCTCCGACACTATATTGGCATGTATGATAAAAGAACTTTGTGCATCCATTATCTCGTCATGTATGGACGACATTTCCTCATCAAGCTTAAGTATGGCTTCCGCAGAGGCGTTGAGCCTTTTCCTGATATGGTCCGGAATGTTGTAGCGGTATTTGTACTGAAGCGAATGTTCGATTGTCGCCCAGAAATTCATGGCAAGGGTACGTATCTGGATTTCCACAAATATTTTTTTTGAGCCCTCCATTGTCTCCACATTGTAGGTCACAATAAGGTGATAGCTTCTGTATCCGCTCGGTTTAACATTGTCTATGTAGTTTTTTTCCTGAACAACCTCCATATCGCTGCGGTTTTTTATTATATCAGCCACCTTGTAGATATCCTCAACAAACTGGCACATTATCCGGATACCGGCAATATCTTCAACCTGCTCGGTAATTTTCTCTACCGGGATATCCTTTTTACGGCATTTTTCCAGAATGCTTGAAATGCTTTTTACCCTGCCGTTTACGGCTTCTATTGGAGAATAAACGTTCCTTGAACGGTATTCCATTATAATATGATTAAATTTTACCAATAATTCCTTAACCGCTAAATCATAAGGCGTAAGGATTTCCTTCCATAACTGAATTTCCAAAATTATACCTCCTGACATTATCACGTACATATTTAAGGTATGCATACGGATTGACGCTTATCTCGTTCCCTTTGGCATCATTCACATATATTCCGAAATGCAGATGAACATCAAACTGTCCGGAAGTGCCTTCCTCACCGTAGCCCGTATCTCCCATCAGCCCGATTACATCTCCGGCCCTCACACGGTCCCCTTCACTGAATTCATCCGCATAGCTTTGCAGGTGCGCATAATAAAAGTACACTCCTTCATCGCTCCGTATACCTAACCTGTAACCTCCAAGCTCAAGCCAGCCCGTTTTCTCAACCGTACCGTCGCACACGCTGATTACCGGAAATTTTCCGGATATATTTTCGCTGGGCATAATATCGCAGCCCTCGTGTTTTCTCTCACCGCCATAGCTTCTGTCCGCCATATAGGAATTTTCAAAATAAAATTCATACTGCCCGGCGCTGTCTTCTGCCACCGGGAAAAATACCATGCCGTCGTATATGGCATTGTAAGCTTTGGCTGCGTAATAAAAATCCTCGTATTGATACTTTGTAAGATATTCACGTATTTTATTGTATCTGCTGTCGTCAAACGCAACACCGCTTTTTGTATCGGCAGCATAGCAAGCCGCAACGCTCCCGAAATCGGTGCCGTTTTCCTCGGCCATTGAAACAAGCGCTTCCATATTTTCATGGAAATCCATCTGACAAAACTCATTGTCATACAGGTGTACATTGAGTGCGTTATAGGTGCTGGCGTATAATATGTTCTGGGCAATGACCGCATCACAGGAAACAGCCATAAGCATAACCCAGAAACTTATAAGCAGCTGCCGCATCACAGACATTCCAGAAGCTTTACCGTAAACTCATAAACGCGTTTGACCGATTGGATGGAAAGCCTTTCGTCAAAGGTGTGTATGTCGTACATATCCGGTCCGTAAGATATAATGTCCAGATCCGGCATCCTGTCTGCAAAAATACCGCATTCCAGTCCTGCATGGATTGTGGCAAACCGCGGAGCGGCGCCGTACATTCTGCGGTAAAGTCCGTCAATTATTTCGCAAAGTTCGGATTCTTTCTTTCTTGGCCATGCCGGGTAATCCCCGCTTTCTTCACAATGGCCTCCGGCAAACCCGGCCAAGGACTTCAGCCTGTCTGCCAAATCTCTTTTGGCCGATGGCATGGAACTCCTTACGGAATATCCAATCATAAAACGCCCGCAGTCAAGCCTTAAAATTCCGGGATTAAGGGAAGTTTCAACCAGCTTGACGTCTGCGGCGCTGCGCGCCGTGACTCCGTAAGGCATATGCCTCATCAGAAAAACCATCCTGTCCGTGTCGCGGACGGATACTGCCTGTGCGCCGTCAGACGAATAGGGTTCACAGCTTACTGTTATTCCTTCGTCTATACCGGCATATTCATTGCGCAAGTCCTTTGTAACGGTCTCGCACAGTCTGCAAAGCCTGTCATGTTCCGGCCCCGGCATTGCGATAACTGCAGTGGATTTTGTACAGATTGCATTGTCCACAACGCCGCCCTCAAGGCTTATCAGTCTGAATTCATGCAGTTTCCTTATATTGTCAAGGACCCTTCCCATCAGGGCATTGGCAGAAGGTCTGCCTGTTCCTATTTCGGAACCGGAATGGCCTCCCTTAAGATTGGCGATTGTTATTACGAAAGCGTCGCCGCTGTATGATTCGCATTCCCCATCAAGAATCACATTGCTTCTCAGACCGCCGGCACATCCCGTAAGAAATTCCCCTTCTTTTTCGGAATCCAGATTGAGCATATATCCGCCGCTTAAAACCGAAGTGTCAAGAGCATTGGCGCCAAGAAGCCCTACTTCTTCATCCACCGTAAAAACAGCCTCCAGCGCCGGATGTTTCAGGCGGTTGTCATCAAGGATTGCAAGCATATACGCCACGGCTATGCCGTCATCACCGCCGAGGGTTGTTTTGTTGGCCGTAATAAAGCCGTCCTCCAGCACTTCCTCGCAGATATCTACCGGGTCGGTAAGAAAATTATGGCCGCTGTCCTCGGTCTTAGCCCCTACCATATCCATATGTCCCTGCAAAATTACTGTTTTATGTTCCTCGTAACCGGGCGAGGCATTCTTATATATCACAACATTTCCTGCGTCATCGCGGTAAAAACGCAGGTTTCTCTGCTTTGCAAATGTTTCACAATATCGGCTTATAAGCTCAGTATGATGTGAGACATGCGGTATATTACATATTTCCTCGAAAAAAAACAGGACATTCTTTGGTTCGTAATTCTCAAGCTTTCTTTTCATGATATTTCCTTCCCAAAAAACAAAATTATCCGTATACTATTCTGCCACAAATCTGGTTAAAAATCAATCGAATAACGTATTATGACGACTAATATATTTAACTATGAAGAAAAAAATCATCCCCCTTTTTTTAACCGCACTCTTTATATTTATGATATTGAACCCCAATGTTATTCTTGAAGGTGCAAAGACCGGAATACTTTTGTGGTTTGAAGCAGTGCTTCCGTCCCTTCTTCCTTATATGATAATAAGCAACCTGATAATAATAGCGGGTCTTTCAAAGGATATGGCCTTTATTATGAAACCCTTAACGAAGCTTCTGGGCATAAAGTCCGACGCAGCATACTGCATACTTGCCGGCGTGTTTTTCGGATATCCCTCCTGTGCAGCGGCGGCGGTAAGCATGTACAGGGAAAAACAGCTTGACAGGGATACGGCATGTTTTGTCAGCTGTGCGTTTAACAATATCAGCCCGGCTTTTATTGCCGGATATGTATGTGCCGGAGCCTTGAATGATTCCTCTAAAATTGTGCCTGTGCTGATTTTATTTTACATAATATTATTATTGTCAACAATATTGATAAGAATTATATTGTTTCGCAGACTGCCGAAAAATACCGTTTCATCAGCTTTTGTCCGGCACACAAAAGAGAGCCTGCTTGACAGCGCAGTCATGTCCGCTCTCACCAACATTGCAAGGCTGGCAGGCTATATTGTAATTTTTTCGATAATCGCCGCCGTAATCTCGCTTATCCCCTGGCGTTTCACCGGGGTATTGTGTTCTGTATGTGAGGTAACAACGGGCATAAACATCATGTGCAGAAGCTTTGCCGACACAAAACTGCTTATGCTGATGATAATACCCATGCTGTCTTTCGGTGGGATTTCCGGAATTTTTCAGACTTTCGGCGTTGACACTGAGAGGATAATAGACAGAAAAAAATACATATACAGCAAGATAATTGCCATGACCGTATCGTTTGCATGCACTTATCTGGCGGTATATGTATTTGGGATTATATAAAAATATTATTCTTCGTCATCATCCTCTTCGTCCATAACCTCCTTGACGCCTGCGGCAAGCTCTTCTTCCGAAGTCTCTTTCTCAGGTTCAGGGCGAAGCTCTTTTCTGTTGGACATCACAATGTTCAGATCCTTCTCAAGCGCTCCAATCAGGCTTTCATATTTGGACTTGTTGTTTTCAAGAGAATGTTCTATAAGCATTTGCAGATTTGCCAGCATTTCGTCGGTGTAACGTATGGCCCCGAGACGTATGTTATTTGCATCGGTGGCTGCCTGATCAACAATCTGCTGCGCCTTCTGTGTTGCCTCTGCGATTACGGCGTTAGCCTGTTCATATGCACGCTGCATAATCTCGTGCTCATTGATAAGCTCCTCGGTATGAATCTGAGCGGCATGTATCATCTGTTCCGCCTGCTCCTTGGCATCGGCAAGGATTGCCTCCTTATTGCTTATAAGCTTCTGATATTTCTTGATTTCATCGGGAGTTTTAAGTCTGAGCTCCCTTATAAGCTCGTCTATCTCTTCCTTGTTGACTGCAATTTTGGTGCTTGAAAGCGGTATCGGCTTGCAGCTTGATATGTAATCCTCTAATTCACCTATGATATGCTCGATTCTGCTCATAATCAACTCTCCTTAATTCATATGTTAAATAATATCACTTTCAAAACATAATGACAATCACTAATTTGTTTTTTTTCTTCTGATAAAAACGTGTTGGCTTGTTTTGTATACTTTGGATTTGTATATCTCAAAACCGCATTCATCAAGAAATTCAAATTCCGTGTGCCGTGATGCTTCGATTACGATTATCGTATCTTCCGTAACATACGGCATGCGCGATAAAACATCCATTACTCCGGGCTCAAATCCTGCTTTATAAGGCGGGTCCATAAAAATAATATCAAACGGTTCTTCCGCTCGGAGCTTTTCCAGTGCGAGATACACATCTGTCTGCATCAGGACTGCCTCTTGCGTGAATTTGGTAAAGTTCAGATTCTCCTTGATGCAGTTTGCCGCTGCGGCATTGTTTTCCACAAGAACCGCCAAAGCCGCTCCTCGGCTTAAAGCTTCAATCGCAATGCTCCCGCTGCCTGCAAAAAGGTCGAGAAATCTGGCATTATATATGTCGTTTTGAAGTACATTAAACAATGTTTCCTTTGTTCTGTCCTCCGTCGGTCTGGTATCCTGCCCTTTAGGGGCTTTGAGCGGCAGGCTGCGCCTGCTTCCTGCTATTACCCTCATAATAACCTCCTGCCGTGTGTTACTCTGTCCGCTGGTTTTCGGTGTATTTTAACGACGCAGCATGCTCCTTGTCCTCTTCATAGTAAATCCGTCCGTACTCAAGGCATTTGAAATCACTGCCGTGAATCTCGTAAACCGACACACTGCAGTTGCGAGGAAATACGCCGGCCCAGTAATCCTTTACGTCCCTGTGGAGGAAATGCAGGGCTAACGCATTGTTAAGCGCTCCATGTGCGACCAAAAGCATACATTTTATTTTTTCCGAATTCGGGATTATAACGTCATTGATAAAAGAGCCCGTCCTGGCAATTACATCGTCAAAGCTTTCACCGTTGCCCATCGGTATATATTTATCAGGCGCTTCAAAAAACGCGCTGAAGCTGTCAGGTACTTCGCTTGCCGGCATTCCCTCAAATTCACCGAAACTCATCTCCATCAGCCTTTCATCGGTGAGGATATCAAGCTTTCTGTCACCTCTGATGATTTCCGCCGTAGTGCAGGCTCTGTTAAGAGGACTGGAATATATTGCATCGAAATCCACGTCTTTAAGGGCTTCTGCAGTTACTTTTGCAAGATGAATCCCGTATTCATTGAGTTTTGTGTCGCTTCTGCCCTGAAGCCTTTTTTCCGTATTCCATTCCGTTTCGCCGTGTCTGATTACATATAAAATCATATATTACTCCTGTTATAAATTCAAATTGTCAAATTTTGTTCTCATATATAAGTCAAGCCGTTCCCGAAGGTCTCCGTATTCCGTCCGTTCAATCAGCTTTTCATCAATTACTTGTCTTGCCGCCTCTGATGCCAGCTTAAGCGTAGAGGCATCGGTATATATATCGCCTAACACAAAGCCGAAATCACCGCTTTGCCGTACTCCCAGCATATCTCCGGGGCCGCGCAGCTTCAAATCCTGCTCTGCTATATAAAAACCGTCATTGCTTTGCTTAAGGATATTAAGCCGCTCTTTGGTCAGAGAATTTCTGGTATTGCTGATAAAAATGCAATAAGACTGCGCATCGCCGCGTCCTACCCTTCCCCTGAGCTGATGAAGTCCTGCAAGGCCGAAGCGTTCTGCATTTTCCACGACCATAACGGTGGCATTGGGCACGTTAATTCCAACCTCTACAACCGTGGTTGACACAAGGATTTGTATTTCCCCGGCTGCAAACCGTTCCATTATGTCATTTTTGACGGAGGGTTTGAGCTTCCCGTGAAGATATTCTATTTTAAATTTACCGCCATAATACTCTTTGAGCCTGTCCGCATAATCCACAACATTTTCGGGATTTTCCCCGCCGTCTTCGCCTTCCTTGGCCATGGCGCAGATGATGTATGCCTGATGACCTTTTTCAAGCTCTCCGGCTATAAAACGGTACGCGTTAGGTCTGTAGGAATCGTCCACAATACAGTTTTTTACGGGAAGGCGCATGGAAGGCTTTTCATCTATTACGGATATATCCAAATCTCCGTATAAAATAATTGCAAGCGAACGCGGAATAGGCGTTGCGCTCATGACGATAATGTGCGGACTTCTGCCTTTTTTGTGAAGGGCCTCGCGCTGTTTTACTCCGAAACGGTGCTGTTCATCGGTGACAACAAGCGCAAGTTTATTGTAGTTTACATTTTCTGTGATTACAGCGTGCGTTCCGATAATAATATTTGCTTCGCCTGTTTCAGCCATACGGTGTGCTTTCCTTTTGGCTGCGGCAGTCATTGAACCCGTCATAAGCACGCATTTTACGGGAAGCTTATTATTGTTTATTATATCGGAGAAGGTTTCAAAATGCTGTGTGGCAAGAACTTCCGTGGGTGCCATAAGTACGGACTGATATCCCGCATATACCGCATCCATCATTGCAAGAAGCGCAATTATTGTCTTTCCCGAACCCACATCTCCCTGAATAAGCCGGTTCATAGTACGATTTCCGGACATATCTGAGATAATCTCACCGTAGGCTTTCTGCTGTGCATTGGTGAGACTGTATGTTAAATTCGAAAGTATTTTGTCCGAGTAAGGCGAGCTGTCTATTTTATAGCAATTATTTTCTGAAAGGCCTGCGTTTTTAAGGCTGCGCAGGGACAATGCATACATAAAAAATTCGTCAAAAACAATCCGTCTGCGTGCGGCTTTGAGAATATCAAAATCTTTGGGAAAATGAATGGAATTAACCGCGTTGTTTATGTCCATAAGGTCTTCTTTTTGAAGCATATCCTCCGGAAGATACTCCTTAATTCCCAATCCCATATCAAAACACTGTTTTACGGCTTTTGTGACGGCATTGTTGGTAAGCCCTGAGGTCAGCCGGTATACCGGCTGCATCGTGTTCATTCTGCGCATGTAATCGTCATAAGAATAGATTACAGGCTGTTCCATAAAAACAAGGCTGCCTTTAAAAGCAGCCTCGCCTCTGAATATATATCTATATCCGCGTTTTAAATTATTTTTGAGAAAAGGCATGTTAAACCATGTTAATTTGATTCTGCATCCGTCATCATCTGCCGCATAAACAGACAGGATTCTGTAACGTCCGGCATTATTAAGCTCGCAGGAAGAAACAATGGTTCCCCACAGGGCATATTTTTTATCCTCAGTCATCTCTGACACCTTAACAGGCTCTTCATACACGTCATATGTTCTCGGATAGAAATTCAGCAAATCCTCTGCGGTAAATACGTTCAGCCTGTTAAAGAGCTTTTCGGTTTTGTCTCCTATGCCTTTAAGTTCACTGATTTTCATAAATCACCTGAGATTGTTCCATGGCCGGAATTTCAGCCATTCTATTCAACCGATAAAATATAATAGTAAATCGGCTGTCCGCCGAAATTGACTTCAACATCCACATCAGGGTGCGCTTTCTCAACTGCCTCTGCCAATGCACCGGCTTCTTCTTCTGTGACCTCGGCGCCGTAATAAATGCTGATAAGCTCCGAATCTTCATCGGCGAGCTGTTCAATCATGTCCTTGGTGACTTCCTTAATATCCTTCCCTACGGAAAGTATGGTCTTATCGCCAATTCCCATTATGTCGCCCTGCTTAATCTGCTTGTCGTCAATTTCCGTATCGCGTACCGCATATGTCACCGAGCCGGACTTTACATTGGCAATTTCTTCAGTCATTGCCTGAAGATTTTCATCAGGAGACGCCTCCTCGGAATATGCTATAAGTGCGGATATTCCCTGCGGCACGGTTTTGGTAGGCACTACAATAATGTTTTTATCCTCTGTAATGCTCTGTGCCTGCTGGGCCGCAAGAATAATATTGGAATTATTAGGGAAAATAAATATATTTTCGGCATTGACCTGTTCAATGGCATTGAGCATATCTTCCGTACTTGGATTCATTGTCTGGCCGCCCTCAATTATATGGTCAACTCCGAGGCTTTTGAATATTTCGCTTAGTCCGGAGCCTGCCGATACGGAGATAAAACCGTATTTCTTCTTAGGCTCATTCTTAGCGGCTTCTGCGGTGTCTTTGCTCTTTGCTCCGCCGTCCTGCTGCGACGCTATTTTGGAAGCATTGGCGATGACTCTCTCATGGTGCTCCTCACGCATATTGTCTACTTTCATTCTGGTAAGGGAACCGAACGTAAGTCCTTTTTCAAATGCAAGACCCGGATGATTGGTGTGGACATGCACTTTTATAATCTCATCGTCAGAAACAAGCACGATGGAATCGCCTATTGATTCAAGGTAAGCCTTGAATTCCGCTTCCTTGGCGGCATTATACGGCTTCTCAAGCATGACAATAAATTCCGTGCAGTAGCCGAATTTAATATCAGCCTCTTCAAGTCCCTGCGCGGATATTTCCGAAGACGATGAGTTCTGCGGTCCTACCTGTCCGGCAACCGCCTCATAATTGATTTCTTTGCCCATGAGAGCATCATAGACGCCCTTCATGACCTGCATAAGTCCCTGTCCGCCCGAATCCACAACTCCTGCCTGTTTGAGAACGGGTAAGAGCTCAGGGGTATGTTCAAGCACTTGATCTCCGTACTCTATAACTCTTGCAAGAAGTTCCTCAAGATCGCTTATATCCGTGGAAAGCTCAAGAATCTTATCCGCCATGCCTCTGGCAACCGTAAGAATTGTGCCCTCTTTAGGTTTCATAACCGCTTTGTATGCAGTCTCCACGGCTTTCTGGAACGCTGCTGCAATTATAATTGAATCCAGTTCGTCATGTTCACGGACAACCTTGGTAAAACCTCTCAGCAGCTGTGAAAGAATTACTCCGGAATTACCACGGGCACCTCTCAGGGAGCCTCCGGAAATTGCCTTTGAGAGCGTTTCCATGGTAGGGGCTGCCAGTGCATTAACTTCCTTGGCGGCCGACATTATTGTCAGCGTCATGTTTGTTCCCGTGTCACCGTCCGGAACAGGAAATACGTTAAGGTCATTAATCCATTCTTTTTTTGCCTCAAGATTAGCCGCACCGGCAAGAAAAAGTTTCTTAAGGGCCGCTGCATCTATTGTATTAGTTGCCACTTCTAAATCCTCCTTAATAATCCGTCAAAGCAAAAGGCATTATGATATCAGTCGATAATTCTTACGCCTTCAACATAAACGTTTATTCTTCCGACCTTAAGACCGGTAAATTCTTCAACTTTATATTTTACGTTATGGACAAGATTATCTGCTACGGTTGAAACGGAAACACCGTATGCAACAATCACATGAAAATCGATGATAAGCTTATTATTGTCATCGTAAGTAACGTTTACCCCATGAGTCAGACTTTCTCTTTTAAGGAGTTTTACGAGACCGTCCTTCATATTAATTGTAGCCATACCTACTATACCAAAGCATTCAACTGCTGCCGCTCCGGCATATTTGGCAATAACTTCATTGTCAATGCGCACTTCACCGAACTGATTTTCTATTTGCCCTTTCATGCTTATCCCTCCTGATAAAAAGATTTGACAATTCATTATACATTATTGTAACCAAAATTGCAATAGTTATAAAGGTTTAAGCCCTTATAACGGTTAAAAAAAGGGCATCCCCCAAGTCGTTTCGTGACCTTTGAGACACCCTCCAAATCCGTCATAATTAAGCTCTTTCAACGGCGCCTGATCTTAAACAAGAAGTACATACATACATCTTTTTAGCCTGGCCATTTACCTTAACTTTTACAGATTTAATATTTGATTTCCATATTTTATTAGATCTTCTATGTGAGTGGCTGACCTTGATACCAAAGTGAGCGCCTTTATCACAAACAGCACATTTAGCCATGTTTGCACCTCCTTTAAGATTTGTAAGTCAGGCGTAAACCTGATTGCAAGCTTTTGATTTTCCGTACAGGCTCACAACAGAAATTATGATAACAGATAAATATAACTTTTGCAAGCTTTTTTTGGAAAATATATAAAATATTTCAAACCGAGGCTCTTACCGGCTTGTCTTTACCGGCCGCATCGGTTGTTATTTTCCGGGATGAGCATAAAAATCAGCGGTGTTTCTTTGGACAGCTTACAAATAAATTATACCCTATTACCAGCAGTCCGATTATTATGCACACGCTCCAGAAGACGCTCTCTATAAAAAGCCCTGCTATCATTCCGATGCCGACAAAAAACAAAGCAAATCCGATAACTCTTTTCAAAATACAGCCACCTGACGTACGTAGTTAGTATATTATATGAAATAGAAGGCTTATGTTATTCATTCATCATATTATCTACTGCTTTTTCTATGTCAGGATCCTTTCTGCCATCCTTGAAGCTTTTGATTTTGTCAAGGATATCAGGAACCATATCGATAATTTTGCTCACGGAATCCTGATTTTTTACATTGACAAGTCTGGTAATTCCGTCATGTATTACGAGCACGGCGCTTGGACTCATTTTGCCGCCCATTCCGCCTGCGGCTTTGTTTTTACTGTCGTTGCTCCCTGCCCCGGCTGCTACGCCGAAAGATACGTCAACCAACGGAAGAATTATTGTATCGTTTACCGTCACAGGCTCTCCCACCACGGTTTTGGCAGAAAGAAAGCCGTCCATTCCTTTAAACAATGAAGCCACAGTTGTATCAAATTTGTTGTCAGCCATAATATATCCTCCTTAAAAACAATATTAGCGGTTTCTGATTCTGTCTAAAAAGGCCATGAATTTCCGGTTCCTGTATATCTGCAAAATCCAGATTCCCACAACCAGTATACTGATACGGCCTTTGAACGGAATATCACATTCCATAATTTTATTCTCAAAGTCGGGCTCCGCTTCGAGGTTAAGCCCGAGCAGCGCGGCAAACGCACACATAAGACCGAGCAGTTCCCCAGTTCTGGCCGGGTCCCCCGTGCCGAAACGCAGATAAACCTTATGCTTTCGCGGCAGAATGTGTTTCAGGAATTTCTTGACCATATTAAGCGCAAAGCTCACTGCCTCCCTGTTATCTGCGTCCTCAATCTCGGCAATAAGCCTGTCCCTTTTTTCGAGAAGCCTTTTTACCGTATCGATAAACGCAGCAATCCTGACTTTAAGCTTATTATATATGTCCCTGAGCTTTTTGAAAACATTTTTTTTGTTTTTCTTTGGTATCTTTTCAGGTGGTGTTTCCTTAATGTCAGGCACATTTTGACTGCCTGCGCTGTCATGACGGAAAGAAATTTCTCTGTTTCCGGAACTTTCAGTATTCCCGGAAGCTCCCTCGTGCCTGACTGTTTCGGTTTGTCCGGTTTTTTCGTATAGCGCTTTATTTTCCGTATACACGGAATTCTCAGGCGTTCTATGCCGCGCAGGAGAATTACTGCTTGCCGGATGTTTGCAGCGTCTGCGTTTCCTGCTTTTGGATGGCTTTTTTGGTTTCCTGTTCAAAAGGCTTTTTCCGAATATTCTGAAATCAAGACGTTTGCCGTCTTCATTTACAGTGCAGAAAAACGTGATGATATGGCAGAGATAGCTCGCTTTTATAATAATATCCGTTTTGCCGGTATATTTGATTCTGCCCTTGTATTTTATCGGTGAGAGGATAAGCCACAGCAGCAACAGCAGTACAATGCCGATAATACTGCCCGTTACAATGCCGATTATCTTGAGCACCGTGAGCAATACAGTTAAAAAAGTCATATTTTATCCCAAACCTTTCAGTCGCCGGTCGGTTATTCCTTGTATCCGAAACGATACAAAGTCTTATTTATTTCTGAAGTATTCCGCCACATCAAATCCTCCTGTATCACGGTATATATCATCTATAATATGCCTGACAAGCTCAAGCGCGTCGGAATATCCGATTGCAATTCCGACTATATAAGGTTTTTTTCTGCCGAAAACAGAGTGATTTCTGAAAATTCTGCGAAACCTTTTTGCCAACGGTCCGCCTGTCAGAAAATGTGACCATTCATATATGTCCATAAGGTTACCGTTTGTATCCGACAATACTGCCACGTACAAATCCGGAACGGTTTTTTTGTGCTTCAGCGCATGTATGAGTTCTTTTGACTTTTCTTTTGCATTGTCGCCAAAATAAAGATTTTTATACCAATACATATCAATCACCGGAAACAATCATATTTATAAGCACCATACAAGCCTGCTTTTCGGCTTCATCGCCGCACTGCATAAGAGCCACATGCACATATTCCTTAAATTCATCCAGATTATTGAAAAATACCGGAAGATTTCCCATAACCGACGCCATAACCGCGCGTCTTGACATTCTGCCCATATTATCAAAAAGTCCGGTAAATTCTGCAGTCAGTTCTGCCGCCGTTTCGGCCACATACGCTTCATCGGCATTCACCGTATCTTTATTTGAGGTATCTAACAGTGCAAATGTGCTTGCGGACTGAAGGCGGCTTACGGTCTTAAGCCTCTCAAATTCCGCTTCCGCTCCCATACGCACAATGGCATCGTAATTAATGCTTTCTATTTCTTCTATCGTACTGTCCGGCGTGTAAAGCATACGGCTCATGCGTTCCTGTTCGCCTTCAAGCTTTTCAAGCCATTTTCCCTCATTGCCGCTTCTTGTGCCGCTTCCGTTTATAACCGCAAAGTCCTCCGAAATTATGTTCCTGATAATTTCATTCTGCTCATCATCAATCACGTCTGAACCGGCGCAAAGGATTATGGAATACAGATCGTTGACAACGCTTGTAAGCATTACGCAGGCGTCCGAGTAGCTTTCGACCAGCGCGGTGACCTCGTCAAGCTTAAGCCTGGCCATGCCGCAGCTTTCCTCGTCGATATTCTCATAATCAATTGAAGAAAGGTCTTTTTCCGCGGCCCTCAGCTCGGGAAATTCGGCTTCAAAGCCCTCGGGTCTGTACAGCATCCCTGCCGTTCTTATCATATATGTAAAATCAATAAGCGACGACCGTTCGCTGCCTTTATATATTGACAGGGCATTCTCAATGATATCAAAGAATTTGCCTCTGGACAGCCGCATAGGGAGCTGGCTTACAATCATGGAAATTTTCATATTGATTACGGAATTGTCTTTATCGCTCAGAACATACCGTTCAATATCCTTTTCAAGCTGTGAATTATAGTATGAGCTGTCGTAAACTGACGGTTTGAATTTATATTCCACCCGGTTAAGTATGTACTCGTATATCTGGAAACGGTCCGCATATGCCGTAAGGATTTCCATGACATTTACAAGTCGCGCCCTGACGCTTTTCGCCTTTTCAATCGCCTGCTCATCAACCGTTTTTAAATTCACAAGCCCGCCTATCAGCTCCTGAATCCTGTTTACAACAGGCTGTATCACATGTTTTTTGTCAGGCTCTATTTCTTCGTATACTTCCGAAAAAATATGGTAGTTCATGGAAAGCTTCAGGTAGGCGATGCTTTTGTAAAGCGAAGAAATACCGTTACAGTAAACGCCTATGTTATCCTCAACCTTTTTTCCCTTCAGTAATTCATTAACTGCCGTAATTAATTCAGCCATGTAAATCTCCCTAACATAAAATACTGTATTATTTATTTTTTAAGGATAGAATCCAGGATGTCGAAGCAATCGAACGTCCTGAAATAATCCTGAGGAGTTTCCGCTCTTCTTATAAGCCGGAAACTTCCGTCTTCCTTTAGAAGTATCTCAGCGGAGCGGAGTTTGCCGTTATAGTTATATCCCATTGCAAAGCCGTGGGCTCCCGTATCATGAATAAAAAGATAGTCTCCCATTTCAATCCTGGGAAGCATTCTGTCTATTGCGAATTTATCATTATTTTCGCAAAGCGAGCCCGTAACGTCGTACTTATGGTCGCAAGGCTCGTTTTCCTTGCCGAGAACCGTTATGTGATGGTATGCGCCGTACATGGCCGGACGCATAAGATTGCAGGCACATGCGTCACATCCGATATATTCCTTGTAAGTGTGCTTCTCATGTGTTGCCTTTGTCACAAGTCCGCCGTAAGGTCCCATCATAAACCTTCCCATTTCGGTATAAATTGCCACATCGCCCATACCGTTGGCAGTGAGCACCTCTTCATATACTTTACGTACTCCCTCTCCTATGGCAAGGATATCGTTAGGTTCGGCATCCGGCTTGTAAGGGATGCCTACTCCGCCGGAAAGATTGATGAATCTGATGTCGCAGCCTGTCTTATCCCTCAATTCCACAGCCAGTTCAAAAAGGATTCTGGCCAGCTCCGGATAATATTCGTTGGTTACCGTGTTGCTGGCAAGAAAAGCGTGGATGCCGAATTTCTTTGCGCCCTTTTCTTTAAGTATTTTAAAGCCATCTATAAGCTGCTCCTTAGTGAAGCCGTACTTGGCATCTCCCGGGTTGTCCATAATCGAGTTGGCAATGGCAAAATATCCGCCCGGATTAAAACGACAGCTTATGGTTTCCGGAATTCCTGCCGTTCTCTCAAGAAAATCAATGTGTGTAAAATCATCAAGATTTATTGTGGCGCCTATTTCTCTTGCATAGACAAATTCTTCTGCCGGAGTGTCATTGGATGAAAACATTATGTCATCGCCCTTGCAGCCTATGGCATTGGAAAGCATAAGCTCCGTCATCGACGAACAGTCAACTCCGAAACCATACTCTCTCAGAATATTGATAAGGAACGGATTAGGCGTAGCCTTAACCGCAAAATATTCCTTCAAGCCCTTATTCCATGAAAATGCCTGCTTTACCCTGGCAGCGTTTTCACGTATTCCCTTTTCATCATAAATGTGAAAAGGCGTCGGATACTGTTTTACAATTTCTTCGATTTTTTCTTTGGTTACAAACGGTTTCTTTTCCATAAATTCCTGTTTCGGTCCTTTCTGTCTGCTCCTGCCGGCTCCTGAATTTAAATTTTACCGGTGAGCCATATATAATTCTTTT